>NZ_JBHVST010000001.1:0-325129 GCF_042885015.1 Streptomyces sp. NPDC058086 | reverse complement strand
GGGCTCGGGCTGATCCCGCCCGAGCCCAGCGACACCCTCTACTGCCACAATGGGGGAGTGACCCGCGCATCCCTGGACAAGCAGCCGCACGAAGTCGCCTCGATGTTCGACGACGTGGCGGAACGGTACGACCTGACGAACGACGTGCTGTCGCTCGGCCAGGACCGGGTATGGCGTAGGGAGGTCGCGAAGGCGGTCGACGCGCGCCCCGCGCAGAAGATCCTGGACCTGGCGGCCGGTACGGCGACCTCGTCCCTCCCCTTCGCCCGCACCGGCGCCTACGTCGTGCCCTGCGACTTCTCCCTCGGCATGCTCCGGGTCGGCAAGAAGAACCACCCCTGGCTGCCGCTGACCGCGGGCGACGCGACGAAGCTGCCCTTCAAGGACGACACCTTCGACGCGGTGACGATCTCCTTCGGCCTGCGCAACGTCCAGGAGACCGACACGGCGCTGAGCGAGCTGTACCGGGTGACCAAGCCCGGCGGCCGGGTCGTGATCTGCGAGTTCTCGCACCCCACCTGGGCGCCGTTCCGCACGGTCTACACCGAGTACCTGATGCGCGCGCTGCCGCCGGTGGCCCGTGCGGTGTCCTCCAGCCCCGACGCGTACGTCTATCTCGCCGAGTCCATCCGCGCCTGGCCGAACCAGCCCGAGCTCGCCGAGAAGCTGCGCAAGGCCGGCTGGTCGAAGGTGGCCTGGCGGAACCTGACGGGCGGCGTGGTGGCCCTGCACCGGGGCTTCAAGGCCGCCTGACGCCTCTTCCGAGCGAGCGCCCGCCGCCTGACGTGCCCTCCGGGCAAGCGCCGCCGGACGCGTTCTCCGGGCGAGCTGCCGCTCCCGGTTCCGGAGAACGCCTGTCTCACCTGAGTACTTCGAACGGGTCCCCGGGCTCGTCGAGCTCACGGCGCATGCCGCCCGACGGCGGACCCGGCAGCCGCGGCTCCCGCACACCCGCGCCGCCTTCCGCGTCACCGAGGTCGAACCACACGGTGACCACGGCCCCGCGCGGCACCTCGGAGCCGGGCGGCGGATATTGGCGTACGACGTAGTCGACGACGGTGAGATGGAAGTCGGGCCGGTCGGGCGCGGCGAGCAGCACACCTCGCGCGTCGGCCGTCTCGCGTGCGTCCACGGCCATCAGGCCGATGAGCCTCGGCACGCGTACTTCGGGTGTCTTGGGTGTCAGGCGCACGGACGTCACCCCCAGCGGTACCGGAAGGGTAAGCCAGGGCCCGGCCCTTCCGGAAGCCGTCGGGGGGCTGCCAGAAACCGTCGGGGGGCTGCCAGAAACCGTGAGGCGGCCTTCCGGAAGTCGTCAGAGGGCGAGGCGGTAGCAGTGCGCGGGTTCGGCCGTCGTGGGATGGGTGACGACCTCGGCCAGTTCCATGCCGACGCGTCGGGTCACGGCGATGGAGCGCTCGTTGCCCGGTCTGACCATGGCGACGACATCCGAGACGCCCGCCGCGCGCACCCGCTCCAGGGTGGTGAGCGCGGCGGCGGTGACGTACCCCTTGCCCCAATGCGCCCTGCCGAGCCGCCACCCGATCTCGATCTCACCCTTCGGCCCCCACTCGCGAGGCCACGGCTGCGCCCCGGTGAAGCCGAGCACCTCACCCTCCGCGTCGACCAGGGTCCACAGACAGAAACCGAGTTCGGCGTCGTGCCGGCGCTGCCGCGCGGTGAGCTCCTCGTACACCGACAGTTCGGCCGCCTTCCCACCGTGGAACTCCATGACCTCGGGGTCGGCGAAGATCCGGTGCCAGGCGAACGCGTCCTCGTCGGTGGGGACACGCAGCCGTACGTCGGGGAGAGCTCGGTTCACGGGGGGCAACCCTTCAGCCAGGTGATCAGTACCGCTGCATAGACTGCCCATGTCCAGTGCCCGTCAGCACGCAGATTTCGAGTCTTGGGGAGACCCCGCCGTGACCGAGCCCCAACCCCTCTCCGAAAACACCGCAGATGTGATCGTCGTCGGGGCTGGACCAGCCGGTTCCACGACCGCGTACTACCTGGCGAAGGCCGGACTCGACGTCCTGCTCCTGGAGAAGACCGCGTTCCCGAGGGAGAAGGTCTGCGGTGACGGCCTGACCCCGCGCGCCACCAAGCAGCTCGTCTCCATGGGGATCGACATCTCCGAAGAGGCCGGCTGGCTGCGCAACAAGGGCCTGCGCATCATCGGCGGCGGCGTCCGCCTCCAGCTGGACTGGCCGGATCTCGCCTCCTACCCGGACTACGGACTCGTCCGCAAGCGCGACGACTTCGACGAGCAGTTGGCCCGGCAGGCGCAGAAGGCGGGCGCGCGGCTGTACGAGCGCTGCAACGTCGGCGCCCCGATCATCGACGACCGCACCGGCCGCATCACGGGTGTGCACGCGAAGCTGGGCGACGCGGGGGAGAAGCGCGAGGTCACCTTCCACGCGCCGCTGGTCGTCGCCGCCGACGGCAACTCGACCCGCCTGTCATTGGCGATGGGCCTGCACCGCCGCGAGGACCGCCCGATGGGTGTCGCGGTCCGTACGTACTTCACGTCCCCGCGCCACGAGGACGACTACCTGGAGTCCTGGCTGGAGCTGTGGGACCGCCGGGGCGCCGAGGACCGTCTGCTGCCCGGCTACGGCTGGATCTTCGGCATGGGCGACGGCACCTCGAACGTCGGCCTCGGCGTGCTCAACACCTCAGACTCCTTCAAGGAGCTGGACTGGCGCGAGGTCCTGAAGGCCTGGTGCGCGTCCATGCCGGAGGACTGGGGCTACACGCCGGAGAACATGACCGGCCCGATCCGCGGCGCCGCCCTCCCCATGGCCTTCAACCGCCAACCGCACTACACCAAGGGTCTGCTGCTGGTCGGCGACGCCGGCGGCCTGGTCAATCCCTTCAACGGCGAGGGCATCGCCTACGCCATGGAGTCCGGCCAGATCGCCGCGGACGTCATCGTGCAGGCCCACGCCCGCTCGACGCCGAGCCAGCGAGAACTGGCCCTCCAGCGCTACCCCCGTGTCCTCAAGGACACCTACGGCGGCTACTACACCCTCGGCCGCGCCTTCGTGAAGCTCATCGGCAACCCGAAGGTCATGAAGATCGCGACCCAGCGCGGCCTGACCCACCCGCTGCTGATGAAGTTCACCCTCAAGATGCTCGCGAACCTCACGGACCCGACCGGCGGCGACGCGATGGACCGCATCATCAACGGCCTCTCGAAGGTGGCACCGAAGGCCTGATGCCATCACGGGGGCGCCCGGGGGACCTCCGGGGGCCTCCGGGGGCGTTCCGGGGTCGTCCGGGAGCGGCCTTGCCCCCAGGACAGCACGACGAGGCCGCCACCCACTCGGGTGGCGGCCTTCATGCCGTATGACTCACAAGGTCCCGCGACTCAGAGAACGCGCACCGCGCCCGTGGCCGGGTAGCCCGAAAGGTCCTGAATCACCACACCCTTGGAGGGGTTGGCCGCGTCCAGGTACTGGCCGTTACCGATGTACACACCCACGTGGTAAGCCGAACCGGCCGAACCCCAGTACAGGATGTCGCCGACCTGGATGTTGGACAGCGAGACCGGCGTACCGGACGTCGACTGGTCCTGCGAGACGCGCGGCAGGTCGACACCGACCTGCCGGAACGCGGCCTGCACGAGGCCGGAGCAGTCCCAGGCGTTGGGGCCCGTACCGCCCATCACGTACGCGTCGCCGACCTGAGCCTTGAGGAAGGCGATGACGGTGGCGACACTGCCGCTGGCCGGGGCGGAGGCGGTCGAACTCGAGGAGCCCGCGGAGCTGGACAGGACGGTCCGCGTGGACGACCGAGAGGCGGCCTGGGCGGCTGCGGCCTTGCGCGCGTCCTCGGCCTGCTTCTTGGCCTCGGCCTTCTTCTTGGCGTCCGCGAGGTCCGCCTTGGCCTGCTTCGCGGCCTTTGCGGCGGCCGCGTCGCGCTCGGCCTGCAGCTCGTAGTTGGCGGCTGCCTGCTGCGTGGCGTCCGCGGACTGCGCCACCTGAGTGGCCAGGTCGGCCGTCAGGGTGGGCAGTTCGAGGGTCTGGGTCACGGGCTCGGCAGCGTTCGCCGAACCAGCCGCACCGGCCACGGCCAAGGTGCTGAGAACGCCACCGGCAACTCCGGCGCGCATCGCTAGCGTCGACGCGTTGCGGCGGGGCTTCCGGTGGTTGCGTATGTGAGCGGTGTGGGACATGAGTACAACCGGTATCAGGGACTCCCTCATACCTTCAAGAAACGTGTGGTGCGCCACAGTTGTTCAATCCGCGGCCGAATCCGGGGCGCGTCACTTCTTATTGACGCCGTAACGGGCATTCTGGACAGAGGTGATCAAGCCTGTGATCATGCTGTTTCCGTATTACGTCCGAATTGCCCTCTGCCTACCACTGGTTGCAGCCTGTGGCCAAGACCGGCTTATCCGACCCATAGGTCGATGTGACGCAGGTCACGGAACGGTCACCGGGCTAGCGGCGTCTCGCGCGCACCTCCTGACTGCCCCGTGCTCGTGAACGCATGCACGCGCCGATGCTCGTCCACACCGTCCACACCCCTCCCCCTGATGTGTGAACGCGCTCCTCTATCAAGCCCCCGCGTCCAGCACCAATTTGCATGCGTCGGAAGTCTCTTGATATTGAGACGCCGCCCCGGACCTGTGGTGACGAGCGGAAATGTCACATCTGGTGATCGCACGGACGCTTCGCGTATGAAGATCACTGCTCATCCGACTTCATGATCGTTCGTCAGGTGGTGGAGATCACAAAGCTTGTGCAATACCCCGTGTCGCAGATCACAGACCGGCGGGCATAAGATGCGAGGCAGTTGGGCTTGTGACCTGCTTCACATGTACGCGATCTTCGTCGGGACGCACGGGGTTCGTGGGACGGGTGGGGCAGAAGTGCTTGCCTGACGCAACCGCCAGCAGTCAGTGCCGACTGAGAGGAGCGAGGAGCGTGAACGCGTATGCGCCGATCCTCGTACTGGGAGCCCTCGGGGCAGGCTTTGCGATCTTCTCCGTGGTCATGGCCACGCTTATCGGTCCAAAGCGATACAACCGGGCCAAGCTCGAGGCCTACGAGTGCGGTATCGAGCCGACCCCCACGCCGGCCGGCGGCGGGCGCTTCCCCATCAAGTACTACCTGACGGCGATGCTCTTCATCGTCTTCGACATCGAGATCGTCTTCCTCTACCCCTGGGCCGTCACCTTCGACGCCCTGGGTGTTTTCGGGCTCGTGGAGATGCTGCTCTTCGTGCTCACCGTCTTCGTCGCGTACGCGTACGTATGGCGGCGCGGCGGCCTGGAATGGGACTGAGGGGCCTTTAAGACATGGGACTCGAAGAAAAGCTGCCGAGCGGATTCCTGCTGACCACCGTCGAGCAGGCCGCGGGCTGGGTGCGCAAGGCGTCCGTCTTCCCCGCCACGTTCGGACTCGCCTGCTGCGCCATCGAGATGATGACGACCGGCGCGGGCCGCTACGACCTCGCGCGCTTCGGCATGGAGGTCTTCCGCGGCTCACCGCGCCAGGCCGACCTCATGATCGTGGCCGGCCGCGTCAGTCAGAAGATGGCGCCGGTACTGCGGCAGGTCTATGACCAGATGCCCAACCCCAAGTGGGTGATCTCCATGGGGGTCTGTGCCTCATCGGGTGGAATGTTCAACAACTACGCCATTGTGCAGGGCGTCGACCACATCGTCCCGGTCGACATCTATTTGCCCGGCTGTCCGCCGCGCCCCGAGATGCTGATGGACGCGATCCTCAAGCTCCACCAGAAGATCCAGACCTCCAAGCTCGGCGTGAACGCCGAGGAGGCGGCCCGCGAGGCGGAGGAAGCGGCGCTCAAGGCGCTCCCCACCATCGAGATGAAGGGCCTGCTGCGGTGAGCGACGCGAACGGCAACGGGGTGAACCCCGAGAAGGACCTCGGCGCCTCCAACCTCCCCGGCCAGCGCGGCGAGGGCGGCGAGGAGATCCGCGTCCAGCGCGGCATGTTCGGCGCCAACAACGGCGGCGACACCACCGGCTACGGAGGCCTGGTCCGCTCCGTCCGGCTCCCCGGCCCGGCCACCCGCCCCTACGGCGGCTGGTTCGACGAGGTCGCCGACGAACTGGAAGGCGCCCTGGAGGAACAGGGACTCGTCCCCGACAACGCCATCGAGAAGACGATCGTCGACCGCGACGAGCTCACGTTCCACATCGAACGCGAGTACCTGCTTCGGGTCGCCCAGACCCTCCGCGACGACCCGGCTCTCCGCTTCGAACTGTGCACGGGGGTGAGCGCAGTGCACTACCCGAGCGACAAGGGCCGGGAGCTGCACGCCGTCTATCACCTGCGTTCGATCACCCACAACCGGCTGATCCGCCTCGAAGTCAGCGCCCCCGACGCCGACCCGCACGTCCCCTCGCTCGTCTCCGTCTACCCGACGAACGACTGGCACGAGCGCGAGACGTACGACTTCTTCGGCCTGATCTTCGACGGCCACCCGGCCCTGACGCGGATCATGATGCCGGACGACTGGCAGGGCCACCCGCAGCGCAAGGACTACCCCCTCGGTGGCATCCCCATCGAGTACAAGGGCGCCCAGATCCCTGCTCCGGACCAGCGGAGGTCGTACTCATGAGCACGCAGACCCCTTCTTCCGGCGCGTCCGCCGCGGCGGCGCGGGAGACGACCGAGGGCACCGTATATACGGTCACCGGCGGCGACTGGGACGAGATCGCCCAGTCCGCGGCGAAGTCCGACGACGAGCGCATCATCGTCAACATGGGCCCGCAGCACCCGTCCACCCACGGCGTGCTCCGGCTGATCCTGGAGATCGACGGCGAGACGGTCACCGAGGCCCGCTGCGGCATCGGCTACCTCCACACCGGCATCGAGAAGAACCTCGAGTTCCGCACGTGGACCCAGGGCACCACGTTCGTGACGCGCATGGACTATCTGACGCCGTTCTTCAACGAGACGGCCTACTGTCTCGCCGTCGAGAAACTCCTCGGCATCGAGGACCAGATCCCCGACCGCGCCTCGATCATCCGCGTCCTCCTGATGGAGCTGAACCGAATCTCCTCCCACCTGGTGTGCATCGCCACCGGAGGCATGGAACTCGGCGCCACCACGATCATGATCTACGGCTTCCGTGATCGTGAACTCATTCTCGACATCTACGAGCTGATCACCGGCCTGCGGATGAACCACGCGTACATCCGCCCCGGCGGACTCGCCCAGGACCTGCCGCCCGGCGCGGTGGACCAGATCCGCGAGTTCGTGAAGAAGATGCACAAGAACCTTCCCGAGTACGACAAGCTCGCCACCGGGAACCCCATCTTCAAGGCCCGTATGCAGGACGTCGGCTACCTCGACCTGGCCGGCTGCATGGCCCTCGGCGCCACCGGCCCGATCCTGCGCTCCGCGGGCCTGCCGCACGACCTGCGCAAGGCCCAGCCGTACTGCGGCTACGAGACGTACGACTTCGAGATCCCGACCGCCGACACCTGCGACTCCTACGGGCGCTTCCTGATCCGCCTGGAGGAAATGCGCCAGTCGCTGCACATCGTCGAGCAGTGCCTGGACCGGCTGCAGCCCGGCCCGGTCATGGTCGCCGACAAGAAGATCGCCTGGCCCGCCCAGCTCGCACTGGGCCCCGACGGTCTCGGCAACTCCCTCGACCACATCAAGAAGATCATGGGCACCTCCATGGAGGCCCTGATCCACCACTTCAAGCTGGTGACCGAGGGCTTCCGCGTCCCGCCGGGACAGGCGTACGCGGCGGTCGAGTCGCCCAAGGGCGAGCTCGGGGTGCACGCCGTGTCCGACGGAGGCACCCGCCCCTACCGGGTCCACTTCCGCGACCCGTCCTTCACCAATCTGCAGGCCATGGCGGCGATGTGCGAGGGCGGCCAGGTCGCCGACGTCATCGTCGCCGTCGCGTCCATCGACCCCGTGATGGGAGGCGTCGACCGGTGACCACCACCCCCGAGGGCGTCAGCCTGGGCATGCCCCAACTGCCTGCGCCCGACTATCCGGACGACGTTCGAGCCCGGCTCGAAGCGGACGCGCGCGAGATCGTCGCCCGCTACCCGGACTCCCGTTCGGCGCTCCTTCCGTTGCTGCATCTCGTGCAGTCGGAGGAGGGCCACGTCACGCGCACGGGGCAGCGGTTCTGTGCCGACGTACTGAACCTGACCACGGCCGAGGTCACCGCCGTTGCGACCTTCTACTCGATGTACCGGCGCAAGCCGAGCGGTGACTACCAGGTGGGTGTGTGCACCAACACCCTGTGCGCGGTCATGGGCGGCGACGCGATCTTCGAGGCCCTGCAGGACCACCTGGGCGTCGGCAACGGCGAGACCACCGACGACGGCAAGGTCACGCTGGAGCACATCGAGTGCAACGCGGCCTGCGACTTCGCGCCGGTCGTGATGGTCAACTGGGAGTTCTTCGACAACCAGACCGTGGCCTCCGCGAAGCGCCTCGTCGACGACCTGCGCACGGGAGCACAGGTCGCACCCACCCGCGGCGCCCCCTTGTGCAGCTTCAAGGACACCGCGCGGATCCTGGCGGGCTTCCCCGACGAGCGCGAGGGAGCCGTGGAGGCGGGCGGCAGCGCGGGCCCCGCCTCACTGATCGGTCTCCGCCTGGCCAAGGGGGAGAGCGTCCACGCGCGCGTGGTCCACCCACGAGGCGGCGGGGCACCGCAGGACCAGCCGCCGGCCGAGCACCTGAGCTCGCACGACGCGCCGCAGGACACATCGGCCTCTGATCCGTCGCACCCGGCGGGTCCCGCAGCCGAGGAGGGGGAGTGATGACGTTGGCACCCGAGATCGACGAGACCAGCCCGGAGAAGCTGCTCGCACCCGTGCTGTCGGCCTTCTGGGACGAGGAGAAGTCCTGGACGCTGGACGTCTACCGGAGGCACGAGGGGTACGAGGGGCTGCGCAAGGCGCTGGCCATGTCGCCGGACGACCTGATCGCGTACGTCAAGGACTCCGGTCTGCGCGGCCGGGGCGGCGCGGGATTCCCCACCGGAATGAAGTGGCAGTTCATTCCTCAGGGCGATGGCAAACCTCACTATCTAGTTGTCAACGCCGACGAATCGGAGCCGGGAACCTGCAAGGACATCCCGCTCCTCTTCGCGAACCCGCACAGCCTCATCGAGGGCATGGTGATCGCGTGTTATGCCATCCGGTCTTCGCATGCGTTCATCTATCTCCGCGGTGAAGTCGTCCCCGTATTGCGGCGGTTGCACGAGGCCGTCCGAGAGGCCTACGAGGCGGGCTACCTGGGCGAGAACATCCTGGGCAGCGGACTCGACCTCAAGCTCACCGTGCACGCGGGCGCGGGCGCGTACATCTGCGGTGAGGAGACCGCACTGCTCGACTCGCTCGAAGGCCGCCGTGGTCAACCGCGGCTCCGTCCCCCCTTCCCAGCCGTCGCGGGCCTCTATGCGTGCCCGACTGTGGTGAATAACGTCGAGTCGATCGCGTCAGTTCCCGCCATTCTCCGAAAAGGCAAGGAATGGTTCAGGTCGATGGGCAGCGAGAAGTCCCCGGGCTTCACGCTCTACTCGCTCAGCGGCCATGTCGCCAGCCCCGGCCAGTACGAAGCTCCGCTCGGCATCACGCTCCGTCAACTCCTCGAGATGAGCGGCGGGATGCGCCCCGGCCACCGGTTGAAGTTCTGGACGCCGGGCGGCTCCTCGACCCCGATGTTCACCGACGAGCACCTCGACGTCCCTCTTGATTACGAAGGAGTGGGTGCCGCGGGTTCCATGCTCGGCACAAAAGCACTCCAGTGCTTCGACGAGACGACCTGCGTCGTGCGGGCGGTCACCCGGTGGACCGAGTTCTACGCCCACGAGTCCTGCGGCAAGTGCACACCCTGCCGCGAAGGAACCTACTGGCTCGTGCAGTTGCTGCGCGACATCGAGGCCGGCAAGGGCGTCATGTCGGACCTCGACAAGCTCAACGACATCGCCGACAACATCAATGGCAAGTCGTTCTGCGCCCTCGGCGACGGCGCCGCCTCGCCGATCTTCTCCTCGCTCAAGTACTTCCGCGGGGAGTACGAGGAGCACATCACGGGCCGCGGCTGCCCCTTTGATCCGGCCAAGTCCACCGCTTGGGCCGACCGCACGGAGGTGAACGCATGACGGTGACCACCAGCGCTCCCTCGGGAGGGGGAGAGGCGGCGGTTCCGCCGGAGGATCTCGTCTCGCTGACGATCGACGGAGCCGAGATCAGCGTGCCCAAGGGCACCCTGGTCATCCGGGCCGCCGAACAGCTCGGCATCGAGATCCCCCGATTCTGCGACCATCCGCTGCTCGACCCGGCCGGCGCCTGCCGCCAGTGCATCGTCGAGGTCGAGGGCCAGCGCAAGCCCATGGCGTCCTGCACGATCACGTGTACGGACGGAATGGTGGTGAAGACTCACCTCACCTCGCCCGCCGCCGAAAAGGCCCAGCACGGTGTGATGGAGCTGCTGCTCATCAACCACCCGCTGGACTGCCCGGTCTGCGACAAGGGCGGCGAGTGCCCGCTGCAGAACCAGGCGATGTCGCACGGCAACGCCGAATCCCGCTTCGAGGGCAAGAAGCGGACCTACGAGAAGCCGGTCCCGATCTCCACGCAGGTGCTGCTCGACCGCGAGCGGTGCGTGCTGTGCGCCCGCTGCACCCGCTTCTCCAACCAGATCGCGGGCGACCCGATGATCGAGCTGATCGAGCGGGGCGCGCTCCAGCAGGTCGGCACCGGCGAGGGCGACCCGTTCGAGTCGTACTTCTCCGGGAACACCATCCAGATCTGCCCGGTGGGCGCGCTGACCTCAGCGGCGTATCGCTTCCGCTCGCGTCCGTTCGACCTCGTCTCCTCGCACTCGGTGTGCGAGCACTGCGCGGGCGGCTGCGCGACCCGCACCGACCACCGGCGCGGCAAGGTCATGCGGCGCCTGGCCTCCCCCGACCCCGAGGTCAACGAGGAGTGGCTCTGCGACAAGGGACGGTTCGGGTTCCGGTACGCGCAGCAGCGTGACCGGCTCGACACACCCCTGGTACGGGGTGAGTCGGGTGAACTGGAGCCCGCTTCCTGGCCCGAGGCCCTGGAGGCGGCGGCTCGAGGCCTGTCGGCGGCACGCGGCCGGACCGGCGTCCTGACCGGTGGCCGCCTCACAATCGAGGACGCCTACGCCTACAGCAAGTTCGCGCGCGTGGCCCTCGACACGAACGACATCGACTTCCGCGCGCGTGTGCACAGCGCCGAGGAGGCCGACTTCCTGGCCTCCCGGGTCGCCGGACACGGACGGGACCTCGACGGTACGGGCCTGACCTACACCTCTTTGGAGAAGGCGCCCGCCGTCCTGCTCGTCGGCTTCGAGGCCGAGGAGGAGGCGCCCGGAGTCTTCCTGCGGCTGCGCAAGGCCTGGCGCGGACACGGACAGAAGACCTTCTCGCTCGCCACGTACGCGACACGCGGCCTGGACAAGGCGGGCGGCACGCTGCTGCCCGCCGCGCCCGGTACCGAGACCGAGTGGCTGGACGCCCTCGCGAGCGGCGTCGGTCTGGAGGGCGACGGTGCCAAGGCCGCCGAGGCGCTGCACACCGAGGGCGCGGTGATCGTCGTCGGCGAGCGGCTCGCGGGCGTGGCGGGCGGACTCACCGCCGCCGTACGGGCCGCGTCCGCGACCGGCGCCACACTGGTGTGGATCCCGCGCCGGGCCGGGGAGCGCGGCGCGATCGAGGCGGGCGCGCTGCCGTCGCTGCTGCCGGGCGGGCGTCCGGCCACCGACCCACGCGCGCGGGAGGAGGTCGCGGCCGCCTGGGGCGTCTCCGAGCTCCCGCACCGCTACGGGCGCGACACGGGCCAGATCGTCGAGGCCGCCGTCGGCGGGGAGCTGCGAGCCCTGGTGGTGGCGGGCGTGGAGGTCGCCGACCTTCCCGACCCGGCACGCGCGCGTGCGGCCCTTTCCGAAGTCGGCTTCCTTGTGTCGCTCGAACTGCGGCCCGGCGAGGTCACCGAGCACGCGGATGTCGTCCTCCCGGTGGCCGCGGTCGCCGAGAAGGCGGGCGCCTTCCTGAACTGGGAAGGCAGGGTGCGCTTCTTCGAGGCCGCCCTCAAGCCCGACCAGATGACCCGCCGCCTGGCGCCCACCGACGCGCGCGTCCTGCAGATGCTCGCCGACGCCATGGACGTACACCTGGGTCTGCCGGATCTGCGCACCACGCGCGGGGAGCTGGACCGGCTCGGTCCCTGGGGTGGCCTGCGGGCCACCGGGCCCGTGGAGATCGCGGCATCGCTGCCGCGTCCCGCCGCGGGGGAGGCCGTGCTCGCGGGCCACCGGCTGCTGCTCGACCAGGGACGTCTCCAGGAAGGCGACGATGCGCTCGCCGGGACCCGGCATGCCGCACGCGCGCGTGTGTCGGCCGCCACGGCCGCCGAGGCGGGCGTCAAGGAAGGCGACCTCCTCGCGGTCACCAGCATCGCCGGAACCGTCGAACTCCCGCTGCAGATCACCGAGATGCCCGACCGCGTGGTCTGGCTCCCGCTGAACTCCACCGGAGGGGGCGTCGCCTCCGACACGGGGGCGCTGCCCGGCGCACTCGTCCGCATCGGCCCGGCGACGCTCGCCACCGAGGCCCCCAAGGAGGTGGAGGCATGACGCCGTACCTCGCCGCTGAAGACCTCTCCATGTTCGGCCGCGACCCCTGGTGGCTGGTCGTCGTCAAGGCGGTCTTCTGCTTCGCCTTCCTGATGGTGACCGTGCTCTTCTCCATCGTGTGGGAGCGCAAGGTCGTCGCCTGGATGCAGCTGCGCATCGGACCCAACCGGCACGGCCCCTGGGGCATGCTCCAGTCGCTCGCCGACGGCGTCAAACTGATGCTCAAGGAAGACGTCATCGTCAAACGCGCGGACAAGGTGGTCTACGTCCTCGCGCCGATCGTCGCGGCCATCCCGGCCTTCATGGCGATCGCGGTGATCCCCTTCGGACCCGCCGACAACGAGATCTCGATCTTCGGCCATCGCACCACGATGCAGCTCACGGACCTGCCGATCGCGATGCTCTACATCCTCGCGGTCGCCTCGGTGGGCATCTACGGGATCGTGCTGGCGGGTTGGAGTTCTGGATCCACCTACCCGCTGCTGGGCGGTCTGCGGTCCTGCGCGCAGATGATCTCGTACGAGATCGCCATGGGCGCCGCCTTCGCCTCGGTGTTCCTCTACTCCGGGTCGATGTCGACCTCGACGATCGTCGAACAGCAGCACGACCGCTGGTACATCATCCTGCTGCCGGTCTCGTTCGTGATCTACATCATCACAATGGTCGGCGAGACCAACCGCGCCCCCTTCGACATGCCGGAGTCCGAGGGCGACCTCGTCGGCGGTTTCAACACCGAGTACTCGTCCATCAAGTTCGCGCTGTTCATGCTCGCCGAGTACGTGAACATGGTGACGGTCTCGGCCGTGTCGACCACGCTCTTCCTGGGCGGCTGGCGGGCCCCGTGGCCCATCAGCACCTTCTGGGAGGGTGCCAACCACGGCTGGTGGCCGATGCTCTGGTTCGTGGTGAAGGTGCAGTTGCTGCTGTTCTTCTTCATCTGGCTGCGCGGCACGCTGCCGCGCGTCCGCTACGACCAGCTGATGAAGCTCGGCTGGAAGGTCCTCATCCCGGTCTCCGTGGTCTGGCTGATGCTCGTCGCGACCGTACGGACCCTCAGGAACGAGAACTACGACTTCGCCGACATCGCCCTGTACGTCGGCGGTGGCGTCCTCGTGCTGCTGCTGCTCTCGTTCGCCGTGGACATCTTCCGCGACAAACAGGGAGCGCAGGAAGCGCCTGCCGAGCCCGCGGCCTTCGACCCGATGGCCGGTGGATTCCCGGTGCCGCCACTGCCGGGACAGGAGCTGCCACCCGTGCCACGGCGCCGCCCGCGCCGCGAGCGCGAGTTGATTGTCAGTGGCGGGTCCGATACTGCGAGTGACGGATCGAATGGCGGAACTCGTGACGGAAAGGAGGGGTCCGATGGCTGAGGAGCCGAAGGAGACCAAGCCCGGTTTCCAGAACCCCGTCGCCGGCTTCGGCGTGACCTTCAAGGCCATGTTCAAGAAGCGCCTGACGGAGCAGTACCCGGAGCAGCAGAAGACCACCGCCCCGCGGTTCCACGGCCGGCACCAGCTCAACCGCCACCCGGACGGTCTGGAGAAGTGCGTCGGCTGCGAGCTGTGCGCCTGGGCCTGCCCCGCGGACGCCATCTATGTGGAGGGCGCGGACAACACCGACGAGGAGCGCTACTCGCCGGGCGAGCGGTACGGCCGTGTCTACCAGATCAACTACGCCCGCTGCATCCTGTGCGGCCTGTGCATCGAGGCGTGCCCCACCCGCGCGCTCACGATGACGAACGAGTTCGAGCTCGCCGACTCCAGCCGCGCCAACCTCATCTACACCAAGGAGCAGCTGCTCGCCGGGCTCGACGAGGGCATGGTCGACACACCGCACTCGATCTTCCCCGGCACGGATGAGCAGGACTACTACCAGGGTCTGGTGACCGAGGCGGCGCCGGGCACGCAGCGCCAAGTCGCCGTCTCCAAGGGTGAGAAGCCCACGGAAGAGGGGGTGGGGGCATGAGCGCGCAGCTCGCCGCCTACTCCACCTCCACCGGAGAGGCCTTCCAGTTCTGGGTCCTCGGCACGGTCGCTGTGATCGGCGCCCTGTGCACCGTCTTCATGAAGAAGACCGTGCACAGCGCGCTCTGTCTCGCCGGCACCATGATCATCCTGGCGGTGTTCTACCTCGCCAACGGCGCCTACTTCCTGGGCGTCGTGCAGATCGTCGTCTACACCGGCGCGATCATGATGCTGTTCCTCTTCGTGGTCATGCTCGTCGGTGTCACCGCGGCGGACTCCCTGAAGGAGACCATCAAGGGGCAGCGCTGGCTGGCCCTGGTGTGCGGACTCGGCTTCGGTGTCCTGCTGATCGCGGGCATCGGCAACGCGTCCCTGAAGGACTTCAACGGCCTGAGCAAGGCCAACGCGAACGGGAACGTGGAGGGCCTCGCCGCCCTCATCTTCACGAAGTACGTGTTCGCCTTCGAAATCACCGGCGCCCTGCTCATCACCGCTGCCGTCGGCGCGATGGTGCTCACGCACCGCGAGCGCACCGAGCGCGCCAAGACCCAGCGCGAGCTGTCCGAGCAGCGCGTACGGGAAGGCAAGCACGTACCGCCGCTGCCGGCCCCCGGTGTCTACGCCCGGCACAACGCGGTGGACATCGCTGGCCTCCTCCCGGACGGCACCCCGTCCGAGCTGACCGTCAGCAAGACGCTGCGGGACCGCGGCCAGATCCGTGACGTGTCCACCGAGGCGCTGAGCGATCTGAAGGCGCTGGAGCAGCGAGCCGAAGAACGCCTGGAGCGCACGAAGACGGAGGAGGCGTCCAAGTGAACCCGGTCAACTACCTCTATCTCGCCGCCCTGTTGTTCACGATCGGCGCCACCGGCGTGCTGATCAGACGCAACGCGATCGTGGTGTTCATGTGCGTCGAGCTCATGCTCAACGCCTGCAACCTCGCGTTCGTCGTCTTCTCCCGCCTGCACGGCAATCTCGACGGCCAGATCATCGCCTTCTTCACGATGGTCGTCGCCGCCGCGGAGGTCGTGGTCGGGCTCGCGATCATCGTGTCGCTCTTCCGTTCCCGCCACTCGGCCTCGGTCGACGACGCCAGCCTGATGAAGCTGTAAGGGGTCGCTGAATCGTGGAGAACCTGATTGCGCTGCTGGTAGCGGCGCCTCTGCTCGGAGCGGCCGTACTGCTGTGCGGCGGCCGGCGGCTCGATGCCGTCGGCCAATGGATCGGCACGGCGCTCGCGGCCGCGTCCTTCGTGATCGGCGCGATCCTCTTCGTCGACATGCTGGGCAAGAGCGCGGACCACCGGGCCATGAGCCAGTACCTGTTCAGCTGGGTCCCCGTCGAGGGCTTCCAGGCGGACGTCTCCTTCCAGCTCGACCAGCTGTCGATGACGTTCGTCCTGCTGATCACCGGCGTCGGCTCACTGATCCACCTGTACTCGATCGGGTACATGGAGCACGACGAGCGGCGCCGCCGCTTCTTCGGCTACCTGAACCTGTTCCTCGCGGCGATGCTGCTGCTCGTCCTCGCCGACAACTACCTGCTGCTGTACGTCGGCTGGGAGGGCGTCGGCCTCGCCTCGTACCTGCTGATCGGCTTCTGGCAGCACAAGCCCAGCGCCGCCACCGCCGCGAAGAAGGCCTTCCTGGTCAACCGCGTCGGCGACATGGGCCTGTCGATCGCCATCATGCTGATGTTCACCACCTTCGGGTCCTTCGCCTTCGGGCCGGTGCTCGGTACCGAGGGGCACCCGGGGCTCGTCGGTGGCGCGACCGAGGGCAAGCTCACCGCTGTCGCCCTGATGCTGCTGCTCGCCGCCTGCGGCAAGTCCGCCCAGGTGCCGCTGCAGTCCTGGCTCGGAGACGCGATGGAGGGCCCGACCCCGGTCTCGGCCCTCATCCACGCCGCGACCATGGTGACCGCGGGTGTCTACCTGATCGTCCGCTCCGCCGCGATCTTCAACGCCGCGCCCGACGCCCAGCTCGTCGTCACCGTGGTCGGCGCCGTCACACTCCTGTTCGGTGCGATCGTCGGTTGTGCGAAGGACGACATCAAGAAGGCGCTCGCCGGATCGACGATGTCGCAGATCGGCTACATGGTGCTGGCCGCGGGCCTCGGCCCCATCGGCTACGTCTTCGCGATCATGCACCTGGTGACGCACGGCTTCTTCAAGGCCGGACTGTTCCTCGGCGCCGGCTCGGTCATGCACGGCATGAACGACGAGGTCGACATGCGCAAGTACGGCGGCCTCCGCACATACATGCCGATCACCTTCGTCACCTTCGGCCTCGGCTATCTTGCCATCATCGGCTTCCCGGGCCTGTCCGGCTTCTTCTCCAAGGACAAGATCATCGAGGCGGCCTTCGCGAAGGGCGGCACCGAGGGCTGGATCCTCGGCGGGGCGGCCCTGCTGGGCGCGGCCATCACGGCGTACTACATGACCCGCGTGATGATCATGACCTTCTTCGGGGAGAAGCGCTGGCAGCCGGACGCCGAAGGCCATGAGCCGCACCCGCACGAGTCCCCGCGGTCCATGACGATCCCCATGATCGTGCTGGCCTTCGGATCGGTCTTCGCGGGCGGTTTCTTCAGCATCGGCGACCGCTTCCTCAACTGGCTGGAGCCGGTCACCGGGCACTCGGAGGGCAACTCGCCCGTCAGCGCCCTCACCGTCACGCTGGCCACCATGGTGCTGCTCGTCGTCGGCGCCGGAATCGCGTACGCCCAGTACGGGCGCAGCCCCGTCCCGGTCGTCGCCCCGCGCGGTTCCCTGCTCACCCGGGCCGCCCGGCGCGACCTGCTCCAGGACGACTTCAACCACGTCGTGCTGGTACGCGGCGGGGAGCACCTCACCCGCTCCCTGGTGTACGTCGACCACACCCTGGTCGACGGGGTCGTCAACGGCACCGCGGCCTCCATGGGCGGCCTCTCCGGGCGGCTGCGCAAGTTGCAGAACGGCTATGCGCGCAGTTACGCGGTCTCGATGTTCGGCGGTGTGGCGATCCTCGTCGCCGCGACCCTGCTGATGAGGGCGGTCTGATACCGATGTCCTTTCCTCTGCTGACAGCGACGGCGGCGCTCCCGGCGATCGGGGCGATCGCCACGGCCGCCGTGCCGGCCGCGCAACGCGTCGCCGCCAAGTGGCTGGCGCTGCTCGTCTCGCTCGCCACGCTCGTCCTGGCCGCGATCGTGCTCGTACGCTTCGACCCCGGCGGCGACCGCTACCAGCTCACCGAATCCCATGCCTGGATCAAGGACTTCGGAGTGCGGTACGAGCTGGGCGTGGACGGCATCGGGGTGGCGCTCGTCGCGCTGACCGCGCTGCTGATCCCGTTCGTGATCCTGGCGGGCTGGCACGACGCCGACCCGCAGGAGACAGGAAACAGGCGCTGGCGGCCGACCCAGGGCTTCTTCGGCCTGATCCTGGCCGTCGAGGCGATGGTGATCATCTCCTTCGAGGCCACCGACGTCTTCCTCTTCTACATCTTCTTCGAAGCCATGCTGATCCCGATGTACTTCCTCATCGGCGGCTTCGGTGACCGTGCCCACGAGCACGGGGACGACGCGGCGGCGACCCAACGCTCGTACGCCGCGGTGAAGTTCCTCCTTTACAACCTGGTCGGCGGCCTGATCATGCTGGCCGCCGTCATCGGCCTCTACGTAGTGGCCGGAAACTTCTCGCTCCAGGAGATCGTGCAGGCCCGCGCCAGCGGATCGCTGCACATGGCGACCAGCACGGAGCGGTGGCTGTTCCTCGGCTTCTTCTTCGCGTTCGCGGTGAAGGCGCCCCTGTGGCCGCTGCACACCTGGCTGCCCAACGCCATGGGAGAGGCCACGGCCCCGGTCGCGGTACTGATCACGGCGGTGGTCGACAAGGTCGGCACCTTCGCGATGCTCCGCTTCTGCCTCCAGCTCTTCCCGGAGGCGAGCAAGTGGGCGACGCCGGTCATCCTCGTCCTCGCCCTCATCAGCATCATCTACGGGGCGCTGCTCGCGGTCGGCCAGCGGGACATCAAGCGGCTGGTGGCGTACGCGTCGATCTCGCACTTCGGGTTCATCATCCTGGGCATCTTCGCGATGACCAGCCAGGGCCAGTCGGGCGCGACGCTCTACATGGTCAACCACGGGATCTCGACCGCCGCCCTGATGCTGGTGGCGGGCTTCCTGATCTCGCGGCGCGGCTCGCGTCTGATCGCCGACTACGGAGGGGTGCAGAAAGTCGCCCCGGTGCTCGCGGGCACCTTCCTGATCGGCGGCCTCGCGACCCTCTCGCTCCCCGGACTCGCGCCCTTCGTGAGTGAATTCCTGGTCCTGGTGGGCGCGTTCGAGCGCTACCCGGCCGTCGGCATCGTCGCCACCTTCGGCATCGTCCTCGCCGCGCTCTACACGCTCGTCCTCTATCAGCGGACGATGACGGGCCCGGTGAAGGCGGAGGTCGCCGAAATGCCCGACCTCAGGGTGCGTGAGCTCCTGGTGGTCGCCCCGCTGATCGCCCTGCTGATCTTCCTGGGCGTCTATCCGAAGCCGGTCACCGACATCGTCAACCCGGCGGTCCAGCAGACCATGTCCGACGTCCATAAGACGGACCCCAAGCCCGAGGTGGAGGCGGCCAAGTGAGCGCAGCAGCCGTCCACAGCCTGTGGACAACCGCGGCCGAACCGATCTCCAAGATCAACGCGCCGAAGATCGAATATGGACAATTGTCGCCCACCCTGATCGTGATCGGGGCGGCGCTCGTAGGGGTGCTCGTCGAGGCCTTCGTGCCGCGCAAGTTCCGCTACTACACACAGGTCTTCCTGTCCGTCGTCGCGCTCGCCGCCGCCTTCGCCGCGGTGATCGCACTGGCGGCGGGCGGATACGGCACCACAAAGGCGCATATCGCGGCCATGGGCGCGATCGCCGTCGACGGACCGTCCCTGTTCCTGCAGGGCACGATCCTGCTGGCGGGCATCCTCGGTGTCTTCACCTTCGCCGAGCGACGGCTCGACCCGGAGGCGCACGGCAACCGCGTCGACTCGTTCGCCGCACAGGCCGCCTCCGTGCCCGGCAGCGACAGCGAGAAGGCCGCGGTGAAGGCCGGGTTCACCACCACCGAGGTGTTCCCGCTGCTGCTCTTCGCGATCGGCGGCATGCTGGTCTTCCCGTCGGCCAACGACCTGCTGACGCTGTTCATCGCGCTGGAAGTCTTCTCGCTGCCCCTCTACCTGCTGTGCGCCGTGGCCCGCCGCAAGCGGCTCATGTCGCAGGAGGCCGCGGTCAAGTACTTCCTGCTCGGCGCCTTCGCCTCCGCGTTCACCCTCTTCGGTATCGCCCTGCTCTACGGCTACGCGGGCTCCGTGTCGTATGCGACGATCGCGCAGGTCGTGGACGGCACGATCCCGAACGTCGACCTGGCGCTCGCCGGCACCATGGGCAACGACGTGCTGCTGCTCATCGGCGCCGCGATGGTCGTCATGGGCCTGCTCTTCAAGGTCGGCGCGGTGCCGTTCCACATGTGGACGCCCGACGTCTACCAGGGCGCGCCCACACCGGTCACCGGCTTCATGGCCGCGGCGACGAAGGTGGCCGCCTTCGGGGCGCTGCTGCGACTGCTGTACGTCGTCCTGCCGGGCCTGCGCTGGGACTGGCGGCCGGTCATGTGGGCCATCGCGATCGTCACCATGCTGGGCGGTGCGATCGTCGCGATCACCCAGACCGACATCAAGCGGCTCCTGGCGTACTCGTCCATCGCGCACGCCGGATTCATCCTCGCGGGCGTCATCGCGACCTCGCCGGACGGCGTCTCGTCGGTCCTCTTCTACCTGGGCGCGTACTCGTTCGTGACGATCGGGGCCTTCGCGGTCGTGACCCTGGTCCGGGACGCGGGCGGCGAGGCCACGCACCTGTCCAAGTGGGCGGGCCTCGGACGCCGCTCCCCGCTGGTGGCGGCAGTCTTCGCGGTCTTCCTGCTGGCGTTCGCGGGCATCCCGCTGACCTCCGGCTTCGCCGGGAAGTTCGCCGTATTCAAGGCGGCGGCGGAGGGCGGCGCGGGACCGCTGGTCGTGGTCGGTGTGATCTCGTCGGCGATCGCGGCGTTCTTCTACATCCGCGTGATCGTGCTCATGTTCTTCAGCGAGCCCCGGCCGGAGGGACCGACGGTCGCCGTGCCCTCGCCGCTGACCATGACGGCGATCGGGTTCGGCGTGGCGGTCACGCTGGTGCTCGGTGTGGCGCCGCAGTACTTCCTGAACCTGGCGAGCCAGGCGGGAGTCTTCGTCCGCTGAACCACGCACGGGCCGGGCCCCGCTCCCTCCTCGTGAGGGAGCGGGGCCCGAGCTGTGATCAGCCCATCGGCCCGTCGAGCTTCCGCCCTCCGAACATCGAGGGTCTGTCGTCGCTCGTCTTCAGCTACCGGTCGGCGTCCGGAACGATCCACTCCACCCCGACGAGCTCGCGCTTCCCGTGCTGCCCGTCCTCATAGAGGAGAGATGCGGGCTTCGCCGGGTCGACCGAGCCGAAGAGGGACTCATTGAAGTAGTGGTAGCCCATGTTGCCGTGGCCCCCTGAGTCCGAGGAGCACGGATGGGGGACGTATCCGTCGGCGATGGCGATCGACTCATCGAGGTACTTCGCGGCGAGGGCGGTCCTGAGGGGACGCTGGGACATGGGACATGCGGGGGCTCCTAGAGGCGTGAGAGGCATACGTGACGGTGCCGGTCCGTCGGTCGCGGGCCCGCTCCTCCCGCCCGAGCAGCATGTTCCCGGCTGGAGAGGCGTCGGCATGCGAGTGGGGCCAACGGATTGAACGCGCGCAGGGCGCGCCGTGCGGGGGAGTGAGACCGGCGGGACGCGAGTGCGTAGGGAAGCCGATCGGTCGCAGCCTGTGGATAACTCTCGGGCTGTCGGCGCGGACCCCTATCGTGGACGCAGTGGTCGAGGCGCGACGTACGGGGGACAGGACGATGGGCGGGACGGGTGTGATGACCGAAGCGGACGCGACGGGGACGCTGGGCGAGAGCGAGGCACTGGCCACGCTCCACCGGGTCTTCGGGTACGACGCCTTCCGCGGCGAGCAGGAAGCGATCATCGAGCACGTGGTGGCGGGCGGTGACGCTGTCGTCCTGATGCCGACGGGTGGCGGCAAGTCGCTCTGCTACCAGATTCCGGCCCTGGTCAGACCGGGTACGGGAGTCGTGGTCTCGCCCCTCATCGCGCTGATGCAGGATCAGGTGGACGCGCTGCGCGCGCTGGGCGTGCGCGCCGGGTTCATGAACTCCACGCAGGACTTCGACGAGCGGCGCGTGGTGGAGGCCGAGTTCCTGTCGGGGGAGCTCGACGTGCTCTACCTGGCCCCGGAGCGGCTGCGTCTGGAGACCACGCTGGACCTGCTGTCACGCGGGAAGATCTCCGTCTTCGCGATCGACGAGGCGCACTGCGTGGCCCAGTGGGGCCACGACTTCCGCCCCGACTATCTGGCGCTCTCACTGCTCGGCGAGCGCTGGCCGGACGTCCCGCGTATCGCGCTGACGGCCACGGCCACCCGCGCGACGCACAAGGAGATCACCCAGCGCCTGGCCATGCCGACCGCCCGTCACTTCGAGGCGAGCTTCGACCGTCCCAACATCCAGTACCGGATCGTCCCGAAGGCCGACCCCAAGAAGCAGCTGCTGTCCTTCCTGCGCGACGAGCACGCGGGCGACGCGGGCATCGTGTACTGCCTCTCGCGCAACTCGGTCGAGAAGACGGCCGAGTTCCTCTCCCGCAACGGCGTCGAGGCGGTGCCGTACCACGCGGGTCTTGACGCGGGCACCCGCGCCACCCACCAGTCGCGCTTCCTGCGCGAAGAGGGCCTGGTCGTGGTCGCCACCATCGCCTTCGGCATGGGTATCGACAAGCCGGACGTGCGGTTCGTCGCCCACCTCGACCTGCCCAAGTCGGTCGAGGGCTACTACCAGGAGACGGGACGCGCGGGCCGTGACGGACTGCCGTCCACCGCATGGATGGCGTACGGGCTTCAGGACGTCGTCCAGCAGCGCAAAATGATCCAGGGCTCCGAGGGCGACGAGGCGTTCCGCCGCCGGGCCGCCTCCCACCTGGACTCGATGCTGGCCCTGTGCGAGACGGTCCAGTGCCGGCGCTCCCAGCTCCTCGCCTACTTCGGCCAGGACCCGCACACCCCGGCATGCGGCAACTGCGACACGTGCCTCGCACCGCCCGAGACCTCGGACGGCACGGTCGTGGCACAGAAGCTGCTGTCCACGGTGGTACGGCTGCAGCGAGAGCGCGGACAGAAGTTCGGTGCCGGCCAGATCATCGACATCCTGCTGGGGCGGCGCACCGCCAAGGTGATCCAGTTCGATCACGACCAGCTGTCCGTGTTCGGCATCGGTGAGGACCTCGCCGAGTCCGAATGGCGCGGCGTGGTGAGGCAGTTGCTGGCGCAAGGCCTGCTCGCGGTCGAGGGCGAGTACGGGACGCTGGTGCTGACCGAGGAGAGCGGGACGGTGCTGCGGCGCGAGCGCGAGGTGCCGCTCCGCAAGGAGCCGCCGAAGCCGACCGTCTCCCGCTCGTCCTCCCGGGGCGAGCGCAAGGCCAAGGCCGCTGCGGCCGACCTGCCCCAGGAGCTCGTCCCCGCCTTCGAGGCCCTGCGCTCCTGGCGCGCCGAACAGGCCAAGGAACAGGGCGTCCCGGCGTACGTCATCTTCCACGACGCCACGCTCCGGGAGATCGCCACGGTGTGGCCCACCTCGGTCGAAGGACTCGGCGGCATCAGCGGGGTGGGCGAGAAGAAGCTCGCGACGTACGGAGAGGGCGTGGTCGGAGTGCTCGCCTCCCTGGGCGGCGGCGCCCCCGGAGCAGCACCGGCTCCCGCGGCCGGTGAGGCACCGGACCCGGACTGGCCCGAGATGGACGCGGAACCCGAGCCGGAGGACTGGACATAGGGCGTCCCGGCCCTCTGCCCGACGCTGTGATCACAGGGCCCGTGACGCGTACGCCCTGACGTCCGCGTCGGAGTCCGCCGTGGCCGTGGCCAGGGCCGCGCGGGCGCCCTCGTCGATCGCGGAGTGCCGTACGAGGGCCAGGACCGCCGCCTTGCGGACGTCGGCGTTCGGGTCTTCCAGGGACCGGGCGAGCGCCGGGACGGCGACCCCGGCCTCCGCGGCGGACAGCGCGGTCGCGGCGCCGGAGCGCACCTGCCAGGCGGGGTCGGCCTGAGCGGCGACGGCACGCGCGGCCAGGGACGCGGGGCAGCCGGTGACGGCCAGCGTCGCGAAGGCCGCTGCCCGGGCCAGAGCGTCCGGGTCGGTGGTGAGCCGGTCGAGGGTGTCCTCGACGAGCTTTCCCGGGGTCACGTTGGCGAGGGCCTTGGCCACCGTGACGCGGACCTCGCGGGACGGGTCGGTCGCTGCCCGGCTCAGGGGCTCCGTGGCGTCGACGGAGACCAGGGCGCGCACGGCTTCGACGCGGACGGCGGTTTCGGGATCGGCGAGGGCGTTCGCGAACAGTTGCGCGTCGCCCAGGCGCAGCGCGCGCAGGACGTCCAGGGCGGCGGCGCGTACGACGGGATCGTCCTCGGTCAAGGCGGCGGCGAGGCCCTCGCGCAGGTCCGGCTCGGCCGGCAGGGTCTCCACCAGCTCGCGCAGCGAGGCCGCGGCGGTGGCCCGGACGTCGCCGTGCGGGTCCCGGAGTGCGGCGGCGAGGGCGGGACCGGTGCCGGGCGGCACGGTCTCGGTGAGGACGCCGACGGCCGAGTGTCGGACAGCGGGGGACGGGTCGTCCAAGTAGGGCAGCAGCGCGCTGAGTTCGGGCTCGTGTTCCGTGAGGGTGAGGAGTGCGAGGAGGCGGGGCGAGGTGCCGCCGCCGGTGTGGTCGAGTCCCCTGCCGTCGGGATCGGTGACGGCGACCGTGACGGAAGGGGGCGCCGAGGCCACCGGCGCGGCGTCTCGTGCCCCCGCCGTGGCGACCGCCTCCGGGTGGACCTCGCCGAGGTGTCGGGAGGGGCCGCCCGTCGGGGCGAAGTCGGGAACCGGGACGAGATAGGGGGCCACGGGACGGGCCGTGAACTCCATGGAGCCGGAGGGGGACTTGTGCAGGTCGAGGTGGTGGAACCAGGAGTCGTCGTCGCGCGTGGGATGGTCCGTGCGGTCGTGGTACAGGCCCCAGCGGGACTCCGTGCGGGCCAGGGAGGCGCGGGCCGCCATCTCCGCGCAGTCGCGGATGAACGTGACCTCGGCGCACCGCATCAGCTCGTGCGGAGTACGGGCACCCATCTCCGCGATGTCCGTGCGCATCCGTTCGAACGCCTCCAGGGCGAGGGAGAGCCGGGCGCCGGACTTCGGCGGTGCCACGTAGTCGTTCACGAAGCGGCGGAGTTTGTACTCGACCTGGGACTGCGGGGGTCCGTCCGGGTGGTGCAACGGGCGGTAGACCAGTTCGTGCGCGTCGCGCAGCTGGTCCTGAGGCAACTCGCCCTCGTAGGGCTTGTACTGGGCGGCGTCCGCTCCCGCGAGGTCGCCGAAGACGAACGCGCCGATCATGTAGTTGTGGGGGACACAGGCCAGATCCCCGGCGGCGTACAGGCGGGGCACGGTCGTACGGGCGTGGTCGTCGACCCGTACGCCCGAAGCGGAGTGGCCGCCGCACAGGCCGATCTCGGAGATGTGCATCTCGATGTCATGGGTGCGGTAGTCGTGGCCGCGACCGGCGTGGAAGGTACCGCGCGTGGGGCGTTCGGTGGTGTGCAGGATGGACTCGAGGGCGCTGATCGACTCCTCGGGGAGGTGGCTGAGCTTGAGGTACACCGGGCCCCGGTCCGAGGCGATCTCGGCGGCGAACTCGGCCATCATCTGGCCCGACCAGTAGTCGGAGTCGACGAAGCGTTCGCCGTGCCGGTTGACCTGGTAGCCGCCGAAGGGGTTGGCGACGTAGGCGCAGGCGGGACCGTTGTAGTCCTTGATCAGCGGGTTGATCTGGAAGCACTCGATGCCGGTGAGTTCGGCGCCGGCGTGATAGGCCATGGCGTAGCCGTCACCGGCGTTGGTGGGGTTCTCGTACGTGCCGTAGAGGTAGCCGGAGGCGGGCAGGCCGAGGCGGCCGCAGGCGCCGGTCGCGAGGATCACCGCCCCGGCGCGTACGGAGACGAACCGCCCCGTGCGGGTGTTGAAGCCCGCGGCACCCACCGCACGCCCCTCCGCCGTGAGGACCCGTACCGGCATCACCCGGTTCTCGATGCGGATGCGCTCGCGCATCTCGCGGCGCCGCAACTGCCGGTAGAGGACCTTCTTGACGTCCTTGCCCTCGGGCATCGGCAGCACGTACGAGCCGGAGCGGTGCACCTGGCGGACCGCGTACTCACCGTGCTCGTCCTTCTCGAACTTCACGCCGTACGACTCCAGGCGCCGCACCATCGCGAAGCCGCGGGTCGCGGTCTGGCGGACGGTGGACTGGTCGACGATGCCGTCGTTGGCGCGGGTGATCTCGGCGACATAGTCGTCGGGTTCGGCGCGGCCGGGGATGACCGCGTTGTTGACGCCGTCCATGCCCATGGCGAGCGCGCCGGAGTGGCGGACGTGGGCCTTCTCCAGGAGGAGGACGTCGGCCCCGTGCTCGGCGGCGGTGAGGGCCGCCATCGTGCCGGCCGTGCCGCCGCCGATGACGAGTACGTCGCAGGACAGCTCTTCGGCGTCCGCGAGCGCGGGGATCTCCACGAGGGTGTCCACGAGGGTGTCCACGAGGGTGCCTTTCAGGTGCTGAGGGACGTGAGGATCTCGCGGCGCAGGGTGAGCCGCGCCGGGTCGTCGAGTGCGGATCGCTCACGCGGGCGCGGAACTTCACGTACGCAGAGAAGTCGGCCCGGGCTGCCGGGACCGCCGCCGTCGTCGGCCGGGTGTCCGGAGCCGAGGAGCGCGACCCGGTCGCCCAGGAACAGCGCCTCGTCCACGTCGTGGGTGACGAAGACGACGGTCGCTCCGGTGCCGTGCAGTACTTCGACGAGCAGGTCCTGCATGCCGGCGCGGGTCTGGGCGTCGAGGGCTCCGAAGGGTTCGTCCATGAGGACGGCGCGGGGTGCTCCGGCGAGGGCGCGGGCGAGCTGGACGCGCTGGCGCTGGCCGCCGGAGACGCGGTGCGGCAACTGCCTTTCGCGGTCGGCGAGTCCGACGCGGGCGAGCCAGGCCGAGGCCTGCGCGCGTCGCTCGGTGCGGGACGAGCCCTTGATGGCCAGCGGGAGCTCTACGTTGGCGCGCAGGGTGCGCCAGGGAAGAAGGGCGTCCTCCTGGAAGACGAGCGCCCGGTCGGCACCGGGGCCCGCCAGAGGGCGACCGTCCTGGGCGACGGTTCCGGCGAGTGCGGGCAGCAGCCCGGCGAGGGTGCGCAGGAGGGTCGACTTGCCGCAGCCGGAGGGGCCTACGACGGTGATGATCTCGCCGGGGGTGATGTCAAGGTCGACGCCTTCGAGGACGGGCGCGCCGGGGCGGCCGAGCGAGGCGCGTGCGAGGGACAGCCGGGTGCCGCGCGCGGAGACGGGCGTTCCGGTCTCAGACGAGGTGCTCATCGCGCACCCCCTCCTCGCGGACAGGCTCCGGGACGGACGAGACCGGGGCGGGGGCCTTGCGCGGGCGCGCCCCGGCGACGTACTCGGTGCGTGGCAGCCACCGGGTGAGCCACCGCCCCACGCGCTCGACGGCCGTGGAGGTGACCCAGCCCAGCACACCGATCGTGACCATGCCGACGAAGACACCGGGATAGTCGACGACGGTGTAGTCCTGCCAGGTGCGGTAGCCGACGCCGTACTGGCCGGAGATCATCTCGGCGGAGATCACACAGATCCACGAGACGCCGATGCCGACCGAGAGACCGCCGAAGATCCCGGGAAGGGCGCCGGGCAGGACGACCGAGCCGAGGATCCGCCATCGGCCGCCGCCCATGGTGCGCACCGCCTCCTCCCACACGGGGGCCAGGGCACGAACCGCGTGCCGGGTGGAGACCAGGACCGGGAAGAAGGCGGCGGCGCAGGTGATGAAGACGATGCCCTGTTCGTTGTCGGGGAAGAGGAGGATCGCCACCGGGACGAGCGCGATGGCGGGGATCGGCCTGACCACTTCCACCAGCGGGCCGAGCAGGTCCTCGGCGAGGCGCGAGCGGGCCACGAGCACGCCCGTGGCCACCCCGAGGACGGCCGCCAGCAGGAAGCCGGTGAGGATCCGGGTGAGGCTGTCGGTGAGGTCCGTCCAGTAGTCGTGGCCGCCGAGGCGGTCACCGAAGGCACGGGCCACGTCGGCGACGGTGGGGAACTGCGAGAAGCGCAGCCAGAGGTCGACGTTCAGGCTGGTCAGCAGTTGCCAGGCGGTCAGGGCCGCGGCGAGCGACGCGGCCCTGACGAGATACCGGGTCATGACGCCCGCTCCAGCGCGGAGGCGTACGAGATCGTGTGCGCGCCCTGGTGGTCGGCGAGGTATGCCCGGGCGGTCTCCGCCGTGACGAACGGGCGCAGGTCGCTGCCGTCGGCCACCCACACCGCCCGGTCGGCGAACCACAGGGTGCCGGTCGTGGCGTCGGGGACGTACGCGGCGCGGACGGCGTCGCGGTGGGAGGACACGTAGTGGAGGAGAGCGGAGGGAGAGGCGAAGGTACGGGTCGAGGAGGCGCCCTTGGGCCACACCTCGCTCGCGGCCGGTGGAGGTGACGCGGCGAGCTGATCGGCGTACGCGGTCGGGCCGAGGGCGCGCTTGACGTACTGGTCGTCGACGAAGGCGTCCACGTCGACGTCTCCTACGAGCTTCGCCGACTTCAGGACGGAGACGTCCTTCTTCAGCGCGGAGATCAGCTGGGGCTTGAGGGCCGGGTCGAAGGTGGCGATGCCGTGAGCGCCGTTGTAGAGGTAGACGACCTCGGCGGGCAGATCGGTCGCCTTCGCGACCTTCTGGGCGGCGGCCAGCGGGTGGTCGTGCAGGTAGGTCGTCGCCTCCGCCTGGGCCTTGAGGAAGGCCTCCAGCACGGCCGGGCGCTTCTTCGCGAAGTCCTCGCGGGCGGTGACGCCGTGGAAGGTCGGCAGATCGAGTGCGGCGCCGTCGTACAGGGCCTTCGCCTTGCCCTGGAAGGCGAGCAGGCCGGGCCAGGCGACGAACTGCGAGAGCGCGTCGGTGCTGCCCGCGGCGAGGGCCGAAGCGCCCACCGCGGGCTGCTGGTTGAGCTTTTGGATGCCCTTGTCCGGGTCGATTCCGGTGCGCTGCAGGGCTCGTACGAGGGTGCCGTCGGCCGCCGAACCGATGCTGGTCGACACCTTCTTGCCGCGCAGGTCGTCGAGGGTGGCGAGCTTCGAGTCCGGTGCCGTGACAATGGTGTTGAGGCCGCCTCGGAGGTTGTAGCCGGTGACGGAGACGAGGCGGGTGGGGCGGCCGAGCTGTTTGCCGCGGGCCGCGTTGATCAGCAGCGGGAAGTCGCCCATCGAGCCGATGTCGATCTTACCGGCGGTCATCTGGGCGGTGATCGGGGCGCCGGTCGCGTAGTCCTGCCAGTTCACCTCGTACGTGGTGCCGTCCCTCAGGGAGTTCAACTCCTTCTCGAAGGAGCCGAGGGAACGAAGCAGGGTTCCCGCGGTGACGGTGTTGATGGTCTTGGACTGGTAGCCGACCGTGATGGTGACCGTGGAACCGGCGCCGGTCGTGGCGCTGCCGCCGCAGGCGGTGAGAGGAAGTACGAGGGCCGCCGTGGCGAGGGCGGCGAATGCCTTGAGTTTCATGGGAGTCGGTCCTCTCACCGGAGCAGGTAGGGCATGTTGACCGTGACGGCCCCGGTGGGGCAGCGGGCCGCGCAGGGGCCGCAGTACCAGCACTCGTCGACGTGCATGTACGCCTTGCCGTTGCTCTCGTCGATGGCGAGGGAGTCCAGGGGGCACATGTCCACGCAGAGCGTGCAGCCGTCGATGCACTTCGACTCGTCGATGGTCACGGGCACGTCGGCCCGCTGGGGCGCCAAGGGCATGGCTGTCTCCAGAAAAGTCGTGCGTGGGATGAACCGGAAGGGCCCTTCGAAACGATGAAGGGGTGGAGGGGCGCGGTGGTGAGGGGGCGCGGTGAGGAAGGGGCGCGGTGAGGAAGGGGGGTGACGGTGATGTGGTGAAGAGAGGCGTCAGAGCGTGCGGCGGAGCTGGCCGCTCATCGTGATGCGGTCGCCGCGGAAGCGGATGAACTCCAGGTCCACGGGGCGGCCGTCGGCGAGGTGGGTGAGCCGCTCCAGCATGAGGACGGCCGCACCGCGGGGCGCTTGCAGGACGGCCGCCGAGTGTGCGTCGGAGTTGACCGCCTCCAGGGTGATCTCGGCGTGCCCCAGCGGCTGGCCTGCGATGGCTTCCAGGAGGCGGAAGACATCGGTGTTCTCCAGGTCGGCGCCTAGCAGGTCGGTGCCCAGGTCGAGCGGGATGTAGGTGAGGTCGAGGGAGAGGGGGAGTCCGTCGAGGCGGCGGAGTCGTTCGATGTAGAGGACGTCGGCGCCGGGGGCGATACGGAGGCGGTCGGCCACGGGGGTGGGCGCGGCCACGGGGCCGACCGTGCGGACCTCGTTGGTGACCTGGCCGTGTTCGCGCAGGGTCTCCGCGAGTCCCATCAGCCGGTCGAGTCCGTGCGGGTACTTCTGGGCGACGACGACGGTGCCGACGCCGGGAAAGCGTTCGACCAGGCCCTCCGCGCGGAGCAGGTCGAGGGCCTGGCGGACGGTGTTGCGCGAGGCGCGGTAGTCGGTGCCGAGGGCGGCTTCGTGCGGCAGGGTGCCGTCCGGGAAGCTGCCGGTCAGCACCTGGTGGCGGAGCAGGTCGGCGAGTTGCCTCGCCCGGTCCGCGCGCAGCCGACGCCGGTGGGCGGCGACGGTGGTCGCGCCGGGGCCGGCGTGCTCTCGGATGCGTTCGGTGGGCATGCGACGGACCATACCGACGGGGTGCGGGTGGTGGTGTTGCTGGAGTGTTGCGCCACCTGTCGATGGTGAGGGCCGGGGGTTGGCCTGCGGTTTTGGCCGGGAGGAGGGGAGATCTGCCACCCGTGGGGGGCCGCCGCAGGGCCTCGCCCCTGCACTCCGCCAGGGCCGCGCCCCCGGACCCCACTGGGCCGACTGACCCCACTCCTCGCCGAGCTGCCGTTCCGGGCCCCGGCCTTAGAGGTTCGGGGCCGGGGTGATGCGGCCCCTCACCTCGCCCAGCCCCACCCGCGTGCCGCCGGGGCCCGGGGCCCAGGCGGTCAGGGTGACCTCGTCGCCGTCCTCCAGGAAGGCGCGCTTGCCGTCGGGGAGGTCGAGGGTGTCGCGGCCGTTCCAGGTGAGTTCCAGGAGGGAGCCGCGCTCGTGCTCGGAGGGGCCGCTGACTGTTCCCGAGCCGTACAGGTCGCCGGTGCGCAGGGAGGCTCCGTTGACCGTCATGTGGGCCAGTTGCTGGGCGGCCGTCCAGTACATGGTGGAGAAGGGGGGTTCGGAGACGACGTGGCCGTTGACGGCGACGGAGATACGGAGGTCGTAGCCGCCGGGCTCGTCCTCGGAGTCGTCCAGGTAGGGGAGGAGGGGGTGCGTGCGGGCCGGGGGCGCGACCCGTGCGTCGTCCAGCGCGTCGAGCGGGGTGATCCAGGCCGACACCGAGGTGGCGAAGGACTTGCCGAGGAAGGGGCCGAGAGGGACGTACTCCCAGGCCTGGATGTCGCGCGCCGACCAGTCGTTGAGGAGGCAGAGTCCGAAGACGTGATCGCGGAAGGAGGAGAGAGGGACAGGCGTGCCCCTGGTCGAGGGTGCGCCGACCACGAAGCCGACCTCCGCCTCGATGTCGAGCCGGACGGAGGGGCCGAAGACGGGGGCGGTGTCGGAAGGGGCCTTGCGCTGGCCCGAGGGGCGGACCACCTCCGTGCCCGACACCACGACCGTGCCTGAGCGGCCGTGGTAACCGATCGGCAGGTGCTTCCAGTTGGGGGTGAGGGAGTCGGTGGCGTCGGGGCGGAAGATCTGGCCGACGTTCCGGGCGTGGTTCTCGGAAGCGTAGAAGTCGACGTAGTCCGCGACCTCGAAGGGGAGGTGCAGGGTCACCTCGGACAGGGGGTACAGGAGGGGCGCGATGGTCTCCCGGTGGGCCGGGACCGTCACCCAGGCGGTGAGTGCGCGGCGTACGTCGGACCAGGCCGTGCGGCCGGCGGCGAGCAGCGGGTTCAGGGTGGGCTGCGCGAGCAGTTCGGCGTACGGGGAGCCGAGTGCCCGGGCGGTCGCTCCCGCGTCGAGGACGTGGTCGCCGAGCCGGACGCCGACGCTCCGCTCGGACGCTCCGGCCCGGGAGAAGACGCCGTAGGGGAGGTTGTGCGGGCCGAAGGGATCGCCCTCGGGGACGTCGAAGGGGGGCATCGGGTGGTGCCTCGCTTTCGTGGTCGTGCGCGCTGTGTGATCCGTGTGATCTGGCTTGGCCGTGTGATCCGCGCGGTGCACGTGTGGGTGTTTCACGTGTTCCGGGTGGTCGCGGCACAGGTTACGGGGGAGTGACGTGCTGTGGCAGTGCCCAGAGAGTTGCCGTGAGTCGCCGCGAGCTGTCTTGAGTCGCAGTGGCCGTACCCGAAGAGTTGCCTCGGCAGTGCCTAAAGAGTTCGCAATGTCCGAATAGGCCTTGTCGGACGCGGTAGTTCCGGCTTAGCGTCCTTTGGGGACACGGACGGGGTGGGTCCGGTCCGTAGGGGGGACACGTGGGGGGACCCGTGGCCAGGAGCGTCAGCGGAGTACCGGTCGACGCCGACCGGAACGTTCCGGGCTTGATCGTGAAGTTTGGTGACTATCCGCTGCACCACGGCGGTGTGGGCGCCATCCGAAGTCTGGGCCGCCTCGGCATACCGATGTATGCGATCACCGAGGACCGTTACACGCCTGCCGCGGCCTCGCGCTATCTGCGCCGTGCCTTCGTCTGGCCGACGACGGGGACGGAGGAGCCGGAGCGTCTCGTCGAGGGGCTGCTGCGCATCGGGGCCCGCATCGGGCGGCCGACGGTGCTCGTCCCGACGGACGAGGAGGCGGCCGTCCTGATCGCCGAGCACCAGGAGGAGCTAGGGGAGCGGTTCCTCTTCCCTCGGGTGGACGCCAAACTGCCCCGGCGCCTCGCCAGCAAGCAGGGCCTGCACGAACTCTGTGTGGAACACGGCATCCCCAGTCCGGCGGCGGCCTTTCCGCAGTCGTACGAGGAGATTGTGGCGTTCGCCGAGAGCGCCCGGTTTCCGATCGTCGCCAAGAACCGGGAGGCGTTCGTACGCCGCAGCCAGCCGGCGGTGAACGGGACGACGAGGATCGCGACCCGGGAGGGGCTTCTGTCACTCGCCCGGGACTGGGGTGATCAGCCTGGCGTGATCCTCCAGGAGTACCTGCCCAGGGAGGAGGCGGAGGACTGGATCGTGCACGCGTACTTCGACGCGGACTCGACGCCGCTCGCGATGTTCACGGGCGTGAAGGTCCGCTCCTGGCCGCCGCACGCGGGAATGACGGCGAACGCGTACGTCGTCGACAATCCGGAACTCGCGGACCTCGCCGCGCGTTTCATCAAACAGATCGGCTTCAGCGGCGTCATCGACCTCGACCTGCGCTTCGACCGGCGCGACGGGCAGTACAAACTTCTCGACTTCAACCCCCGGATGGGCGCGCAGTTCCGGCTCTTCGAGAACGAGTCGGGGATCGACGTCGTCCGTGCCATGCATCTCGACCTGACCGGGCGCACCGTTCCCGAAGGTGAACAGCGGGCCGGTCACCGGTACATCGTGGAGAACATCGACCTGCCGGCCCTGCTCGCCTACCGGCGCAGCGGTTATACGACCCCGCACGCGCCGGCTCGCGCGAGCGGTACGGAGTTGGCCTGGCTCGCGGGTGACGACCTGCGGCCGTTCTTCACGATGCTCGCGCGCTTCGTGCGGCCGGGCGCGAGGCATCTGTATCAGCTGTGGCGGACCAACCGCCGTGGCAACAGCACCAGTACGACCACGAAGTGACGAAAGTACGTCCTGGGGAGGGACTTCGTGATTCATCCGGTAGCAGTCATCGGTGCCGGCCCGTTCGGCCTGTCCACCGCCGCCCATCTGCGGGCGCGCGGTATCCCGGTGCGCGTGTTCGGCGAGCCCATGGTGAGCTGGCGTGACCACATGCCCGAGGGGATGCTTCTCAAGTCGACTCCGGTCGCGTCCAGCCTCGACGCCCCGCAGCCCGGCCACACGATCGCCGACTACTGCGACGCGGCGGGGATCCGCCGGCTCGTCACGGACGAGGACATCATTCCGGTCGAGACGTTCATCGCGTACGGCGAGTGGTTCCAGCAGCAGCTGGTGCCCGAGCTGGAGCGGGTGCGGGTGGTGTCCGTCGACCGCCGGGGCGGCGAGGGCTTCGAACTCAAGCTGGACTCGGGGGAGTCGTTCACGGCGCGGGCGGTCGTCGTGGCCACGGGACTGTACGGACTCGCCCATCTGCCGCCCGAACTCGGCGGCGCGGCGGCGGACGGACCCACACCCACCGGCCCCGTCTCGCACAGCTCCCAGCACCACGACCTCACCCGGTTCTCCGGCAAGGAGCTGATCGTCGTCGGCGCGGGCCAGTCCGCGCTGGAGACGGCCGCGCTCGCGGCGGAGGCGGGCGCGCAGGTGCGGGTGGTGTCCCGGGGACGAGGCAGGGTCGCCTTCGGCGCGCCGCCCTGGAAGCAGCCGAAGCTGCGCCCCGAGTCGCCCTTCGGGCGCGCCTGGTCCCTGTGGGCGCTCAGCTACTACCCGCACCCCTACCGCTATCTGCCCGCCGAGACCCGGCACTATCTGGTCCGCCGAGTCCTCGGCCCGCTCGGCGCGTGGTGGCTGCGCGACCGCTTCGAGGGCAAGGTCGAGGTCAGCGAGATCTCCGGGATCGTTCGCGCCGACGTCTCCGACGGGCGTCCGGTCCTCTCCGTGCAGACCCTGGGCGGCCGGACCGAGGAGGTTTCCGCCGACCATGTCATCGCGGCGACCGGCTACCGCGTCGACATCGCCGCGATGGACTTCCTGGGACACGAGTTGCGTACGGCACTCGCGGTGAGCCGCGGCACTCCCAAGCTCGGTGCCGGGTACTGCTCCTCGGTGCCCGGGCTGTACTTCACGGGGTTGCCGGCGGCGGCTTCCTACGGGCCGGTGATGCGGTTCGTGTGCGGTACGGAGTTCGCTTCGCCGCGGCTTGCCAAGCACTTGGCGGGCGCGCACGGGTGAGGTGGCCAGGGTCCGTACGGCCGAGGGGGCGGCGGCTCGTGAGCCACGCCCCGGGCCGGGCCCAACCGGCCGCGTCAGAGCTCGTGTTGGGCTCAGGCAGCCACAGTCACCGCAGCCGCGTCATCCTCTGGAGTGACATTCCGCTCGGAGTCTTTTCGTACCGCCCGCTTCGGCGGGCGGGGCGGAAGTGCACTCTGTACGCCCGGAACGCCCCGTACGGTGAACGGCGTTGCTGACGGGATACCGGACGTCGTCCGGTTCCCGCCGGGCCGATGAGTCGTTCGATCCGTATTCTTCGGATCATGGCCGCTCCGACTGCATATTCACTTATCGCCACTGACCTGGACGGAACGCTGCTCCGCGGCGACGACACCCTCTCCGACCGGTCCCGGGCCGCGTTGGCGAGGGTGGCCGAGGCGGGCGCCCGGCACCTGGTCGTGACGGGGCGCCCGGCGCCGAGAGTTCGACCGCTGCTCGACGAACTCGGCGGCGCGGGGCTGGCGGTGTGCGGGCAGGGGGCGCAGTTGTACGACGCGGCGGCGGACCGCCTGCTGTGGTCGGTGACCCTGGACAGGGAACTCGCGGAGACCGCGCTCGGCAAGATCGAGGCGGAGGTCGGGCTGCTCTACGCCGCGGTGGACCAGGACGGCGTGGACGGGCTGACGCTCATCGAGCCGGGGTACGTGATGCCGCATCCGACGCTTCCGGCGGTACGGGTGCACCGCCGCGACGACCTGTGGACGGAGCCGATCAGCAAGGTGTTGCTCCGTCACCCGTCGCTGTCCGACGACGAGTTGGCATCGGCGGCCCGCGGTGTGGTGGGCTCGCTTGCCACCGTCACCATGTCGGGGCCCGGGACCGTCGAACTCCAGCCATGCGGCGTGACCAAGGCGACCGGTCTGGCGCTCGCCGCCGCCCACCTCGGTCTCACTCCCGCCGCCACCATCGCCTTCGGTGACATGCCCAACGACATCCCCATGTTCGACTGGGCCGCCCGGGGGGTCGCCATGGCCAACGCTCATCCGGAGCTGAAGGCGGTGGCCGACGAGGTGACGCTGTCGAACGAGGACGACGGTATCGCGGTGGTACTGGAGCGGTTGTTCCCGTGCCGGCCGGATCGGTTCCGGGAGTCCGGAGAGCCCCGTGGGCCCCGGCAGCCGTCCGAGTCTCCTCGACCCCATCAGCCCCATCAGCCCTGGCAGTCGTACCAGCCCTACCGGCCCAACCAGCCCCACCAGTCCTATCAGTAGGGCCCGTTGACGTTGTCGATCGAGCCGTACTTCGCCGCCGCGTAGTTGCAGGCCGCCGTGATGTTCGCGACCGGGTCGTAGGGGTTCATCGACGTGCCCGGCACGTGGTAGGCCTTGAACGTCGGGTCGATGACCTGGAGGAGCCCCTTGGAGGGGATGCCGGCCTTGGCGTTGGAGTCCCAGTTGTTGATGGCCAGGGGGTTCCCGGAGGACTCGCGCATGACGTTGCGGTGGATGCCGTTGTAGGTGCCGGGGATCTTGGCGCGGGCCATGATGTCCAGCGAGTGCTTGATCCATCCGTCGAGGTTGTTCGCGTACGTCTTCGCGGAGGCCTTGGCGGCGGTGGGCGCCGGGGTCGCCTTGGTGGGGGTTTTGACCCTTTTGGTGCCCACGGTCAGAGTGAGGCCCGGGCGGAGCGTCGTCGGGTTGGGGCCTATGACCGCGCGGTTGGCGACGTACAGCTTCGCCGCGCCACCGCTCGTGGGGTACTTCTGAGCGATCTTGGCCAGGGTGTCGCCCGCGACCACCTTGTACGTGATGAGCCGGACGTCGTTGGTGGTGGTGGCGGCGGCGGTGGGGGTGGCGGCCTGTGCGCAGGTCGCGCCCACGATCGGAAGGGCGAGCGTGACTCCGCCCAGTCCCGCGGCGAGGATGCCCCGAGTGAGGGTGCTGTGGGTCTTGAAGCTGTGGCGTTTGCCTCGTGCGGACATGGCGAATTCCTCTCCGGTGCCTGCGAGGTGAGCTGTCGGGTTCGGGCGGGAGCTGCCCGGCCGCACGGTGTGTGCGACTTCACCCCTAGCCGTTCCGGTGTCCGGATCGGCGGCTTACCTGGGTCCCCCGCTCCTGCCGTGCGTGTGTGGGTGGCTGGGAGATTCCGGTCGGCGGCAGGATTGGGCGGTCCGTCCGGATCGACGTGAACGTATGCGAGAGCACATGTCCGGAACAAGCCCTGATTTCCCGGTGTAGATCGCTTTCACCTGCGAAATACGGGGGAGAAAATGCCCGATTAATCCGGAACGTGACACTCAACTTGCCTTACGCAAAGGGAAAGTCGTCAAGAGGGGATAAAGAGCCCACCTCGCATGGGCGTGACCCAACTCACGCGACCAAGCAGAAATAAAGCGGCACTGGCGGCAAATCGGACATCAGGCTTCGAGTGTCCGGGCCGGTGAGGCCGCGGGCGGAGCCGGGCGCACCTCCCACACGGACAGGTCCGTGTCGGGGTCGTCGCCGGGGAGCCGGCCGGCGTTGGGCTTGAAGTAGAGGCCGTAGGCCCGGTATTCGGGGAGTTCGTGGCACATCAGGTCCGGGTAGGGGCCGAACTCCTGCCCCGCGTAAGCCCTGTTGATCCTCGCCACCGCCTCGGCCCGAGGGATCCCGAAGCGCGTGACCATCTCATCGGCCATCTCGCGGAAGTACGCGAGCATCCCCTCGTCCAGGGCCATCAGGAACTCACCGGTCCGCGCCATGCTCCTCAGGGTTGCCCATGCCGCCGCCGGGACTCGAGTCCGCCGTCCGGGGGATTCTCCTCTCCCACGTCCGATGGAAGACCACCTCGTTGCCGTCCTTGCAGATCAGCTCGTTCGAGGTGATGAACTCCCGGGCGTCGCAGCTGAGTTCGGAGCGTGTCTCGACCCGGGCGTCCCAGGGCAGCTCCGGGCGGTGCAGACGGATCGACCTCGTCGAGCGGGTGCGGGCGGAGAGCGGGTCCGACTCGTCGATGGTGTACGTGTCCAGGGCGTCCTCCGTGCATTCGAGGCCGTCCGGGTGGACACGGGTGCCGTCCTGGCGAGGGACGACCTCCACACGCCACTCGCCCCTCGCCACATCACGGGCGACCAGGCGTTCGGGGCGGGGTTCGTCAAGGGTGGCCGGGGACGTCACTCCCAGGGGTTCGGACTGCTCCGGCTCCTCGAAGGTGATCCCCGGGTCCGACTCCCGCGCTCGCACCGGAAGTTCGAGGGAACTGGCCGCCGGGTCCAGGATGAACCCCACCGCCGAGCCCGGCTGGGGCCAGATCCACGGCCAGTAGGCGGAGGAGAGGGAGAGCCGGATGCGGTGGCCGGGCGGGAATGCGTAGCCGATGGCGGTCAGGTCGAAAACCACGTCCTCCGTAGAGCCGGGTTTCCAGGAGACCGCCTGGTCGGAGCCGTAGCGCGCTGACAGGTTCAGAGCACCCCGGGTCACCAGCGTCGAGGAACCGTCGGCAGCGACGTCGCACACCCGGGCGATCACCTGGCCCCGGGGGGAGCGGGACGTCAGACGGAGGCGGACCCTCGGGCGCCCCAGGACCCAGGTCTCCCCCGGGACCTCGAACTCGAAGCAGGCCGATCTCGCGTCCTCCTCCCGCTGGTTCGGCGGCAGGTCCGCGTCGTTCCCGACGGGATGGAAACTGCCCGCGTCCACGCCCGTGTGCTGAGGGGAGCGCACCAGCACCGGTGCGCCCCGCAGCGCGTACGCGATCGGGGTCACGGAAGGTGAGGGCCAGGCGGTGTCGCCCACCCAGCGGCCGGGGAGGGACGGGTACGTCGTCGCCGGGGGGTGCGCGGCCATGACGTAGGAGCGCAGGAGGGGCTGCGCCATCACGTCACGGTTGTTCACGCCGGGGTTCGGGTGGGCGGTCGTGCCGGGGTTCGGGTGGGCGGTTGCGTCGGGGTCCGGTTCGGGGGTCGTGCCGGGGTTCGGGTGGGCGGTTGCGCCGGGGCCCCGATCGGCGGTCCCGTCGGGGCCGGGATTGTTGATCGCACCGAGGTCGGGATTGCCGATCACATAGAGGTCGGGATGACCGATCACGTCGGGCTCGGGCTCTGGGACGCTGGTATCGGTCGGCCTGAGCCAGTGGTCCCACCACCTCAGCGTCTCCTGGAGGAAGCCGATCGCCGGGCCCGGCGGCAGGCCCCGGTCCGGGTACTGGTGGCACCAAGGGCCGATCAGGCCGCGCACGCGGTCGGCGGGAAGGCTCTCGACCAGCCGCAGCACCGTGTCGCGGTACGGGTCGTGCCAGCCGCCCACCGCGAGCACGGCGGCCCGGATCCCTCCGTATCCCCCGTCCTCGCGCACACCGGCGTGGCGCCAGTACGCGTCCCGGGTCGGGTGGGACAGCCACGTATGGATGAACGGCTCCACCGTCTCCAGGCGCTTCACCCACATGTCGCGCCACATCACCCGGCCCACGTGTGCCGGATCCGGCGGACGGGCGACGTTGGCGAGCGCCGTGGCCGCCCGGGCGTGCGTCTCGAGGGCGAGGACGGAACCTCCCATGCGGTGCCCGTCGTTGTCATAGGGATCGTCGGTCGAGCAGACCGTGACGATCGCCTTGAGCGGTTCGGGCGCGAGGGCCGCGATCCGGAGGGAGGTGAAGCCGCCCCGGGAGACGCCGAACATGCCCACCGCGCCGCTGCACCAGGGCTGGTCCGCCAGCCAGTGGATCACTTCCACCCCGTCGGCCCGCTCGCCCTCCCCGTACGGGTCCGCCGGCACGCCCTCCGAATTGCCGTAACCGCGCGCATCCACCCGGACGGAGGCGTAGCCGTGGCCCGCGTACCAGGGGTGGCGCTGCCAGTCGCGTGGCGCGGTCCGGTCGGTGAGCCGGTCCGGGAGATATTCGAGGAGCGCGGGGACGGGCGCGTCGGTCAGCGGGCGCCACACGCGCGCGTGCAAGCGGGTGCCGTCCGGGAGAGGGATCCACAGATCCTCGTGAGTCGTCTCGTGCGAGAAGGACGTACGGATGTGCATGCTCATCACGGTGTCCTCGGTGTCCTCGGTGTCCTCGGTGTCCTCGGTGTCCTCTGCGTCCTCAGCGCCCTGCGGTCGTCCTCGGTGCCCCGGTCGTCTTCGGCGGTCGGCTCTCAACCTGTCCGATCAGCCAATACGTCCGATATCCGGCCGAATCGACCGATCAAGAACATACCGTCCGTGATCCCGTACCGCCCGGGTGTGGGACTGTCTGCCGCTCGGGGGACATCGGGTAGCGGGGGAGAGGGAAGTCGGGAGGAAGTCGGCAGTGGGGACGGTGGGCGCTCGTGGTGATCGAAACGTGACCGGATACGCTGACTTGAGTGATGGCAGCGACACATCGACAAACCGTGTCATCGACCGAATGATCGACCGAGTTCGCCATGTGATCGTCAGCAGACAGGAGAACCTCTCGTGACCGTCGTCGGGCCGTTCGGGCTGAGCGTGCGGGACCAGGCTCTCGAAGCCGATGTCCAGGCCGGATTGACGGCTGTGGAGGAGGGCTTGCTCGAAGTCACCAAGAGTGAGGTCCCCTTCATCACAGAGGCCGCGCAGCATCTGCTGCGCGCCGGCGGGAAGCGGTTCCGTCCGCTGCTCGTGATGCTCGCCGCGCAGTTCGGTGACCCCTACGCGCCGGGTGTCGTGCCCTCGGCCGTGGTCGTCGAACTGACCCATCTCGCCACCCTGTACCACGACGACGTGATGGACGAGGCCGACGCGCGGCGCGGCGTGCCCAGCGCGAACACCCGCTGGGGCAACTCGGTCGCCGTGCTCACCGGCGACTTCCTCTTCGCGCGCGCGTCCCACACCCTGGCCGACCTCGGGCCCGAGGCCGTGCGCATCCAGGCCGAGGCGTTCGAGCGGCTCGTCACCGGACAGATCCTGGAGACGGCGGGGCCCCGCGACGGGCGCGACCCGGTCGACCACTACCTCGACGTGCTCGGCGGCAAGACCGGCTCGCTGGTCGCCGTGGCGTGCCGGTTCGGCGCGATGATGTCGGGCGCCGACGAGACGGTCGTGGACGTGCTGACGCAGTACGGGGAGCGGCTGGGCGTCGCCTTCCAGCTCGCGGACGACGTGCTGGACATCGCCTCCGACTCGCACGAGTCCGGGAAGACGCCGGGTACGGACCTGCGCGAGGGCATCGCCACGCTGCCGGTGCTGCGGCTGCGTGAGCGGGCGGAGCGGCTCGGTCTCGCCGAGGACATCGCGCTGTGCGAGCTGCTCGACTCCGACCTCACGGACGACGACCGACACGCGGAGGCGCTGGCCCTGCTGCGGGCGCATCCCGCGCTGGAGCAGGCCCGCCGTGACACCGTGCGGTACGCGGAGGAGGCCCGGGCCGCGCTCGTTCCGCTCCCCGAGTGCGATGCGAAGGCCGCGCTCGTGGAGCTGGTGGACGCGGTGGTGCACCGGGCCGGATAGGCGCCCGGAGCGCGCCACTGGCGTACGCCCTCCCCGGCGTCGACGCGCACGCTCTCGGATGTGACGCACGTCACACTATTGGATTGAGTCCAGGGTAGGAATCGGTCCGTATTCCCGTGCAGAAGCTGACGCAGGGGGCGTCAGCTGCATTACGGGGAGAAAAAAGAATCATGGAATCGAACGCCACGTTCAATGCCATGTCGGACATGCGTCGCAAGGGCCTGGTCCTGGCCGGTGTCGCGGTGGCAGCCGCGGCCGGTGTGGCCGCCGCCGTCATCCCGGCGGTCGCCGCCGGCGGCAGCCACCACAGTGACCACGGCGGCATGAGCCAATCGGCGCACGGCGACCAGACCATCGTCGCGCAGAGCGGAGTCGTCGGCGGCAGCGGCGGCACCATCCTCGCCACCAGCCTCCGTGGCGCCAACGAGGTGCCCGTCCAGGGTGGCCCCGCCGTCGGCGACAAGGACGGCGCGGCACTGGAGTTCATCAAGGTCAAGGGGGACAAGGTGTCCGTCGCCGTGACCTGGCGCGGCACCGGCAGGCCGACCATGCTCCACATCCACCAGGGCGCCAAGGGCACCAACGGCGGCGTCAAGATCGACTTCACCAAGCTGCTCGGCAAGATCAAGGGCCACCACGTGGTCGGCACCGTGAAGGTGAAGGACGCCGCGCTGCTGGAGCGGTTGAAGAACGACCCGGGCGCGTTCTACGCCAATCTGCACACGGCCGAGTTCCCGGGCGGAGCCGTCCGCGGCCAGCTCCACAAGGTCACCGGCTCCTTCGACTTCCGTGACGCCCTCGACAACTTCCAGGCGTCCGTGGTCAAGGGCAAGCAGATCTACGAGTGCAAGCCCGCCGAGGGTGGTGGCTACGCCTTCGCGCAGCGTGACGTCGCGGCGCTGCTCGGTGGCGACATCGTGCACACGTTCGTGAAGCCCAACTCCGGTACGCCGCAGTGGGTCGCGCCCGACCGCAGCGCGGTCACCGGAGCGGTGATCTCCAAGACTCCGAACGGGGACAAGAACATCGCCGAGCTGGACCTCAAGGCCACCCAGTCCGGCAAGCACCGCGGTCTGCTGGCCGACACGCAGGAGATCCTGCGGCTCAACACCGTGGGCGGCGTCGCCCCGGCCGGCTCCTGCTCGCCGGGCACGATCGTGGGCGTGCCCTACCGGGCGGACTACGTGTTCGTGCAGCGCTGACGGACACGGGCTTCGTGCGGTGCCGACGGACACGGGCTTCGTGCAGCGCTGACGGGTACGGGCTTCGTGCGGTGCTGACGGGTACCGAGGCGCAGTGAGGCTCATGCGGTGGTTTCCCCAACCCCTACGGGTCGGGGGAGCCACCGCCTCCTCACGTCATACCGCAGGACTACGTGGAGTTGAGTCCGGGGTCTGACGCTTCTCGTCGGCCGATTTGGTCAGATTGAGAACACCACTCCTCACCGGTTCGGGTGAGAATGGCGGCTATAGGGGTGGAGAAGTGAGGACGGTAGGCCGCCGCCGACGACGGAGGTAAGGCACACATGGCACCGTACGAATCCGACAGGACCGCCGGGGCGGAAGGGCTGCCCGACGAGGCCGACGACGTCCGCGCCGGTCGGCGCAAGGCGGCTCGTTACGTCGTTCCGGTCGCAGTGGTGGGGGTGGCGGCCGCGACCATCGGGCTCGTCCCGGCGCTCGCCGACTCCGGCGACCCCAGCCTGCCGAAGATCACCGCAGAGCAGCTCATCGAGAAGATCGCCAAATCGGACGTCCAGCAGCTGTCCGGCACGGTCAAGGTCAGCACCGATCTCGGACTGCCCAGCCTGGGCGGCCTGGAGAGCGGCATGCTGTCCGGCGCCACCAAGGGATCCGGCGGCTCCTCCGCCGACCCGCAGTCCAAGCTCATGGAGCTGGCCTCCGGCACGCACACGGTGCGCGTCGCGGCCGACGGCCCGGACAAGGCCAAGGTCTCCGTCCTGGAGAACGCCGCCGAGTACAGCGTCATCCACAACGGCAGCGACGTATGGGCGTACGACAGCAAGTCGAACGAGGTGTACCACTCGACGGCCCCCGCAGCCGAGAAGGGCCGGGAGAAGGCGCCGAAGGACGTCCCGACGACGCCCAAGGAGCTCGCCGACGAGGCCCTGAAGTCGGTCGACGACACGACCTCCGTGACGGTCGACGGCACGGCGCAGGTCGCGGGCCGTGACGCCTACAAGCTGCTCATCAAGCCGAAGCAGTCCGGCTCCACGGTCGGAGCGATCACCGTCGCGGTGGACGCGAAGACCGGGGTGCCGCTGAAGTTCACGCTGGTCCCGAAGAGCGGCGGCGCGGCCGTAGTGGACGCCGGTTTCACCCAGGTCGCCTTCGCCAAGCCGGCCGCCTCGACCTTCGACTTCACCCCGCCGAAGGGTGCGAAGGTCACCGAGGGCAAGGACACCAAGGACACCAAGGACACCAAGGCCCCGGAGTCCGCTCCGACCCGCGGTGACCTCGGCAAGGGGCTCGACGGTCTGAAGACCATCGGCAAGGGCTGGAGCACCATCGCGGAGTTCGACACGGGCGGCCAGGGCATGCCCTCCGGCTCGTCGTCCGAGGGCGGCAACCTCTCCGGGTTCCTGAACTCCCTCGGTGATCACGTCAAGGGCAAGTTCGGCTCGGGCACGGTCTTCTCGACCCGCCTGGTCAACGCACTGATCACGGACGACGGCAAGGTGTACGCCGGTGCGGTCACCAAGGACGCGCTGGTGAAGGCGGCCAACGCGGCCCACTGAGCACCGTACGGACGGAACCGACGGACGGAACCGACGGACGGAACCGACCAGGGTACGGACGAAGCCGAAACGAGGGAGCCCATGGAGGAGCGGTCCGACGAGGGTACGGACCCGCCTGTGGCGGGCACCGCCACCGCGTCCGCCGAGGGCACGGTGATCGCCACCCGCGCGCTCACCAAGCGCTTCCGCGGCGGACAGCTCGCCGTGGACGGCCTCGATCTGACCGTCCCGGCGGGCAGCGTCTTCGGCTTCCTCGGACCCAACGGCTCGGGCAAGACCACCACCATCCGCATGCTGATGGGCCTGATCGAGCCGACCTCGGGCACGGCGCGTGTGCTGGGGCAGCCCATGCCCCGCGCCACCCGCGCCGTGCTCCCGCACGTGGGCGCCCTCATCGAGGGCCCCGCGCTGTACGGCTTCCTCTCCGGCCGTGACAACCTCCTCCGGTACGACGCCGCCGACCCGACCGCCGACCCGCGCACCCGGCGTACCCGCGTCGCGGCCGCCCTCGACCGGGTCGGACTCACCGCGGCCGCGGGCAAGAAGGCGAAGGCGTACTCGCTCGGCATGAAGCAGCGGCTCGGGCTCGCGGCCGCACTGCTCCAGCCCCGCCGCCTGCTCGTCCTGGACGAGCCGACCAACGGCCTCGACCCGCAGGGCATGCGCGAGATCCGTTCCCTCGTGCGGGAGCTGGCCTCGGACGGCACGACCGTCTTCCTCTCCTCACACCTGCTCGACGAGATCGAGCAGGTGTGCACGCACGCCGCCGTGATGGCACAGGGGCGGCTGATCACCCAGGGCCCGGTGGCGGAGCTCGCGGCGGGGGCGCGAGGGCGGCTGGTCGTGACCACCCCGGACCCCGGGGACGCGGCGCGCGTACTGAAGGAACAGGGACTAGCGGATCTCGTCGTGACGGAGACGGGCGTGACCGCCGAACCTCCGGACCGCGAACTCGCCGAACTGAACGCCGCGTTGGTCACGGCGGGCGTCCGCGTCCGTGGCTTCGGCGTCGAACGGGCCTCACTGGAGGACGCGTTCGTGGCGCTGACGGGGGAGGGGTTCGATGTCGCGGGCTGAGACCGAGGGCGAGGCTGAAGTCGAGGCCGAGGCGATACGCGTCCAGGACACGGCGGTACGGAAACCGAGCCCCCTGTGGACCTTCGGACTCTTCCGCAGCGAGCTCCTCACCACCTTCCGGCGCTGGCGGACCATCGCGCTGCTCGCCGTGCTCGCGGCCGTGCCGATCCTCATCGGCATCGCGATCAAGATCGAGACCCGCGACGGCTCCACGGGGGGCGGCGGTGGCGGCGAAGGACCGGCGTTCATCTCGCAGATCACCAACAACGGCCTGTTCCTGGTGTTCACGGCGCTCGCCGCGACCCTCCCCTTCTTCCTGCCGATGGCCATCGGCGTCATCGCGGGCGACGCGATCGCGGGCGAGGCGAACGCGGGGACGCTGCGCTACCTGCTGGTCGCGCCCGCCGGACGCACCCGCCTGCTGCTCACCAAGTACGCGACCACCATGACGTTCTGCCTGGTCGCGACCCTGGTGGTGGCGCTCTCGGCGCTCACGGTCGGCGCGCTGCTCTTTCCCCTGGGCGAGCTGACGACGATCTCCGGGACCCGGATCAGCTTCACCGAGGGGCTGGGGCGGGCGTTCCTCATCGCGCTGGTCGTCGCCGCGTCACTGATCGGCGTAGCGGCCCTCGGCCTGTTCGTCTCGACGCTGACCAACAGCGGCATCGCGGCGATGGCGACGACGGTCGGCCTTCTCATCACCATCCAGATCCTGGACCAGATCCCCCAGCTCCACGCCCTCCAGCCGTACTTCTTCTCCCACTACTGGCTGTCTTTCGCCGACCTCATGCGCGACCCGGTGTACTGGGACGACCTGGTCCGCAATCTCGGACTCCAGGGCCTGTACGCGGCGGTGTTCGGCTCGGCGGCGTGGGCGCGGTTCACGGCGAAGGACATCACCGCGTAGCCGCTAGCGCGCGGCTGCCATGCCCTGCGTTTCGCGCCTTTCGCGCCTGTCGTCGGTGTCGTGCGTTTCGTAGGGGTAGCGGGCGAGCGGTGCCTCCCGTGCGAAGAACGTCTTCGCACGCGCCAGCGCGGCCGTGTCCTTCAGTACGTCACCGGGCTTGCTGCCGTTGCCGAGCAGGACCCCGCCGAAACGCATGCCCAGGTAAGCGGCCGAGTGGTCGAGAGTGCCGATCAGCGGGTCGGCGACCTCTTCCTCCTCGTGAGCCAGCGCGGTGACGCCCCAGAGGGTGCGCCCCGCCATCCTGGCCTTGAAGTCGACGCCGGGGGTACGCAGCCAGCCCGACCAGTAGTCCAGGTAGCGCTTGGTGAGGCCGGAGACCGAGTACCAGTACAGCGGCGAGGCGATCACGATGTCGGTGGCCGCCAGGGTGGCGTCGAGCAGCAGCGCCGGGGTGGTTCCGGCGGCCGGGTGTACGTGGTCGCTGTCGCGCCGCAGGTCCACGAAGTCGGGCAGCGGGTGCTCGGCGAGGCTCAGCCAGCGCTGCTCGACATCCGCGGGCAACTGTTCGGCGGCCCGGCGGGCGAGCAGCTCGGTGTTGCCGTCGGGGCGGCTGCTGCCCAGCAGGAACAGGAAATGACGGCTCATGGGTCCCCCAGGGTGCGTGTGCGACGGGTCGTGGAACACCACGGCCACGACTGCATGCGTACACAATATATGCATGCGCATGAGACGTCCATGGTGCGACACGGGGCCGCCTCCGCCTCCGCCCGCCGCTGGCCGCCTGCCGCCGGCTGCGGGCTGCCGGGGGTCTTGTCGGGGGTCAGAGCAGACGCGCGGCGCCCGTCAGGCGGGCCAGCGCGGCCGTTTCGCGGGGCGGCGGCGAGGCGAGGTCACCGATGCGCCACGCCGGGATCCACGGCACCTGATACACGTCGATCATCGAATCGATCACCTTGACGCGCTGGGCGAGTGGGCGGGGCAGCCGTCCGGGCGCGTCCGCGACCAGCACCACGGCGTCGAGGTCGAGCCCCGGGGGCGCCTCGCCCCGGCGGAAGGTGTCCAGGGTGTGCGAGACGGCGTCCAGTCCCGCCGCGTGCGTACGTCCGACGAGGAGCACCGACCCCGGTTCTCCCTGGTCGGGCCGGGGCCAGTTCCGCCCGGCGTCATGGCCGCCGAAGACCGCGGCGAGTGTGGTGGTGCCGGCTCCGCCGTGCGTCGCGACCCAGGCGAACCGTCGTGGGCCGACGGCGAGGTGGCCCGGTTCGTTCCCGGCGGGTTCGGGCCACCGAGTGGGTTCCACCGTGTCGGCGACCGGCCCGCGGAGCCAGATTTCAGGCCCATCCGTCCCCTGCCGCGTGCTCCCCTGCATCACCTGACCACTCTCCTCGGCCGTCCATCGCCAGTCATCGGTCGTCACCGACCGTCATCCTTGTTGTCGGCCACTCTTACGAGCCTGTGACGTCGTAGTGACGCATGCAGCGGTGGTGAGCCGAGAGACTTGACTGTATGTACCTGACCGGATCTTGAGGCAAGGTCGACGCATGGAAGTACGACCCGAGTGAGGGAATCGATGGCTCGACTCAGCCGCGAACAGAAGCGGGAATCCAAGCGGCAGCGCTCGATGGTCGGCCCCGGTGCCGGCCCGCTGGAGGTGTGGGTCCCCGTGCCTGCGGGGGAAAGCGGGGGCGCCGCCACGGTCGGCGGTGTGCCGGTCGTCGTCGTGCCCGGCGAGACCGTCCAGGCCGCCGTTCTGAACCACCTCCACGGACTCGCCCTCGCCGTCGGTCACTCCGTCCTCGCCACCGTTCACGACGAACGGATCGGCTTCGTCGTACCGCTGGAGGTGTACGGGGACGGGTCGAGCCGGTACACGGGCGAGCCGGTACGGGTGGGGCCGCCGGCCGAGGTGCCCAGGGTGCAGGAATCCCCTCCCGCGATGCCCACGGCTCCACCCGCGCCGCCGCCGGTACCTCCGGTTCCGCCGCGGGACAGCGCGACGCACGTGGTGCGGGCCGTGGAGGAGCCGCAGCCGGTGCCGCGACCGATGCCGGTGTCGGAGCCTCAGCCCCTGCCCGGGGCCGCGGCGACGCATGTGCTGCGGGCGCTGCCGGAGTCGACGCGGGACGCCACGCCCGGCGTCGCGGTGGCTCCGACGGGCGAGTTCGGCCCGCCGCCCGTGGGGCTGACTCCTGAGCGTCCGGCTCCCGCGATGGAGGCCATGTCCCTTATGGACCCCGAGCCGGAGTCGGAACCGAAGCCCACTCCCGCGCGCGGCTTCGACGCCGTCGCCGAGTCGGTGCTGGCACCGGTTCAGGAGACGGAGGGCGCGGCGTTCCTCGTGGAGCCCGTGGCGCGGATCAACGAGGCCGTGAAGACGGGCCGGATCGAAGAGGCCACGGGGATGGCGGAGCGGGTCGGCGCGGACGCGGCGCGGTCGCTGGGCCCCGAGCACCCGGAGGTGCTGCGGCTGCGTGAGCTGACCTCGTACATCGCCTACTTGGCCGGTGACCCGCTCCGGGCGTTCCACCTCTCCCTCGACCTCGCCCGGGTCCGCAGGCGGCACCAGGACCCCGACGCCGCGTACGGCAACGTACAGAGCGCCGCCGCGGCCTGGCGCGCCGTCCGCGACCCCGTGCAGGGACTGAACCTGGGGCAGGACCTGATCACGCTGTGGACCGAACTCGTGGCCGACGGCGGCCCCGCCGCCGACGACCTCGAACAGCTCGACTCGGCCCGCACCCGTATGACCCGCCTCGCGGACCGGGCCCGGGCCCGCTCCCTGGCGGACAACCCGTACACACCCTAGGAGGGCTGGGAGGACGAGTGCCCCGCGGGCAAGGCTCCGTGGGAGCCCCCTGAGAGCCCCCACGGAGCCCTGGAGCCCTTAGGAGGACAGCGTCCACACGGCGTGCGCCAGCGCGTCCGCGTTCCGGTTCAGCGCCGTGTCGTCGATGTTGGACGCCGTGTCGCAGGAGGCGTGGTAGCAGCGGTCGAAGGCCTGGCCGGAGGTGCCGCCCCACTTGGCGGCCTGGGCAGCCGTCTTGATGTAGTCGGCGCCGCTGAAGAGGCCGCCGACCGGTATGCCCACGTTCTTGAAGGGGGAATGGTCCGAGCGGCCGTCGCCCTCGGTCTCGGGCTCCGTGGCGATGCCGACGCCCGCGAAGTAGTCCTTGAAGGTCTTCTCGATCGTGGGGTCGTCGTCGTAGACGAAGTACCCGGGGTTCGGCGAGCCGATCATGTCGAAGTTCAGATAGTCGCTGATCTTCGCCCGGTTCGCGGAGGACAGGCTGTTCACGTAGTACTTCGAGCCGACCATCCCCAGCTCCTCCGCGCCCCACCAGGCGAAGCGCAGGTGCTTGGTGGGCTGGTACTGGGCCCGGGAGACGGCGAGCGCGGTCTCCAGGATCGCGGCGGACCCGGATCCGTTGTCGTTGATGCCGGGCCCCGCGGTCACGCTGTCGAGGTGGGAGCCCGCCATGACGACCTGGTTGGCGTCGCCGCCGGGCCAGTCGGCGATCAGGTTGTACCCGGTGCGGCCGGAGGACGTGAACTGCTGGAGGGTCGTGGTGAATCCGGCCGCGTCCAGCTTCGCCTTCACGTAGTCGATGGAAGCCTTGTAACCGGTGCGGCCGTGTGCGCGGTTGCCGCCGTTGGCGGTGGCGATGGACTGCAGTTGTGCGAGATGGGCCTTGACGTTGGCCACGGGGATGTCGGGCGCGGCGGTGGGGGCGGGCGCCGCACCGGTTATCGCGCCGGTGGTGAGGAGGGTGACGGCCGCGACGACGACGGCGCCGGTGGCACGCCCGGGAACGGAGAGCTTCATGTGGGGGGCTCCGGATTCCTTGTGGGAAAGAGGTGCCTGATGGTGTTTCTGAGGCTGACGTTCCGTCAAGAGCGCAATCCGGTCAGGGTGGTTCGCATAGCGGACCCGGCCGCCGGGGTGAGCGACGCTCACTGCACGCAGAACTCGTTCCCCTCCGGGTCGGCCATCACCACCCACTCGCCGGCCGGTTCCTTCACGTGCCGCAGCACGTCCGCGCCCAGCCCCTCCAGCCGGGCGACCTCCTCCGCGCGTCGGCCCTCGCCCGGGTGCAGGTCGAGATGGAGCCGGTTCTTGACGGTCTTCGGCTCAGGGACGCGCTGGAAGAGCAGGCGCCGCCCGAGCCCGATGCCGCGCTCCTTGTCGTACGGGTCGTCCGGATGCCGTACGGCGATCAGGTCCCGGAAGGCCGGGCGGCCGTGGAAGTCGACGGCGGCCTCGGCCGGCAGGGCACCGAGGCCCAGCAGCCGTTCGACGAGCGCGCTGTTGTCCTCGACCTCGTAACCGAGGGCGGCGGCCCAGAAGTCGGCTTGGGCGTGCGGGTCGGTGGCGTCGATGACCAGCTTCCAGTGCACGGGCGTAGGCGTCATGCAGCCACTCATAGTGGTTGCGTGACCGAGCGTGCAACGGATTCGCTCAGGTGCCCCTCGAACACCGGACCCCGGACCCCGGACCCCGGACAGTGGACGCCGGACACCCCGAGGCTTCCAGGGGCGCGGGGCAGGGACGGCGGGGGCGAAACCCTCTACGACTTGGTGTCCACGGCGGCGGCACTCCGCACGCCGGCAACGGCACCCTTGCCGGCCCCGGCCTTGAGCGCCCGAGCCGCCCGCCGCGCGGTCCGCAGCGCGTCGAAGGTGAGCAGCGACAGCGCGAGCCAGACCAGCGCGAACCCGGCCCACCGCTCCAGCGGCATGGCCTCGTGGAAGTAGAGGATGCCGAGCAGGAACTGGAACACCGGGGCGAGGTACTGCAACAGCCCCAGCGTGGACAACGGCACCCGTATCGCGGCCGCGCCGAAACAGACCAGCGGAAGCGCGGTCACCACGCCCGTCGCCGCGAGCAACGCCGCATGCCCCGCACCCTCCGTGCCGAAGGTCGCGCCCCCGCTCGAACCCAGCCACAGCAGATAGGCGAGCGCGGGCAGGAACTGGATCGCCGTCTCGGCGGCGAGCGACTCGATCCCGCCGAGGTTGACCTTCTTCTTCACCAGCCCGTACGTGGCGAAGGAGAAGGCGAGGGTGAGGGAGATCCACGGCGGCCGGCCGTACCCGATGGTGAGGACGAGCACCGCGGAGAAGCCGACACCGACCGCCGCCCACTGCACGGGGCGCAGCCGTTCCTTCAGCAGCAGGACGCCCATGGCGATGGTGACGAGCGGGTTGATGAAGTAGCCGAGGGACGCCTCGACGACGTGCTCGCTGTTCACGGCCCAGATGTAGACGCCCCAGTTGATCGTGATCACGGCCGCCGCGACGCTGATCAGCGCCAGCTTGCGCGGCTGTCGCAGCAACTCGCCGAGCCAGGCCCAGCGCCGCATCACCAGCAGGGCGACGCCGACCACGGCGAGGGACCACACCATCCGGTGGGCGAGGATCTCCAGGGCCCCGGCCGGCTTCAACAGCGGCCAGAAGAGGGGAACGAGCCCCCACATGCCGTACGCGGCGAAGCCGTTCAACAGCCCGATGCGCTGCTCGGCCTTGGATATCTGGGGCCCTGTCGGGCCGACCGGGCCACTGGAACTCATGGAGCCGGTCGCACCCATCGAATTCTTCGCCTGCTGCACGGCCACCGGCCCTCCCTCTCGCACAGCTGCTCCCGTGCAGCCTCCAAGAAGGTAGCGCCGAGCACCCCCGCCTGTCATGCCCGTATCGCTATACGGTCATGACAGGCGGGGGTGCGGGTGGCGACGGTGCCGGGGCCCGAGGGGGAGTCAGCCCTTCAGCGCCGCCGCGATCGACTCGGCGACCGGCGTGGTCGGGCGGCCGGTCAGCCGGGACAGGTCACCGCTGGTGCCCGCGAGCTGGCCCTTCTCGATGGACGCGTCGACGCCCGCCAGGATCGCGGCGAGGGGACCGGGCAGTCCGGCGCCGGTCAGGATGCCGGTGAGCGCCTCGACGGAGACGCTGTTGTAGGCGATCTCCTTGCCGGACTGCTCGGCCACCAGGGCGGCGTACTCGGCGAAGCTCCACGCGGTGTCGCCGCTCAGCTCGTACGTCTTGTTCTCGTGGCCTTCGCCGGTCAGTACGGCCACGGCGGCGGCCGCGTAGTCGGCGCGGGCGGCGGAGGCGACCTTGCCGTCGCCAGCGGCCTGGGTGACGGCGCTGTACTCGAGGACCGGGGCGAGGTTCTCGGTGTAGTTCTCGTTGTACCAGCCGTTGCGCAGCAGGGCGTAGGGCACACCCGACTCCAGGATCGCCTTCTCGGTGCCCTTGTGGTCGTCGGCGAGGGCGGCGGTGAGGGTGCCCGGGGCGCTGGTGTACGCGAAGAGCGCGACCCCGGCGGCCTTGGCGGCGTCCAGGACGACCTGGTGCTGGGCCACGCGGCCCTTGTCGAACTCGTTGCCGGAGATGAGCAGCACCTTGTCACCGGCGGCGAAGAGGGTCCCGAAGGTCTCGGGCTCGTTGTAGTTGGCGACCGCGATCTTCACACCGCGGGCCGCGAAGCCGGCGGCCTTCTCCGCGTCGCGGACGACGGCGGTGATCTGGTCGGCCGGAACCTTCTCCAGCAGCCCCTCGATGACGTGGCGGCCGAGGTGTCCGGTGGCTCCGGTGACGACGATGCTCATGACTTAGCTCCTTGTGGGGTGGGTCTGTCACTAACCCTAGGAGGTGCGCTAACTCTGCGAAAGTACCCACTTTGAAGTAAGGTACTGGCATGGGAGTAAGTGCAAAAGCGTCCGCGGCCGTCTCCAGGTACGACACCGGCGAGGCGATGTGCCCGTACCGCCTCGTCCTGGAGCACGTCACCAGCCGCTGGGGCGTCCTCGTACTGATCGAGCTCCTCGACCGCTCCTACCGCTTCAGTGAGCTGCGCCGGGCGATCGGCCGGGTCAGCGAGAAGATGCTCACCCAGACTCTCCAGACTTTGGAGCGCGACGGTCTCGTCCACCGTGACGCGAAGCCCGTGATCCCGCCCCGCGTCGACTACTCGCTCACCGAACTGGGCCGCGAGGCCGCCGAGCAGGTGCGCGCGCTGGCCGTCTGGACCAAGGACCGGATGGACGACGTCGAGAAGTCCCGCCACGCGTACGACGAGGCCCGGGCGTCAGCCGCCCGGGCCCCTGGAACTTCTTGAACGCCTCGAAGAACGCCTCGAAGAACGTCTCCAAGAACGCCTCTAACGGCCGGCTGGCTCAGCCGACGACCGTCCAGGTGTCCCCGCCCGCGAGGAGCGTCGCGAGGTCGCCCTTGCCGTTCTGTTCGATGGCCGTGTCGAGCTGGTCGGCCATCTGGGTGTCGTAGACCGGCCGCTCCACGGAGCGCAGGACGCCGATCGGGGTGTGGTGCAGGGTGTCCGGGTCGGCCAGCCGGGAGAGCGCGAAGGCCGTGGTCGGGGACGCGGAGTGGGCGTCGTGGACCAGGATCTGTGCCTCGTTCTCCGGGGTGACGGCGACGACCTTCAGGTCACCGGTCAGCTGATCCCGTACGACACCCTTGCCGCGGTCCGCGCCGAAGCGGATCTGCTGCCCGTGTTCGAGGCGGATCACCGCCTCCTCGGCCTGCTGCTTGTCCTTGAGGACCTCGAAAGCACCGTCGTTGAAGATGTTGCAGTTCTGGTAGATCTCCACCAGCGCCGTGCCCGGGTGGGCGGCGGCCTGCCGCAGTACGTCGGTGAGGTGCTTGCGGTCGGAGTCCACGGTCCGGGCCACGAAGGACGCCTCCGCGCCGATGGCCAGGGACACCGGGTTGAAGGGCGCGTCCAGCGAGCCCATCGGCGTCGACTTGGTGATCTTGCCGACCTCGGAGGTCGGCGAGTACTGCCCCTTGGTGAGGCCGTAGATCCGGTTGTTGAACAGCAGGATCTTCAGGTTCACGTTGCGGCGCAGCGCGTGGATCAGATGGTTGCCGCCGATGGAGAGGGCGTCCCCGTCACCGGTCACCACCCACACGCTCAGGTCCCGCCTGCTGGAGGCGAGCCCCGTCGCGATGGCGGGCGCGCGGCCGTGGATGGAGTGCATGCCGTACGTATTCATGTAGTACGGGAAGCGGGACGAGCAGCCGATGCCCGACACGAAGACGATGTTCTCCTTGGCGAGGCCGAGCTCGGGCATGAAGCCCTGCACGGCGGCCAGGACCGCGTAGTCACCGCAACCGGGGCACCAGCGCACTTCCTGATCGGACTTGAAGTCCTTCATGGACTGCCTGGCCTCGGCCTTGGGCACCAGAGTGAGCGCCTCGATCGTGTCCGCGCTTCCTGTGGTCGTCTCAGCCATCGATGGCCTCCTTGAGCGCCGTGGCGAGCTGTTCGGCCTTGAACGGCATGCCGTTGACCTGGTTGTAGGAGTGCGCGTCGACCAGGTACTTCGCCCGGACGAGTGTGGCGAGCTGGCCGAGGTTCATCTCGGGGATCACCACCTTCTCGTAACGCCTCAGCACCGCGCCGAGATTCCGGGGGAACGGGTTGAGGTGGCGCAGATGGGCCTGCGCGATGTTCTCCCCGGCCGCCCGCAGCCGCCGTACCGCCGCGGTGATGGGTCCGTACGTCGAACCCCAGCCCAGAACGAGGGTGTTGGCCTCGCCGGACGGGTCGTCGACCTCGATGTCCGGGACGTCGATGCCGTCGATCTTCGCCTGGCGGGTGCGGACCATGAAGTCGTGGTTGGCGGGGTCGTAGGAGATGTTGCCCGTGCCGTCCTGCTTCTCGATGCCGCCGATGCGGTGTTCGAGACCCGGTGTGCCCGGGATCGCCCAGGGGCGGGCCAGGGTCCCGGGGTCGCGCTTGTACGGCCAGAACACCTCGGTGCCGTCGTCCAGGGTGTGGTTCGGACCCTGTGCGAACTGCACCCGCAGGTCCGGGAGCCCGTCGACCTCCGGGATCCGCCACGGCTCGGAGCCGTTGGCCAGGTAGCCGTCGGAGAGGAGGAGGACGGGGGTGCGGTAGATGAGGGCGATCCGGGCCGCCTCCAGGGCGGCGTCGAAGCAGTCGGCCGGTGTGCACGGGGCGACCACCGGGACCGGGGCCTCTCCGTTGCGCCCGTACATCGCCTGGAGCAGGTCCGCCTGCTCCGTCTTCGTCGGCAGACCCGTGGAGGGCCCGCCGCGCTGGATGTCGATGACCAGGAGCGGCAGTTCGAGGGAGACCGCGAGCCCGATGGTCTCCGACTTCAGCGCCACGCCCGGCCCGGAGGTGGTGGTGACGGCGAGGGAGCCGCCGAAGGCCGCGCCCAGGGCGGCGCCGATGCCCGCGATCTCGTCCTCGGCCTGGAAGGTGCGCACGCCGAAGTTCTTGTGCCGGCTCAGCTCGTGCAGGATGTCGGAGGCCGGGGTGATCGGGTAGGAGCCCAGGTAGAGGGGCAGGTCCGCCTGTTTGGAGGCGGCGATCAGGCCGTACGACAGGGCCAGGTTCCCGGAGATGTTGCGGTAGGTGCCGGTCGGGAAGGTCTTGGTGGCCGGGGCGACCTCGTAGGAGACCGCGAAATCCTCGGTCGTCTCGCCGAAGTTCCAGCCCGCCCGGAACGCGGCGATGTTGGCGGCGGCGATCTCGGGCTTCTTCGCGAACTTGGTCCGCAGGAACTTCTCGGTGCCCTCGGTGGGCCGGTGGTACATCCAGGACAGCAGGCCCAGCGCGAACATGTTCTTGCTGCGCTCGGCCTCCTTGCGGGACAGCTCGAACTCCTTGAGCGCCTCGACCGTCATCGTCGTCAGCGGGACCGGATGGACGGCGTACGCGTCCAGCGAACCGTCCTCCAGCGGGCTGGCCGCGTAACCGACCTTCGCCATCGCCCGCTTAGTGAACTCGTCCGTGTTGACGATGATCTCCGCGCCGCGCGGCACATCACCGATGTTCGCCTTGAGCGCCGCCGGATTCATGGCCACCAGCACATTCGGCGCGTCACCGGGCGTGAGGATGTCATGGTCCGCGAAATGCAGCTGAAATGAAGAAACGCCCGGCAGTGTGCCTGCGGGCGCTCGGATTTCGGCGGGGAAGTTCGGCAGCGTCGAAAGATCGTTGCCGAAGGACGCCGTCTCGGAGGTGAAGCGGTCGCCGGTGAGTTGCATTCCATCACCGGAGTCACCCGCGAACCGGATGATCACCCGGTCGAGCCGGCGTGTTTCCTTTGCCCCCGCCGGTTTGCGCTGTTCTCCTACGACGGCTTCGTCGGCCTGCTCCGCTGGGCTACTGACCTGGCTGGTCACTTAACTGGACCTCCTTCGAGGCGGCTGTCTGGGAACGGCCTTCCCGCAGGCCTTCCCAGGACCAACCCTACGTCTGTAAGGGTCGCCTTCCCTCGGCCGTTCGCATGATGGACACCATTTTGAGACGGTTCGACGCCCTGACTTGTCATGACTTACTCGCCCCCGACGCTCCTCTGGAAGACGCTTCTACCTCATCCTTTGGTTCTCGTGCCGGTCTCGCGCCGCTCTGGTGCGGTGTCGGGCGCCCCCTTCGAGGGTCCTTCGAGGGCGATTCCGTTCGGCTGACCCAGTGTCAGCCCCTCAGGAGTTCAGATAGGTGAGGACCGCGAGAACACGCCGGTGATCGCCGTCGCTCGGGGAAAGCCCGAGTTTCAGGAAGATATTGCTGACGTGCTTCTCGACCGCCCCGTCACTCACCACGAGCTGCCGCGCGATCGCCGAGTTGGTGCGTCCCTCGGCCATAAGTCCTAGGACCTCCCGCTCCCGCGGGGTGAGCCCGGCCAGTACGTCCTGCTTACGACTGCGCCCGAGCAGCTGCGCGACCACTTCCGGGTCCAGCGCGGTACCCCCCTGGGCCACCCGCACCACCGCGTCCACGAACTCGCGCACCTCCGCGACGCGGTCCTTGAGCAGGTAGCCGACGCCACGGGTCGAACCGGCCAGCAGTTCGGTGGCGTAGCGCTCCTCCACGTACTGCGACAGCACCAGCACCCCCACCCCCGGGTGCTGCTTGCGCAGCTGCACGGCCGCCTTCACGCCCTCGTCGGTGTGTGTCGGCGGCATCCGTACGTCCGCGACCACGACGTCCGGCAGCGAGTCCTGGGCCGCCAGGTCGGTGATCGTCTTGATCAGCGCGTCGCCGTCTCCGACACCGGCCACGACGTCGTGCCCACGGTCGGTCAACAACCGGGTCAGGCCCTCCCTGAGCAGCACTGAATCCTCGGCGATGACCACCCGCACCCTGTCCTCCACGATTCTCGGCCCCCCACACCATTCCCCGACCCACGCCGGCAGCGTCCCCGCTCATACATCAGCCCACAGCATCCCAGCATTCGGACCACCCTGCGCCAGGACAAGGGGAATCAAGGGGAATCAACGGGAATCAGGGGGACGAGGAAGGGGGAATACAGGGGGCGCACTTTTGGCTCCGGGTGGGGCTTTGGGCGGCGGGGATTTCGAGCTGGTGGGGGAGTGAGGAGTAGGGGGCGGGGCCCGTCGGGGGGGGAGGGGGTCTTGGCGGGGGCGGGGGCCGGGTCGGAGCCCCTGGGGGCCGCGCCGCCTTGTAAGGGTTCTTGGTGGGGTGCAGGGGCGGAGCCCCGCCGGGGTTGGGGCGGAGCCCCGGGGATGGGGCGGGTAGGGGCGGCGGGGGCGAGAAACGCCTCACCCCGTGCCCCGCTCACCCCCGCCAGGGCAACTCCGCAGTAATCCGAGTGGGCCCACCCACAGGAGAGTCCACCACCAGAACCCCGTCCACCGCATCGAGCCGCTCCGCCAGCCCCGCAAGCCCGGACCCACCGGAAACATCGGCCCCGCCCACACCATCGTCGACAACCTGAAGCATCAACCGGTTCTCGACCCGCCACACATCGACCATGGCCCGCGTCGCCCGCGCATGCTTACTGATGTTCTGCAGCAGCTCGGAGACGGTGAAGTACGCGATCCCCTCGATCGCCGGCGCCGGCCGAGCGGGAAGATCCACATCCACCTGCACCGGCACGGTGCACCGCGAGGCCACGGAAGACAGCGCCGCATCCAGCCCACGATCGGTCAGCACGGCCGGATGAATCCCACGCGCCAGATCCCGCAGCTCCTGCAACGCCGTCTTCACCTCACCGTGCGCCTCGTCCACCATCCGCGCCGCCGCCCGCGGATCCTCGGTGAGCTTCTCCTTGGCCAGACCGAGCCCCATCGCGAGATTGACGAGCCGCGCCTGCGCCCCGTCGTGCAGATCCCGCTCGATGCGCCGCAGGTCCGCCGCGGCCGTGTCGACCACGACCCCCCGGTCCGACTCCAGCTCGACCACCCGGCTCGCCAGCCGCGACGGCCCGAGCAGCCCCGCCACCATCACCCGGTCCACCGTGGTCAGCGCCCGCACGATCCACGGCGTGGCCATCGTGATCAGCAGCCCCAGCAGCGCGGTGACGGTGATCTCGAAGGGGTTGTCCAGGTAGATGCGGTGTGTGTCGTCACCGTAGAGCTGGAGGCCACCCTGCCCGCCGTACACGGGGAACAGCCAGAACCACAGCGGATACGTCAGCATCGCCCAGCCGTACGCCCAGAAACTCAGGGTCACCACGAACGAGAAAACCGACCACGGGAACTGCACCACCGAGTACAGCAGATGCCGCCACGCCGAACCGTTCTTGAGGATCGCCCCCATCCACGCCATCGCCCCGTGCTTGCGCACCCGCAGGGGCTCCGGCGCGGCCACCTCGATCCCGAGCAACCCGCGCGCCCGCGCCCGCTCCAGCGCGCCGAACCCGAGGACGCCGGCGAGGGCCGCGGCGAGCACCGGGATCCCCAGGAAGGTGACCAGCAGCCCCATGCCGAGCGAGAACATCGTGACGGCGAACGTGAACATGAGGATGCCGACCGGCAGACCCGACATCACATAACCGAACTCGCGCCAGCTGCGCGCCTCGATCGGCGCCCGCAGCGGTGCCGGGAGACGGTGCCGCCGCTCCTCGGCACCCGCCTCGTGGAATCCGGGCCCGCTCGGGTACCCGTACCCCTGTCCGTACTCCGTCGCCATCGGTGTCGTCCGTTCTACTCGTCCTGCTCGTCGGCTCGTACTCCCACCCTGCTGTCCCCGGCTCTTCCCGACCATGGAGCGGGTCGGCGTCTTGGGGCGGGGGTTTTCCCTACCCCGGAGCCCGACGCGACCCCGGAGCCCGACGCGACCCCGGAGCCCGAAGCCCGCCCGCAGAACGCAGGGGCCGCGCCCGCCAAAGCCCGTCCACCGGTCCCGCCCGTCCCACTCGCCCCGTCAGCCCCGCCCATCCCCCCGGTCCCGCCAAGGCAGCTCCGCCGTGATGATGGTCGGGCCGCCCGGCGGTGAGTCGACGACGAACAGCCCGTCCACCGCGCCCAGCCGGTCCGCGAGCCCCGCCATCCCCGTACCGCCGTCGAGGGCGGCCCCGCCGCGGCCGTCGTCCTGGACCTGTATGAGCAGCCGCTCGTCCGACCGCCACACGTCGACGGACGCGGAGCGCGCCCCGCTGTGCTTGCTGACGTTCTGCAACAGCTCGGACACGGTGAAGTAGGCGATGCCCTCGATGGCGGCGGCCGGTCTCGTCGGGAGGTCGGCCGTCACCTTCACCGGCACGGTGCAGCGCGAGGCGACCGACGACAGCGCCGCGTCGAGGCCCCGGTCGGTGAGGACCGCGGGATGGATGCCGCGGGCCAGATCGCGCAGCTCCTGCAGGGCCAGCTTCACCTCGCCGTGCGCCTCGTCGACCATGGCCGCGACGGTCTCGTCGGCCTGGCCCTCGAGGAGCTTCTCCTTGGCCAGACCGAGCCCCATCGCGAGATTGACGAGCCGCGCCTGCGCCCCGTCGTGCAGGTCCCGTTCGATGCGCCGCAGGTCCGCCGCTGCCGTGTCGACCACGACCCCCCGGTCCGACTCCAGCTCGGCGATGCGCCGCTCCAACTCGTCCGAGGGAGACAGCAGCCCGCGCACCATGGCCCGGTCCACGTTCGTCAGCCCCCGTGCGAGGAACGGCAGCACCGGCCACAGCAGGAACAGCGACGTCAGCGTGACCGTGAAGGTGACGATGCCCCACGGCAGCCGGATGAAGTCGTACAGCACCGTCCGCCAGGCCACCGGGTCCCGCAGGCTCGACCACAACCAGGGGAAGAAGCCCGTCCCGCGCACCGGCATCGGGCTCGGCTCGTCGATCCGTACGCCGAGCAGCTTGCGCGCCCGTGCCCGCTCCATCCGGCCCAGCAGTCGTGTGCCCCGCAGCCCGCCCGCGAGCAGCGGCAGCCCGATCACCGTGACGGCCAGCCCCGCGCCCGTGGAGACGAGCGTCACGACGTAGACGAAGCCGAAGATCGAGACCGGCAGATTGGCGAGGAGGTGCGCGATCTCCTTCCACGTCTGCCGGCCGAGGGCGAAGCGTGGGGGAGGCAGCCGGTCACTGCCGGCCGACCCGTCCGGTATGTCTGATGCATCCAGTAGACCCGGTATATCCGAGGCTTGCGGCGTGTCCGACGGGCCGAGGGGGCCGACAGGGATGATGCGTTCGGTCATATTCGCTAGCCTGCCCGGCGGTGAGCCGCCGCGCCATGAGGCCGACCGCCACGATCCACTGGGGAAAACCCCACCCCTTGAGGTGAAAGCGAACGCCGCCGCGCTGTGTACCTGGATGTGCTCGCGAGGTGAAATGGGTAGTGACCGCGAGGTGCGGACGGGAACCCGGTGACATGTGAGCCGGGCGAGTGCGGGAACCCGGCGACGGGCAAGGCGGACGAGTCCGTGACATGTCCCCGATAGCCAATGCGTGACGGGCTGCTTACCGTCTCTTTAGCAGGCCCTAGACTCCCGTCCGTACAGATCGTCGAACGGGGCGCATCACAGCGTGCGCGACGGGGCGCGCGCCGGGCGCAACGAGGTCAGGGAGTGAGGGGCTGACGTGCCGGAACCGACCGTTGTCACGGCAACCGGGGCCGTCGTCGCGGCGGGCTACTTCCAGTCGTACTCGGTCGTCGGACTGCTCGTCGTCGTCGGCGTGCTCTTCGTCGCCGTCGCCTTCGGAGCGGGCCGACTGCTGCGGCCGGTGGTCCCGACCCCCGAGAAACTCCTGACGTACGAGTGCGGCGTCGACCCCGTCGGCGAGGGCTGGGCCCACACCCAGGTCCGCTACTACGTCTACGCCTTCCTCTACGTCATCTTCGCCGTCGACTCGATCTTCCTCTTCCCCTGGGCGACCGTCTTCGCCGCGCCCGGCTACGGCGCGGCCACCCTCGTGGAGATGTTCATCTTCCTCGGCTTCCTGGCCGTGGGCCTGCTGTACGCATACAAGAAGGGCGTCCTGACATGGACGTGACCCCCTCGGACGTGACCCCCTCGACGACCTCCGAGCAGGCGCCGCTGCCCGAGCCTGTGCTGCTTCCCGAGCCCGTGCTGCTTCCCGAGCCGGTGCTGATTCCCGAGCCGAAGCGTCTCGGCGTGCTCTCCCGGCTGGCTCCGGAGCCGATGAAGGTGGTCCTGAACTGGGGCCGCCGCTACTCGCTCTGGGTCTTCAACTTCGGCCTCGCCTGCTGCGCGATCGAGTTCATCGCCGCCTCGATGGCTCGGCACGACTTCATCCGGCTCGGCGTGATCCCGTTCGCACCGGGTCCGCGCCAGGCCGACCTGATGGTCGTCTCCGGCACGGTCACGGACAAGATGGCCCCGGCCGTCAAGCGCCTCTACGAGCAGATGCCCGAGCCGAAGTACGTCATCTCCTTCGGCGCATGCTCCAACTGCGGCGGCCCCTACTGGGACTCCTACTCCGTCACCAAGGGCGTCGACCAGATCATCCCGGTGGACGTCTACGTCCCCGGGTGCCCGCCCCGCCCCGAGGCGCTGCTCCAGGGCATCCTCAAGCTCCAGGAGAAGATCGCCCGGGAGTCGCTGGGGGAGCGCTACAGCTCCTCGCCCCGTCCGTCGGCCGCCGCCCTCCAGAGCGACCTGGTGCGTCCGCCCGCCGTGGGGGAGGACCGATGACCGTCGGCTGGCTCCCCGCCCCCGTCGAGGAACTCTTCGGCCCGGATGCCACGGCCGAGGAGTCGTACGAGGTCCTGACGGTCGACGTACCGCCGACTGCCTGGCTCCCCGCCCTGGAGACCGCGCGCGACTCGCTGGGCTGCACCTACTTCGACTGGCTGAGCGCCGTCGACGAACCCGGCACGGGCTTCCGCGTCGCCGCGCACGTGGTGGCCCTGTCTCCCGTGCGCCGCCTCCTCGTCCGTACGACCGTCCCGCACTCGGCACCCGTCCTGGCGACGGCGGTCTCCGTGTACGCCGGCGCCGGCTGGCACGAGCGCGAGACCCACGAGATGTTCGGCGTCACCTTCGAGGGCCACCCGGGCCTCGACCCCCTTCTTCTCCCCGAGGGCTTCGAAGGCCACCCCCTCCGCAAGGACTTCGTCCTCGCCGCCCGCGTCGCCAAGGCCTGGCCCGGGGCGAAGGAGCCGGGGGAGTCCGATCACGGTGGCCCCAAGCGCCGCCAGATGCTTCCGCCCGGCGTCCCCGACCCCAACGAATGGGGTCCCCTGAAGGGCCAGCTCCCTCCGGCCCCGGCCCGCCCGGCGCGCGGAGCGGCGCGCGCCGCCGGTGACCGCCCGGTGCGGCGGGCCCGCACGGCGGGCGAGGGCTCGGCAAGCCAGGCCACCACCACCGGCGGCGGCACGGGGGCCGATCCCGCCGCCGGTGCCACCACGGCAACCACTGCTGCCGCTGCCGGTGCGCAGGCCCCGACGTCTCCTCGCCGGGCGCGCAGCGCCAGCCAGGGCTCGGCCAGCCAGCAGGCCGAGGCCCCGGCCGCCGACCAGCAGGCGACCACAACAGCCCCCGGCGCCCCAGAGACCGCCGAGCCGACGCCTCCCGCCGGCCCCCGCCGTACGCGCAGCGCGAGCCAGGGCTCGGCGACACAAAGGACACAGGCCACCGAGCCGCCCGCTGCCGCCGTACCAGCAAGGCCCGCGGCGCCGCGCAGCTCCGATGCCCCTTGGCACCACGCCCGCCCTGCGTTCGACGATCAGGAGCAGGAGCCGAAGCGCGAGCAGGAAACGAAGCAGGAGCAGGAGCCGAAGCGCGAGCAGGAACCGAAGCCGAAGCAGGAGTCCAGTTCGGAGTCGGAGCCGGGGGCCACCCCGGAGCCCGCAGCCGCCCAGAGTCCCGCCCCCGAGGTCACAGCGAAACCCCCGGCATCCCCCGATTCGGACTCCGACTCGGACCCCGGCTCCACCCCCACCCCCGAAGACCCCACCCCCGAAGACTCCACCCCCAGAAACCCAACCGGAGGCACGCAGTGAACGACGCTCTCGACGTCGCCCTACGCCTCCTCGTCGTCTTCGTGGTGTTCCTGACGTTCCCCCTGATCGTCGGTCAGACCGAGCACAAGGTGATGGCCCACATGCAGGGCCGCCTCGGCCCGATGTACGCCGGCGGCTTCCACGGCTGGGCCCAACTCGTCGCGGACGGCGTGAAGTTCGCCCAGAAGGAAGACATCGTTCCCGCGGGTGCGGACCGCCGTATCTTCCAGCTCGCCCCCGCCGTCGCCCTCCTCCCGTACCTTCTCGTCCTCCTCGCCATCCCGATCGGCCCGGGCGAGGGCGCCGTCGGCCAGGTCGTCGACGCGGGCATCTTCTTCGTTCTCGCCGTGATGGGCGTGGGCGTCCTCGGCTCGCTCATGGCGGGCTGGGCCTCGGCCAACAAGTTCTCCCTTCTCGGCGGCCTGCGCACCGCCGCCCAGCTCCTCGCGTACGAACTCCCGATGCTGCTGACCGCCGCCTCCGTCGCGATGGCGGCCGGCACGGTCTCCCTGCCCGGCATCGTCGCCGCCTTCGAGTGGTGGTGGGTGCCCTGGCAGATCGTCGGCGCGATCGTCTTCTTCGTGGCGGGCCTCGCCGAACTCCAGCGCCCGCCCTTCGACATGCCCGTCGCCGACTCGGAGATCATCTTCGGCGCGTACACCGAGTACACCGGCCTGCGCTTCGCGCTCTTCCTCCTCGCCGAGTACGCCGGAATCGTCGTCCTGTGCGGTCTGACCACCGTCCTCTTCCTGGGCGGCTGGCACGGCCCGTGGGGTGCCGACGGCCTCGGCTGGGTCTGGACCCTCCTGAAGACGGCCCTCCTCGCCTTCGTCGTGATCTGGCTGCGCGTCACCTACCCACGCCTGCGCGAGGACCAGCTCCAGAAACTCTCCTGGACCCTCCTCGTTCCCCTCTCTCTCGCCCAGATCGCCCTCACCGGCATCGTCAAGGTGGTGATCTCGTAACCATGGCCGAGCCTCTCCCGCCCACCCGTCCCCGCATTCCTGGCTCCGGACTCGCCAAGGGCCTGGCCGTCACCCTCCGCACGATGACGAAGAAGACCGTCACCGCGCAGTACCCGGACGCCCAGCCCGAACTCCCGCCCCGCTCCCGCGGCGTCATCGGCCTGTTCGAGGAGAACTGCACGGTCTGCATGCTGTGCGCCCGCGAGTGCCCTGACTGGTGCATCTACATCGACTCCCACAAGGAGACGGTCCCGCCGGCAGCCCCCGGTGGCCGCGAGCGCAGCCGCAACGTCCTCGACCGTTTCGCCATCGACTTCTCCCTGTGCATGTACTGCGGTATCTGCATCGAGGTCTGTCCTTTCGACGCGCTGTTCTGGTCTCCGGAGTTCGAGTACGCGGAGACCGATATCCACGAACTCACCCACGAGCGCGACAAGCTCCGCGAGTGGATGTGGACGGTTCCGGCCCCACCCGCCCTCGACCCCGGCGCCGAGGAACCGAAGGAACTGGCCGCCGCCCGCAAAACAGCCGACAAGCTCGCCGCCGAGGCAGCCACGGCAGCCGAGGCGGCCGAGGCGGCCGAACTCGCGGCGCAGACAGCCGACCAGGCTGTCCAGCCCGAACCCCCGGCCAGGGACACGCCTACGACCACGGGCACGACCACGGACCCGCCCACGGACCCGACCACAGGCACGCCCACGGACCCGACCACGGGCACGCCCGAGCCCTCCAAGCCCTCCGACCCGCAGGACGGTGCGTCGTGAGCCTCGCAGCAGCCACGGCCGCCGCGGCGCGGGCCACGACCACCACCGCCGAAAGCCACGGCTTCCTCTCCCCGACGGGCGTCGAGATCGCCTTCCTCCTCGTCGGCCTGGTCACCTTCGGCGCGGCGATCGTCACCGTCACCACCAAGCAGCTGGTGCACGCCGCCCTGTGGCTGGTGATGACGCTCGGCGGCCTCGCCGTCGAGTACCTCCTGCTCACGGCCGAGTTCATCGCCTGGGTGCAGGTCCTCATCTACGTGGGTTCCGTCGTCGTCCTCCTTCTGTTCGGTCTGATGCTCACCAAGGCGCCGATCGGCCGCTCCCCGGACGCCGACTCCGGCAACCGCTGGGCCGCCCTCACCGTGGCCGTCGCCGCGGCCGCAGCCCTTGTCTGGGTGGTCGTGGACGCCTTCCGCACCACCTGGGTCGACCTGAAGGGCCCCGCCGCCGGCTCCACCGAGGTCACCGGAGCGAGCCTCTTCCAGAACTGGGTCCTCCCCTTCGAAGCCCTCTCCGTCCTCCTCCTCGCCGCCCTGGTCGGCGCGATCGTCCTCTCCCGCAAGGCGAAGGCGGACGCGACCACCCCCGCGGACGCGACCACCCCCGCGGGCACCGCCACCCCCGCGGGTGCCCAGAGCCGCCGGAGCGAGAAGGAAGGGACCCGCTGATGCACCTCGCCTATCCCGCCGTGCTCTCCGCCCTCCTCTTCTGCACGGGCCTGTACGGAGTCCTCGCGCGCCGCAACGCGATCCTGGTCCTGATGTCCGTCGAGCTCATGCTCAACGCCGTCAACCTGAACCTCGTCGCCTTCGACGTCTGGCTCTCCAGGACCGCCCGCGACACGCTCCACTCCGGCCAGGCCCTGACCCTGTTCACCATCGCCATCGCGGCCGCCGAGATCGGCATCGGCCTGGCGATCGTCCTCGCCGTCTACCGGGGCCGCGGCACCTCGGACATCGACAAACTCCGCGACACCGCCGAGGGCCCCGCCCCGGACGGCTCCCACGGCGACGGCACCGAAGAAGCCCCCGTCACGGGAGACGAGAAGGCTGAGGCCACCGCGTGACCACGACCACCCTCGCCGTCCTCGTCCCCCTCCTTCCGTTCCTGGGCGCTGCGGCCGGACTCCTCCTCGGCCGCACGGCCCCCGGCTACGTCCGCCCCCTCGCGGTACTCCCGTCCCTCACCTCGCTCGTCCTCGCCGTACTGGTCGCCGTGCGCCAGGACGGCGGCCAGGCCATCAACGCGGCCACCGAACTGACGCCCACCGGCTCGGTCCCGATCGAACTCTCCCTGCACATCGACGGCTTCGCCGCTCTCGTCGCCGTACTCGTCGGCGTCGTCGCCTCCTGCGTGCAGATCTACTCGACGGGCTACCTGCGCAACGACCCGCGCTGCCCCTCGTACGCCGCTCTCATCTCCCTCTTCACCTCCGCGATGCTGCTCGTCGTCTACTCCGGCGACCTGATCGTGCTCCTGGTCGGCTGGGAGGTCATGGGCATCTGCTCGTACTTCCTGGTCGGCCACTACTGGGAGACCCCCGAGGCCCGCGCCGCCTCGATCAAGGCCTTCCTGGTCACCAAACTCGGCGACGTCCCTTTCCTCATCGGTCTGTTCGCCCTTGGCACCGACGCCGGGTCCTTCCGCATCACCACGGTCCTCGGCACCGTCGCGAGCGGCGGACTGCACCATCCGACGCTGGTCGCCCTGCTGCTCCTCGCCGGCGTGGCGGGTAAGTCGGCGCTGTTCCCGCTGCACACCTGGCTGCCCGACGCGATGGCGGGTCCGACACCCGTCTCCGCCCTGATCCACGCCGCGACGATGGTCGCCGCCGGTATCTACTTCGTCGCCCGGCTCCTCCCCGTCTTCCAGGCCTCCTCGGCCGCGATGGTGGTCCTCGCCGTCATGGCCGCCGTCACGATGGCGGGCTCGGCACTCGCCGCACTCGCCCAGGACGACATCAAGCGTGTCCTCGCGTACTCGACGATCGGCCAGCTCGGCTACATGGCCGGCGCCCTCGCCGTCGGCGACCGCGGTGCCGCCGTCTTCCACCTCCTGTCCCACGGCGCCTTCAAGGCGCTGCTGTTCCTCGCCGCCGGCGTGATCATCCACGCCTCCGGCACCAACTCGCTGGCCGTCATGTCCCGCATGACAGGCCTGCGATCCCGCGTCCCCGACGCCTACTGGACGATGACCGTCGCGCTGCTCGCGCTCGCCGCGATCCCGCCGTTCAGCGGCTTCTTCTCCAAGGAGGCCGTCCTCGGCGCGGCCGAGCACGTCGCCACCGGCCACACCGAGCACGCCCCCGGCTCCGCGGGCTGGATCGTCCTCATCGCCGGTCTGGTCACCGCCGTACTCACCGCCGCGTACGCGACCCGGCTGTGGCTGCTGGCCTTCCACGGCCGGGGCGTCGAGGCCCGCGACCACGGCAAGGAACCGCGCAGCATGACGGTCGTGCTGTGGGTGCTCGCCGTCCCGTCCCTCGCCTTCGGGCTCGCGTACGGCGCGCTGCCCGACTGGTTCGACGGCCGGGACCTGACACCGGTCCTCACCACCTCCGTCCTCGGCACGGGGCTCGCCCTGGTCGGCGGGATCGTCACCTACGGCGCCTGGCGGCACACCACCGCGCTGGCTCCCCGCGTGCCGATGGGCGCGGTCGTGGCCCACCCCGACGCCGAGCCCGCGCGGGTCGAGGCGGAGGCGATCGCCAGCCACGCACCCACGTTCGGAGACGTGGCCTACGCCCCCGACCCGGCGGACCCCGGACGGCTGCTGCTCGGCCCGCTGCACCGGCACGCGGCCGTCGGCTTCCACCTCGACGCCGTGTACAACGTGCTGTTCGTCCGCCCCGTCCAGGCCGGAGCCACACTCGTCCGGTTCCTCGACCGTGAGGTCGTCGAGACCTACGTACGCGGTGCCGCCGCCCTACCCCGCCTGCTCGGCGCCGCCGTACGGCGCGCGCAGACCGGCAATGTGCAGACCTATGTGAGCGCGCTGCTCGCCGGCACCGTCGTCCTGGTGGTCGCCGCCCTCCTAGTCGCCACGGGAGCGTGAGCAGGCGTGATCGATATCAGTGAATCCGTGATGCAGATTCTTCTCGCGTTGATCGTCGTCGGGCCGCTCATCGGGGCCGCCGCCGCTCTCCTGCCCGCGCCGCCCGGACTGAAGGGAAAGTCGCCGGACCAGGCCGTGCTGCGGCACGGCGTGATCGTCACCGGCGTGGTGCTCATCGCCGCGATCGTCCTCGCGCTCGGCTTCGACCACGACACCCCGGCCAAGGCACAGCAGATGCAGGCCACGACGGACATCAGCTGGATCCCCGCACTCGACGTGCGGATCCACCTCGGCATCGACGGCATTTCCCTCCCCCTTCTGGTCCTGACCGCGCTGCTGACCTTCCTCTGCGCGCTCTACAGCTACTTCAAGATGCCCGCGGGGCCGACCCCGAAGGCCTTCGTCGCACTGCTGCTCGTCCTCGAGGCCGGCACCCTCGCGACCTTCGCCGTCCTCGATCTGCTGCTGTTCTTCCTCGCGTTCGAGATGGTGCTCATCCCGATGTACTTCCTCATCGCCCGGTGGGGCGGTGCGCAGCGCCAGGCCGCGGCCTGGAAGTTCATCCTCTTCACGCTGCTCGGTTCGGTCGTCATGCTGCTGGGCCTGCTCCTGATCGGAATCAAGGCGGGCACATTCGACATGGTGGCACTCGCCACTGACAACGGCCGGTCGCTGACCACATCCGTGCAGGTCATCGCCGTTTTGGCGATCGGAATCGGGCTCGCGGTCAAGACGCCGATGTGGCCGCTGCACAGCTGGCTGCCGGACGCCCACACTGCCGCGCCCACAGTCGGCTCGGTCCTGCTGGCCGGTGTGCTGCTGAAGATGGGTACGTACGGTTTCGTCCGTATTCTGTTGCCGATCGCGCCGGACGGCATGCACACCTTCGCCCCCTACCTCGCCGCCTTCGCCGTGGTCGGGATCATCTACGGATCCCTGGCCTGCCTGGCCCTCGCGAAACGGGGCGCGAAGGGCGATCTCAAGCGGCTCATCGCGTACTCGTCCGTCGGCCACATGGGATTCGTCCTGCTCGGCATCGCGACGATGACCCCGACCGGCGTGAACGGCGCGCTGTTCGCCAACATCGCCCACGGCCTCATCACCGGGCTCCTCTTCTTCCTCGTCGGGGCGCTGAAGGACCGCACAGGCACCACCGACCTCGACACCCTCGCCGAGGAGACCGGCGCCGCGCTCTACGGCAAGGCTCCACGTCTCGGCGGCCTCCTCGCCTTCGCCGCCGTCGCCTCGCTCGGGCTCCCGGGCCTCGCCGGCTTCTGGGGCGAGATGCTGGCCCTGTTCGGCGCGTTCAAACCCGCCGCCGACCTCAGCCGCCCCGCGTATCTGACGTTCATGGCGATCGCCGCCTTCGGCACGCTGCTCACGGCCGCGTACATGCTCGCCGTCGTACGCCGCGTGTGCATGGGCGAGACCCCGCGGCAGGAGGCGCCGAAGTTCGCCGACGTCCAGAGCTACGAGTTCGCGGCCTGGACGCCGCTCGTCGCCCTCACCGTCGTCGCCGGCCTCTGGCCCAAGGCTCTCCTCGGCCTGACCGACCCGGCCGTACAGCAGCTCCTCGCAGGAGGCACCCGATGAGCTCCCTGGTCCAGTCCGTCGACTGGCTCGCGATCGCGCCGCCCACCCTCACCGCAGTCGTCGGACTCGTCGTGCTCGTCGCCGACCTCTTCATCGGAGAGGAGAAGAAGGCGGTACTCGGCTGGGTGTCGGTGGCGGGGCTCGCCGCGTCCGCGCTCATGCTGCTGCCCCTCCTGGACGGCGACCGCGCCACCTTCTGTCTGACGGGCGACGCGCACGCCTGTAGCTACACGGCGGATCGCTTCACCCTCGTCATCCAGTTCCTGGTTCTCGGCGGCGCGCTCCTGGCGGCACTGCTGTCGGTCACGGCCCTGAAGGACGCCAACAAGGAACTCCCCGAAGGGGAGTTCTGGTTCCTGCTGCTCTCCTCGGCCGCGGGCGCCGCCCTGCTGCCTGCCTCCCGCGACCTCGCCACGCTCATCGTCGCCCTCGAAGTCGCCTCACTGCCGGCCTTCGCACTCGTCGGCATCAAACGCGGCGACAAGAAGTCCTCCGAGGCGGCCCTGAAGTTCTTCCTGTCCTCCGTCACCGCGACCGCCGTGAGCCTCATGGGCGTCAGCTTCGTCTACGCGACGACCGGCACCCTCTACCTCACCCAGATCGCGGACAAGATCCAGCACGTCGACGGACAGTTCCACACCCTCGCCCAGGCGGGCGTCGTCCTCACCCTCGTCGGCTTCGCCTTCAAGACGGCCGCCGTGCCTTTCCACTTCTGGGTGCCCGACACCTACGTAGGGGCGCCCTTGCCGATCGCCGCCTACTTGTCGGTCGTCGGCAAGGCGGTCGGCTTCTCCGGCCTGATCCTCGTCACCGTCGTCGCCCTCCCGTCGTACGCGGACGTCTGGGGCCCCGCGCTCGCCGCGCTGGCCGCCCTCACCATGACCGTCGGCAACGTCGGCGCCCTGCGCCAGCAGGCCACGCGCGCGTACAGCGCGGTCCGCCTGCTCGCCTGGTCCTCCGTCGGCCAGGCCGGCTACCTCCTGGTCCCGATCGCCTCCGCCGGCTACTCCAAGGACGCCGACAAGGCCGTCGGCTCCACCGTCGCGTACGCCCTGATGTACGCGGCCGTGAACCTCGGCGCCTTCGCCGTGGCCGCCCTGGTCGCCCGTACGAGCCCCCTGAACCGCATCAGCGACTACCGGGGGCTGTACGCGTCGCGCCCCCTCTCGGCCCTCCTCCTCGGCTTCTTCCTGCTGTGCCTCGCGGGGCTGCCGCCGGGCATCATCGGCCTCTTCGCGAAGGTCACCGTCTTCTCGGCGGCCGTCGACGCAGGGCTCGGCTGGCTGGCCGTGATCATGGCCGTCAACGTCGTGATCGCGCTCTTCTACTACCTCCAGTGGACGACCCTGCTCTTCCGTGCCCCCGAGGGCGAGCCCGAGAAACACCGCGTTCCGGCCCCACTGACCGCCGCGATCGCACTGACGGCAGTCCTGGGCATCGCTCTGTCCGGAGCACCCCAGCTCGTCCTGCGCTTCTCGGCCACCGGCCTGTTCTGACACCGTCACCCGCACGGCCTACGCGCGCCACCGCCCGCACAAGGGAACTAGTGCTCCCCGCCTGGCGTTGACCAGTACGGGAGGGTCCACTGAAGAGTGGACGCAAGGCATCAGCAAGCAAAGGGTTCCCCTGCCGCACCACTTGGAGGGCGTACCGTGCACCGCCGGCACAACGGGCTCAGGACCGCCGTACTCCTCGGGGGACTGTCCGCACTCATCATCGTCATCGGCAGCTTCTTCGGGCGTACCGGCCTCGTCGTCGCGCTGTTCATCGCGATCGGGACGAACGCGTACGCGTACTGGAACAGCGACAAACTGGCTCTACGCGCGATGCGCGCGCGCCCGGTGAGCGAGTTCGAGGCCCCGGCCCTGTACCGCATCGTCCGGGAGCTCTCGACCCAGGCCCGCCAGCCCATGCCGCGCCTGTACATCTCACCGACGGAAGCGCCGAACGCGTTCGCGACGGGGCGCAACCCGCGCAACGCGGCGGTGTGCTGCACCGAAGGAATCCTGCGCATCCTGGACGAACGCGAGCTGCGCGGCGTCATCGGCCACGAGCTCAGCCATGTCTATAACCGCGACATCCTGATCTCGTCGGTCGCGGGCGCTCTCGCCTCCGTGATCATGTTCCTGGTGAATTTCGCCTGGCTGATCCCAGTTGGCCGTTCGAACGACGACGAGGGTCCCGGCATCCTCGGCATGCTGCTGATCATGATCCTGGGTCCGCTCGCCGCGTCCCTCATCCAGCTGGCCATCAGCCGCTCCAGGGAGTACGAGGCGGACGCGTCCGGCGCCCAGCTCACCGGCGACCCCCTCGCCCTCGCCAGTGCCCTGCGCAAGCTCGACGCGGGCACCAAACAACTGCCGTTGCCCCCCGAGCCGCGCATCGAGACCGCGAGCCACATGATGATCGCCAACCCCTTCCGCCCGGGCCAGGGAATGTCGAAGATGTTCTCCACGCACCCGCCGATGGCGGAGCGCATCGCCCGGCTCGAGCAGATGGCAGGTCGCCAGCAATGAAGACAATCCTGAACGTCATTTGGCTCGTCCTGAGCGGCTTCTGGCTGTTCCTCGGCTACTTGGCCGCCGGCGTGCTGCTGTGCATCACCATCATCGGCATCCCCTTTGGCATCGCGGCCTTCCGTATCGGCGTCTACGCCCTGTGGCCCTTCGGCTATACGACGGTGGAGCGCCGCGACGCGGGCGCACCCTCCTGCGTCGGCAACGTCCTGTGGCTGGTCCTCGCGGGCTGGTGGCTCGCCCTCGCCCACATCGTGACCGGCATCCTCCTGTGCATCACGATCATCGGCATCCCGTTCGGCATCGCCAACTTCAAGCTCATCCCGGTCTCGTTGCTCCCGCTGGGCCGCGAAATCGTCCGCACGGACGAGCCGTTCGCCACGCGCTGACGAGGCGGCGCGGGGGTGCAGAATCCGAAGTACGCCGTGGCGGCGTACAGCAACAGGGGCGTCGGCGAGTCGATATGGGCCCTGTGCAAGGACGCCACTGACGAGCTCTACGCCGATCCGCTCCCTCCGCCGCGCGTCCGGTACGAACTCCTCGGCTGCGCACCCCGGGGCGAGCTGGCCGGGGCCATGGAGCGGGCCCGCATCACGGGCTCCGCTCCGTTGGGCTGCCTAGTGGTGCGGACCCTCGACGCCACACACACCCCGGTCGGGGAGGAATGGCCACTGGAGTACGCAAGGGTCCTCGGTGACCGCCCGTGCCCGCTCGACCCGACGCTGCGCGACATCACCGTCGAAGTGTCGGCGGTCCCGGACACCCAGGCCGAATACCCCCAGCGGCCGTTACCTTCCACGGGACACCGACTCCTGGGCGCGGACGGCGAAGCGTGGGGCCACTGCAGGGACCTCGGCCAAGTCCCCGTCGAATTCATCGAACCGGCCGAGCCGCCGGTGCGCCTGCTCGGCTGCTCCCCGCGCGGATCCCTGCGCGACGCGCTCGAAGCGGGCGACGAGGACCTGGGGCATGCTCGCGTGCTGCGCCTCAACCGGGTCGGCCGGACGGTCGCCTCCGTACTCGAAGGCGAGATCGTCGCGTGGATCCCCTCCGCGCACGGCCGGGGCCTGGTCGATCTCACCCTCGACCCCTGGTCGCGGCGGCTTCCCACAGCGGCCCGGGAGGCCTGGGACGTGTGGTGGCACGAACGCCAGTCCGAGCCGAACAGCTGGGTCCGATGCAGCCCACAGGGGCGCGAGTTCTGGCTCGACCGAGCCCGGGAAAGAACGAACCCGTACGGGCCCGACCCAGAGCCCGGCTCCATCCGTCACCTCGACGGCCGCCACGTCACCGACGCGCCGGCCTTCCACTGCGCGCTGGGCGAGGCGGTGAACGGCCCCGGCGGTTACTTCGGCCACGACCTGGGCACCGTCGCCGACCGCCTGCGAGGCGGCTACGGCGCCGAGCCGCCCTTCACCCTCGTCTGGCACGACGCCGACGTCGCCCGCACCTGCCTCGGCGTGACACCGTGCCGAGACCGCAGACCCCCGACATTCGAGGAACTGCTCGCCTTCCTCACCGAGAACGGCGTCGACGTACGTATCGCCTGATGGGTTATCCACAGGCCGCCCGATTGTCAGTGCCGCGCTGCATCATGAACCCATGACCGAAATCGAGCAGTTGCTGGCACGGGTCGGTACGGAGGCCCGCAACACCCGCCCGTGGGGCTGGCCTTCGCTCCCCGAGCCCGTGGACGCGGCGGCGATCGCCCGCGCCGAAGCCGTCCTGGGGTTCACCCTGCCGCCACTGCTCGCCGCGCTCTACCTGCGGATAGGGGATGGCGGCTTCGGTCCGGAGTACGGCCTGTTGCCGCTGCTCGACGGTCCCCCGTCAGGCGAGCCCGCCGCCGTCCCGCAGTACCTCGCCCACCGGGAGAGCGGCCGCCAGGACCCCGACTGGCCCTGGCCGGAGGGCGTCCTGCCGATATCCCACTGGGGCTGCGGGATGTACGCGTGCGTGGACTGCCGCAGCCCCCGGGGCACGGTCCTGCTCTTCGAGCCGAACGCCGACGAGGCCGACCACGCCTGGTACGTGGACGCACCCGACCTGGAGGCGTGGCTGGGCACCTGGCTGGAGGGCTCCGGCTGGTACGAGGAGTCCAACGACGACACGGACTTGGCCCCCTGGCCCGACTTCCGCATACGCACGGCGACGGCACAGACCTCGTAGCGACCCGCCCACCACCGAGGCCCCGCCGATGGCTACCGCGAGGCCGCCCACACCCTCACGCCGTAGGCCGCCGCCCCCACACCCAGCACAGCCGCGCCCACGACCACCGAATCCGCCGGCAGCGCGAACGCCAGGGTCACACATCCGACGAGTCCCACCACCGGCACCACCCGCGCCGCCGGAGCGGGACTCAGCGTCCAGGCCGACGCGTTGGCCACGGCGTAGTACGCCAGTACACCGAAGGAGGAGAACCCGATCGCGCCCCGCACGTCCACCGTCGCGGCCAGCGCGGCGACCACCGCGCCCACGGCCAGCTCCGCCCGGTGCGGCACCTGGAAACGCGGATGTACGGCGGCCAGGGCGCCCGGCAGATGACCGTCGCGGGCCATGGCCAGCGTCGTCCGTGAGACGCCCAGGATCAGGGCGAGGAGCGAGCCGAGCGCGGCCACGGTCGCACCCACCCGCACCACCGGCACGAGCCCCGGCACACCGGCCGCCCGAACCGCGTCGGCCAGTGGCGCCGAGGCGCGCCCGAGCCCGTCCGGCCCCAGCACCGAAAGGACCGCCACCGCGACCGCCGCGTACACGACGAGCGCGACACCCAGAGCCGTCGGGATCGCGCGGGGAATGGTGCGCGCCGGATCCCGTACCTCCTCACCGAGCGTCGCGATCCGCGCGTACCCGGCGAACGCGAAGAACAGCAGCCCCGCCGCCTGGAGCACCCCGCCCGCGCCACCGGAGACCCCGACGTTCAGCCGCCCGGCGTCGGAGGCGTCCGAACCGAGACACACGACCACCACGGAAGCGAGGACCGCGAGGACCACCGAAACGATCACCCGGGTCAGCCAGGCGGACTTCTGCATGCCGCCGTAGTTCACCGCCGTGAGCACCACCACGGCACCGACCGCCACAGCGTGCGCCTGCCCCGGCCAGATGTACGCGCCCACGGTGAGCGCCATCGCCGCACAGGAGGCCGTCTTCCCGACGACGAACGACCAGCCCGCCAGATACCCCCAGAAGGCGCCGAGACGCTCACGCCCGTACACATATGTGCCACCGGAGGCGGGATACAGAGCGGCCAGCCGTGCGGAGGACATCGCATTGCAGTAAGCGACCACGGCCGCGACCGCGAGCCCGAGGAGCAGACCGGACCCGGCCGCCCGTGCCGCGGGGCCCAGCGCCGCGAAGATCCCGGCACCCACCATCGACCCGAGCCCGATGACCACGGCGTCCCCGACGCCCAGGGTGCGCCGCAACTCGGATCCGGACTGTGTCATGGGCGGCACCCTACTGATCGCTGCAACCGACCGCCGCCGACGAGGCGTCCTTGCCGACGACGCGCCAGGAACACCAGCACGACACCGGCTGCTCGAACTCGAAGGCATGACACAGCAGGTCCGGAGCAGGATCACAGCACAGGGACAGCGCGGAGAGGCAGGTTCAGGGCATGGGCATCATCAGCTGGATCATTCTGGGACTGTTGGCCGGGGCCATCGCCAAATTCCTGCTGCCGGGCCGTGACCCGGGCGGCTTCATCGGCACGACCGTCATCGGCATCGCGGGCGCCTTCATCGGCGGCTGGATCTCCGCGCGGTGGCTGGACCACCCGATCGCCAAGCAGTTCTACGACGGGGCCACGTGGGCCGCCGCGATCGGCGGCTCGCTCGTCCTGCTCATCCTCTACCGCATCCTGTTCGGCGACTCGCGCCGTTGAGTGCGCGCCCCGAGGCCGCAGCCAGCAGGTGAGAAGGGTGGGCACCTCCGGGGGCCCACCCTTCCGCGTACGCGCAACTTCGCTCGTACGCGCAATGAACCGCCAGCCGAAGCCGGTTGACGGCCGACGGCCGACGGCTACCGGTAGTTCACATACTGCAGCGCGAAGTCGAAGTCCTTGCCCTTGAGCAGCGCCTGCACGGCCTGCAGGTCGTCACGGCTCTTGGAGCTGACGCGCAGCTCGTCGCCCTGCACCTGCGCCTTCACGCCCTTCGGGCCCTCGTCGCGAATGATCTTTGCCACCTTCTTCGCGTTCTCCTGGGAGATGCCCTCCTCGATGGACGCGAAGATCTTGTACTCCTTGCCGGAGAGCTGGGGCTCGCCCGCGTCCAGCGCCTTCAGCGAGATACCGCGCTTGACCAGCTTGGTCTCGAACACATCGAGGATGGCCTTGACCCGCTCCTCGGAGTTCGCCTCCATCAGGATCTTCTCGCCGGACCAGGAGATGGAGGCGCCCACGTTCTTGAAGTCGTAGCGCTGCGAGATCTCCTTGGCGGCCTGGTTGAGGGCGTTGTCGACCTCCTGCCGCTCGACCTTCGAGACGATGTCGAAACTGGAGTCGGCCATGTCCTGTGGCTCCTTGTATCGGGGTGCGTAGGGGCGGCCGTCGAACCCGGCGTAGGTCCCCGGCCGCATCCGCATAAGCCTAGCCACCCCCTCCCCTCCAAGCGCAGATCAATCGGGTGGCGAAGCACCCCCGAGCATCAGGTATCGTTTACGTCGTTGCCAGGGAGCACCGCCGAAAAGCGGTCCTCAAGGCAGCAACCCCGGCGGTGTGCCCGAGCGGCCAAAGGGAGCAGACTGTAAATCTGCCGGCTCAGCCTTCCCAGGTTCGAATCCTGGCGCCGCCACATGAAGGTAGACCCCCTCCGATCTGCGGAAACGTAGATCGGAGGGGGTCTCTTCGTTATCGAACGCGATCTTTCGATCAGAATCGAAATGGGGTGACTTGTCTCACCCCGTCTGGCCCGGATCCCACTCCTGATCAGCCTGTTCGTCCCCCAGGCATCCCCCGGGGGACGGGCTGACGGTCACTCCGGCTCGTTCCACTCGCGCAGGGCAGCTTCTATACGCCGGTTGGCTTGCCCCTGGGTCTGCGCGAGCACCTTCGCGTAGACCCTGAACAGCACCGCGATCGTGTGACCTGCCCGCCGGGCGCATTCCATCGGGTTTACGCCGGAGCTCGGCCAGAAGGAGACCCCGGCGTGACGCAGGTCGTAGGGCCGCCGTGCGAGCGGGGAGGCGGCCTCAGCCTCGGTGAGCACCTTTTCCCGAGCCTTTACCCAGACCTCTCCGTACCCGGTTTCTTGCCGCGGGCCCCCGAGGCAGGTCCGAAATGGCCGCAGGTCAGTCATCCCATACCGGCGGACGTAAATCCGGCAGGCAGGGGCGGCTCTTGCGACCCGTCGTGGTACGAGTCGGCGTGGGTTCAGATCCCACACCCACCGTCAGGTGGACGGCCTCTGACCGGGTGAAACAGTCAGAGGCCGGGGTGTTGTCCGAGCAGGATTCCCCTACTGCTCGTAAGGGTTGAAGCACTTGAGCGCGGCCCAGCCGTAGATGACCTTGTGGTCCTTGCGCACCACCTTGCCGTAGATCCAGGCCTTGTCCACCTTGATGTCCTTGTAGCCCTTGTAGTCCACCTTCGTGCCGTTCATGAGGTCGCCCTTGTAAGCGACGCCAGTGATCTTCGCGCTGGTGTTGGAGTTCGCTCGTATGTTGACCGAGCTGCACGTGGCCTTCAGCTTCCAAGTGGAAGCCGCCGACGCGGACTCGGCGCTCAGGCCGAGCGCCCCTATCGCGAGGGCGGAAGCGCTCAGAACCGCCACCAGTGATTTCTTCAGCATTGCCGTGCTCCTTATCGACTATCGGCGCCGACTGTCCACAGCAGGCACAGCCGACTGTGTCCGGCTGTCCGCGTGGACAGACGCGACTGTCTAGTAAACCCCCGCGAGCAGGCCGGATTTCGACAGGTTGTCGACGATCCTTCGATAGATCGTCAACGGCCTGACTCCTGCTTCGCTCGGTCAGGTCCCGTGACAGCAAACGTAGTTGGCGATGGGTACGCGTTATGCGGGCGGGGTCTCAGGGGCGGCGGCCCGTCATCCGCGCCGCCGCGGCGATCGTCGAGTGGGCCTCGCGGAAGGGGGCGGCAGCGTCTGGGGCTGGGGAGGAAACTCAAGAGTCGTTTCCGTGTTTGCCGGACGGTCGCTCGTTGAAAGGGCCCCTAACGTCGGCTGGGGTTAGCGGCCGACTCCGAGACGCGGGATTCTGGTGATACGCCGGCCGCGGAGCTTCGAACAAATGTGGGCTGGAGCGCCTCTCACGCTTCGTGAAGCCCACCTCAGGCTCATACGGCCATCAGCGCGACGGGTACCCGTCGCGTCTTCCGGAAGGAGGCCGGGCGATGAATGTCCCTTCGTACCGTGACCGTAGAAGTGCGACAGCACCACCGCGGCTCCCCGGCCGGGCCACGACCGCACGCAGACTGAGCACCGCTGCCGCTGTGGCGGCGGTGCTTCTGGCGGGCTGTGGCACGGACACCCCCAAGGCGTCCCCGCACTCCAGTGGCCCCGACGTGTCCCTCGCCCCGCCCGTCACGCGTTCCCCCTCCTCTTCGTCCCTCGCTCCGGCCCTCACCACCGCCGCCACCGCGTGCACCAACAGCACGAAGCTGGCCGGGTGGTCGAACCGCCGGCTGGCCATGCTGACCATCGCCGTCCCGGTGTCGGAGACCTCGGTGTCCGGCGTCACCTCCGAGGTGAGCGCGGGTGCAGGCGGTGTGCTTCTGTTCGGCAGCAAGGCGCCGTCCGACCTCGGCTCGCGGCTGACCGCCCTGAAGTCCCACGTACCCGGGCACCTGGGCCTGCTGGTGATGACCGACGAGGAGGGCGGCGGCATCCAGCGCATGTCGAACCTGGTCGGGTCCCTGCCCTGGCCCGCGTACATGGGCGCGCACTGGACCCCGGCCCAGATCCAGCAGAACGTCACCAAGGTCGCCACCAAGATGGCGGCCGCCCAGGTGAACATGGACCTCGCGCCGGTGGTCGACGTCGACGGCAGGAACGTGGCCCCCAGCCGGACCAACCCCGACGGATGGCGGTCCTTCAGCGGCAACACCTCGGTGGTCTCCAAGGCCGGTGTCGCGTACATGAACGGGTTGCGCGCCGGAGGCGTGATACCCGTCGTCAAGCACTTCCCGGGCCTTGGCGGATCCAGCTACAACTCCGACTTCGGCCCCGCCCGCACCCTGCCCTGGTCCACCCTGCAAAAGGTGGGCATCCCGCCGTTCACAGCGGCCATCAAGGCCGGTGCCCCGGCCATCATGGTCTCCAACAACATCGTGCCGGGCCTGGGCACCAATCCGGCGAGCCTGTCACCCACCGCCATCAGCTCCGAGCTGCGGGGCAAGCTGGGATTCAAGGGGCTGGTGGTCACCGACTCGCTCAGCGCGAAGGCGATCTCCGCCGCCGGCTTCAGCATCCCCGCCGCCGCCGTCCAGGCCCTGCGCTCTGGTGCCGACATGGTCATGTTCGACCTGGGGGGCAACGTCAGCTCCCAGACGTCCTCGATCGCCTCGGCGATCACCAATGCGGTGGGCGGCGGACACCTCGCCCGCAGCCGCCTCATCGACGCGGCAGGGCACGTTCTGGCCGTCCGGCACGTGAATCTCTGCTCCTGAGCGCGAGTGGATGCAGCCTTTGCCCATTCAGGGCTCCTGAGTGCGAATGGACGCAGCCCTTGCCCGGTCGGGCCGGCCACGCCTCTCAACACCCGTAGGTCAGGGGCCGGCCCCGCACGGTCTGCGAATCCGCCGGCTCAGCCTTCCCAGGTTCGAATCCTGGCACTGCCCGGCGTGCCCCAATGGGGTACCGCCGGTCATTGGCGCCGAGCGCCTGCCTCGGCCACGGCCTCTGAGCGCGTGCCTCGCCCCGGGCGCGGCGTTCAGCGGCCGGTGAAGCGAGTGCCACCGGTACGCATGCGTTGCTCCGCCATCAGCCTTGACGTGATCGCGCCACAGCCCTACTGTCGCGACACCAAGTGTTCATGTTGACATATGAAGTTCATGTACGTGAACATTGCTGAGAAATACGCGCGCCCGCCAACCGAGCCCACCGAGCCGACAGGAAGGCACCCCCCCATGCGCATGCGTACGCTGCTCACCTCCCTGGCCACCGCCACCGCCGTCACCGGCGGCCTGGCCCTTGTGGCTCCCGCCGCGCCGGCCAGTGCACTTTCCGCCGCCGCGGGCGTGGCCGGCGCATCCAGCGGCCAGCGCGGTACCAACGTCGTTTCCTCGCCCATGGCGGACCCGTCCGTCGCACCCGGTGGGAATTTCGACCTGTCGGTGTGGCAGCTTCAGGAGCCGGTGGGCTCCCCCGGCTCACCGACGACGATCCCGTCCTCCCGGCTTCAGGGGGCCAACGGGTTCCAGGACTCGTACTTCTACACGGACACCCGTGACGGCGCGATGACCTTCTGGGCGCCGGAGAAGGGCGTCACCACACCGAACTCGAACTACGCCCGCTCCGAACTGCGGGAGATGAACCGCAACGGCACCGCCGCCGACTGGTCGCTCAGCGGCACGCACCAAATGAAGGCGACGCTGCGGGTCGTGTCCGTCACATCGAACGTCTGCGTAGGACAGATCCACCTCGGCACAGGAGGCTCGTCCACCAAACCGCTGCTGGAGCTGTACTACCGGTCGAGCGGTGACATCGTCCTCGGCACGGAGAACTCGCCTTCCGGAGGTCAGACACTGCACACCGTCGGCCACATATCGGTCGGCAAGACATGGAACTACACGATCGCAGTCTCGGGCGGACACACCATCGACCTGACGGTCAACGGGAGCACCACGCACTACGCCATCCCGTCGTCGTTCGACGCCTACAAGCAGTACTTCAAGGCCGGCTCGTACAACCAGTCGTCCTCCGACAGCACCACCAAGGGCGCTCGGGTCGCCTTCTACGGCCTCACCGTCTCCCACAGTTGAGCGCAACGTTTCCGCAGGTCACGGGGCTAGATCATGCTGACACGCCATCGCCGTGAGGCCATGGGTTCGGGCGGCGTCGGGACCTGCCGCACCGCCTTTTGCAGCCGGGGCCGAGGCCGGGGTCGGGTGCTGTCGGTGCGGCTGCCGCCCGCCGGGCAGACTGATCTCATGTCATCGCGTCGTAGGAACTGCCCCGAGTGCCGTCGGGAGATCGCCATCGTCGCGGGACGGTTCGCCCGGCATGATCCGCCTGGTGTGCGGGGGAGCGGGGAGCTGGTCTCGTGTCCCGGGTCGCGTCGGCCGGCGCAGCTGGGGGCGGCCCAGCCGACGTTGGACGGGTACTCCGTGCCCGACTTTCCCGGGCAGCTTCCGTTGTTCTGATGTTCTGAGCAGGCCGACGGATGGCCCGGTCCGGTCCGGCACGCTCCGGCCCGGCCCGGCCCGGCCCGGCCCGGTCGGTGTCTAGTTCCCCGCGACCGATTTGACCGCCACCGAAATCGGCGTCGAGCCGCCGATCAACTCCAGGGTCAGCCCAGCCGTCGCAGGAGTCTCCACCAGCTCCGCCAGGACCGCGGCGACGTCGTCCCGTGGGATCGGTCCGCGGCCGGTCGAGGCCTCCAGGCGTACGAGTCCGGTACCGGCGTCGTCGATCAGCGATCCGGGACGCAGGATCGTCCAGTCCAGGGACGTACGACCGCGTACGTACTCGTCGGCCTCGCCCTTGGCGCGCAGATACAGGTCGAAGACGTCGTCGCCCGGGTGCGCCGGGTCCGCGCCCATGGACGACACGACGACGTGGCGCCGTACGCCTGCTCGTTCCGCGGCGTGGGCGAACAGGATGGCGGCGCCCTTGTCCACCGTCTCCTTGCGGGCCGGACCGCTGCCCGGGCCCGCGCCCGCCGCGAAGACGGCCGCGTCCGCGCCCTGCAGATGGGCGGCGACCTGCTCCACCGAAGCCGACTCCAGATCGCAGAGGACCGGCTCGGCACCGGCCGCCCGCAGATCGTCGCCCTGCTCGGCGCGGCGGATGATCCCCGCGACCTCGTCACCGCGCGCGGCGAGCAGTCGCTCCAGCCGCAGCGCGATCTGACCATGACCTCCAGCGATGACAATGCGCATGTTTCCGACCGTACGCCCGGATGGACCCGTTCGCCGCACGACCCTGTGGACAACTCAGGGGTCTCTTGAGTCGTCCACAGGGGCGCGCGGCGGCGGAGGCCGTCATGCACTCGGCCCGCGTGGTGAACAGGGGGCGCTCGGGGGGTGGTTGCGGCCGTGCGTGCACAACGTGTGGAGTCGTGGACGGTAGTTGTGGCTAGGAAGGCTCTCCGCGTCCCTGTCTGGGCAGGTCCAGCCCCGCCGTTGCCGCCGAGTTGCAGTACTCCCGCACCGCGCTGGTCCGCGCCACCACGCGCCCCCGGTGCACCACGATCCGGCTGTACGCGAGCGACAGCGCCCCTGCCAGCCGGTTCCCGCGCACCGCGAGCAACTCGGCCGGGAAACCGGCTTCCACGCGTACCTCGGGCAGTCCGAGGGCAGCCCGCGCGCCGGAGCTCACGGCGTCGTAAGCGTCCTCGGGGCGCAGACCGTGCCGTGAGGCCAGCAGGTACGCGGCCTCCAGGGGGTCGCCGCGGCCCACCGGGTTCGATACGTCCCGGAGGGCGCCGCTGCCCGCGGCGATCCGTACCCCGGCCGCCCGCAGCATCCGTACCGGAGCCGTTCCGCGCCGGTCCACGCCTCCGCAGCCGCCCTGCGGCAGGCACACCACGGTCACGCCCGCCGCGGCGAGTTGATCGGCCGCCCGGGAGGCCACCTCGGACGGCAGCCGGCCGAGGCCGCCGCACGGGCCGAGCGTCACTCCGGACCGCAGTCCGCCCGCCATTGCCGCGAGCCGGGCGAGCCGGGCGGGATCGGAGGCGTCCGTGTGCAGGTCGACCGGGCAGCCGTGTTCCGAGGCGATTTCCAGGACTGCCTCCACGTACCCCGTCGGATCCGGGTCGGCGTCCGGGCAGCCGCCCACCACCGAAGCGCCCATTTTCACGGCGTCCCGCAGTATCGCGAGCCCGTCGGCACCGGCGACCCCGGTGAGCACCCGCGGCATCGCCACCGCTGTCAGCTCGGCCAGCCCGCGCAGCGCCCGCCGCGCCTGGAGCACCGCCACCAGGGCGTCGAGGCCCTGTACGTCGCCGACGCGCACGTGCGAGCGCAACGCCGTCGCCCCGTGCCCGAGTTGCAGCAACGCGGCCTCGGTGGCCCGGCGCTGGACCTCTTGGGTGTCGTACGAGAGGGGGCCGTCGCCGTCGGCCGTCAGGGCCGTGTCGCCGTGTGCGTGGGGCTCGGCGGGGGCCGGCAGGAGCAGGTAGCCGTCGAGGTCCACCTTCGCGGCGCGCGAGCCGGAGGCGGGTGTCGCCAGGCTCCCGGCGGTGCCGACCGCCTCGATGCGCCCGCCGCCCAGCCGCACGTCCACAGTCCGGCCGTCGGTGAGCCGCGCGCCGCGCAGCAACAGGGTGGCGGTGTCGGTCTGTCCCGACGAGGAGTGGGGTGGCTGCGGCTGACTGTCGGGCATCGCGCTCCTGGGGCTCGGGGGCGGCTGCTGGGAGGGGCGACTGGGGAGGTGGGCGCTTTCGCGGTGGGGGGTCTGGGGTGGCGGGAGGTGACGGGGTGGAGGGGTGGAGGGGTGGGGGGGCGACGTCGTGGGGAGTGAGGGGCAAGATCACGCAGCGTGAGTCGAGCCTAGGGTGGCGAGCCCTTCTCGTCCGGGAGGAGCGCAATAGTCGTACCGGTGTGGTCCGTGCACGGACAGAAAGCGGGAGATGAGAGCCGGGCGCGCGAGTCGGGGCGGCCGGACGGAGTCGCTGGTCAGCCGGGCCGTGAGGCTGGGGTCGGGGGCTGTTGGCCGGGCGGTGTGCCCGTGATTCGTGGGGCGGGAGAGGCCGGAGTCGCGGCCGTGACGCACCGTTCGTGAGGGGCCGGAAGAGTGGCGGGGAACGGCCGGGAACGGGCCGGGGCGGGTGCCGCGAAACGGATTTGGGCGATCGGCGGGCGAGCGTGTAATGTCTTCATCGCTCGCCCCAATAGCTCAGTCGGTAGAGCGTCTCCATGGTAAGGAGAAGGTCTACGGTTCGATTCCGTATTGGGGCTCTGGTGTGAGAGGTTCCCGTCGCAAGGCGGGGACCAATCGCATCACAGCGGTGTAGCTCAGTCGGTAGAGCAAGCGGCTCATAATCGCTGTGTCACCGGTTCAAGTCCGGTCACCGCTACAGACAGTAGCCGATTGTGGGGTCGGTCCTTCGATCGGCTACTCTTCTATGCGTTAATGTCCCATCCGTTCGTCAAGGAGCACTCCTGTGGCTGCCACCGACGTCCGCCCGAAGATCACGCTGGCCTGCGTGGAGTGCAAGGAGCGGAACTACATCACCAAGAAGAACCGGCGTAACGACCCGGACCGACTGGAGATGAAGAAGCACTGCCCGCGTTGCAACGCGCACACCGCGCACCGCGAAACGCGATAAATCAGGCTCGTACACGAGGCCGTCCCCAGTAACGGGGGCGGCCTCGCGTCGTTCACCGGCGGAGTGCCGACGTGCGAGTGGTCGTCGAGCAGTCGCCGACAGTCCTCGTACGGGCATCGGTCCGAGAATCGCTGCACCGGCTGAAAACCAGGAGGTACCGAGCCCATGGCGCTCGACCAGTCCTTCGTGGGGCGGTCCTACCCGCCCACCGACCCCTATGAGGTCGGTCGGGAGAAGATCCGCGAGTTCGCGGAGGCCGTGGGGGACACCAACCCGGCGTACACGGACCCGGAGGCCGCCAAGGCGCTCGGGTACTCCGATGTGATCGCCCCGCCGACCTTTGTGTTCGCGATCACCTTCAAGGCCGCGGGGCAGGTCGTCCAGGACCCCCAACTGGGGCTCGATTACAACCGCGTGGTGCATGGTGACCAGAAGTTCGCCTACACCCGTCCGGTGCGGGCGGGCGACCGGCTCACGGTCACCTCGACCATCGAGGCGATCAAGTCCATGGCGGGCAACGACATCGTGGACATCCGTGGTGAGGTCCATGACGAGGCGGGCGAGCACGTGGTGACGGCCGTCACCAAGCTCGTGGCTCGCGCGGCGGAGGAGGGCTGACCATGACGGCGAAGATCGCGTATGACGACGTCGAGGTCGGTGCCGAGCTGCCGGCCCAGACCTTCCCCGTGACACGCGCCACACTCGTGCAGTACGCGGGCGCCTCCGGGGACTTCAATCCCATTCACTGGAACGAGAAGTTCGCGGTCGAGGTCGGTCTCCCCGACGTCATCGCGCACGGCATGTTCACCATGGCCGAGGCGATCCGCGTCGTCACCGACTGGGCCGGTGATCCGGGTTCGGTCGTCGAGTACGGCGTCCGCTTCACCAAGCCCGTCGTCGTCCCCAACGACGACAAGGGGGCGACCATCGAGGTCAGCGGCAAGGTCGCGGCCAAGCTGGACGACAACACCGTCCGCGTCGACCTCACCGCGATGAGCGCGGGGCAGAAGGTCCTGGGCATGTCGCGAGCGGTCGTTCGACTGGCCTGAAGGCCGTCATGAGGAGCGATGGGTAAGCGGGTAAGGGGCGCCGGTCATTGTCGGCGCCCCTTACGTGTGGCCTGGCCTTACGTGTGGCCTGGCCGCGCCCGGCCGCGCCTGGCCGCACCCGGCCGTATCTGGTTCGGCCGTTCGCGGTCCGGTTGTTTGCGGGTGACTGTGGTCTGTCTGCTGTACCGGCTGTCTGTGGGCGCCCGTGGTTCGTCCGTTCGCGGTCCGGCTGTCCGCGGTCCTTCCGCTCCGGCCGGCTGTGTGGTGGGTCGGGGCCGTGCCGGTACGTCGAGCCCGTCGCCGCTGGATCAGACGTGGGCCGGGCAAGCGAGCCGCTGCTCGATCCGGGCGTAAGCGACGGGCTTGCGACGTACCGGCACGGCCCCTTCCGTGCGTGCGCGCTGCCGGTCGTGGGCGTCATTCGTAGCCGCTCCCGCCTACCGCTTGACGTACCGGCACGGCTCCTCGCGTGCGTGTGCGGTCGCAGGTCGTCGCGGCTGCCGGTCGTGGGGCGTGTGCATCGCTCGTAGCCGCTCCCGCCTACCGCTCGACGTACCGGCACGGCTCCTCGCGTGCGTGTGCGGTCGCAGGTCGTCGCGGCTGCCGGTCGTGGGGCGTGTGCATCGCTCGTAGCCGCCCTCGCCTACCGCTTGACTTAGTTAGTGATTGGGCACTAACTTAGTCGCATGGTCAGGATGAGCGCAGACGAGAGGCGCGAGAGCGTCATCCGCGCGGCGATCGAGGAGTTCGCCCGGGGCGGGTACTACGGCACGTCCACCGAGGCGATCGCCAAGCGTGTCGGCGTCTCGCAGCCGTATCTCTTTCGGCTCTTCCCCGACAAGCGGGCGATCTTCCTTGCGGCGGCGCAACGCTGCATGGAGGACACCAACCGCACCTTCGAGGAGGCCGCCAAGGGGCTGGAGGGCGAAGACGCCCTGCATTCCATGGCGAACGCGTACATGAAGAGCATCGCGGAGCATCCGGAGCAACTGCTGATGCAGATGCAGATGTACGTCGCGACCGCCGCCGCCGAGCAGGCCGGTGATCGCGAGCTCGGTGAGGTCGTACGGGCCGACTGGATGCGGCTGTGGGAGGCGGCCCATCTGCCGCTCGGCGCCGACCCGAACGAGACGACGGGCTTCATGGCGTACGGAATGCTCATCAACTGCCTGGTGACCATGGGCTTTCCGCCCGAGCACAAGGTCTGGGAAACGGTCTATCCGTCGGCGCGGCCGAAGGGTCGACCGGAGAAGTAGGTAGGGAAAGCGGGAAGCGGGTGGGGGAGGCGGATGTCGGCGCCTTTTTCTGGGCCCGAAAGTTAGTCAGTAATAACTAATCATAGGGAACGATCGCCCTTAGGGGGAGCGATGTCACAGCAGACCGCACGTCGCGGGGGAGCCACCTGGGCCCTCATCATCACCAGCGTCGCCGGATTCATGGCGGCTCTCGACAATCTCGTCGTCACCACCGCACTGCCCTCCATCCGCAGGGATCTCGGCGGAGCGCTGGACGACCTGGAATGGACCGTGAGCGCCTACACGCTCACTTTCGCCGTCCTGCTGATGTTCGGTGCGGCGCTCGGCGACCGGTTCGGCCGCCGTCGGCTCTTCCTCGTCGGTCTCTCCGTCTTCACCGGCGCCTCGGCGGCCGCGGCCATGGCGCCCGGCCTCGACTCGCTGATCGCCGCCCGCGCGGTCCAGGGCGTCGGCGCGGCGATCATGATGCCGCTCACGCTCACCCTGCTGACGGCCGCGGTGCCGGCCGCCAAGCGCGGCATGGCGTACGGGATCTGGGGCGCCGTGAATGGACTCGCGGTCGCCTCCGGGCCCCTCATCGGCGGCAGCCTCACCGAACACGTGTCCTGGCACTGGATCTTCTGGCTGAACGTGCCGCTTGGCCTCGCCCTGCTGCCCCTCGCCCGACTGCGGCTGGCCGAGTCCCACGGCACCGGCGCCCCGCTCGACATCACCGGCACCCTGCTCGTCAGCGGCGGTCTCTTCGGGATCGTGTACGGCCTGGTCCGCGGGCCCGCCGAGGGCTGGACCAGCCCGATCGTCCTGACCGGTCTGCTCGCGGGCGCCGCACTGCTCACCGGCTTCGTCTTCCACGGCATCCGCGCCAAGAACCCGATGCTGCCGATGCGGCTCTTCCGCTCCCGTGCCTTCGCCGGGATCAACGCCGCGAGCCTGCTGATGTTCCTCGGGATGTTCGGCTCGATCTTCCTGCTCAGCCAGTACATGCAGGGCGTCCTCGGCTACTCGCCCACCCAGGCCGGCCTGCGGATGCTGCCCTGGACCGGGATGCCGATGCTCGTCGCGCCGATCGCCGGGTACCTCTCCGACCGCATCGGCGGGCGCCCCGTGGTCGCCACCGGGCTCTTCCTGCAGGCCGCCGGGCTCGCGTACTACGCCTCCGTGGTCGCCGCCCACGCCTCGTACGCCGCGCAGCTGCCCGCCCTGATCGTCAGCGGCATCGGAATGTCCCTGTACTTCGCCCCGGCCTCCAACCTGGTCATGTCCAGCGTCCGTCCGCAGGAGCAGGGCATCGCCTCCGGAGCCAACAACGCGCTGCGTGAGGTGGGCGGCGCGCTCGGTATCGCGGTGATGTCCTCGATCTTCTCCGCGCAGGGCGGCTACGGGACCGCGCAGACCTTCGTGGACGGCCTGCGGCCCGCGCTCGTGGTGGGCTCCGCGGTGGTCGCCCTGGCGGGTGTCGCGGTGCTGCTCATCCCGACGGCGCGGCGTGCGGCCCAGGCCCGGGTCGTCGCCTCCGAGTCGCCCCAGGGGCAGGATCTGGCCCAGGTGCCGGTTCTGGAGACCGCCTCGCGCTGAGGGGATGGAATCCGCCTCGCGGTGAGTGGGAGGGAAACCGCCTGCCGGTGGAGGGTCCAGGATCCAAACCCTTGATTGGTCCATCTTGTGAACACACAGAAGCGGCCCCGCCTCGACCGGCGGGGCCCTTCTCGTACTCTTGAGCCCGTGCAGGAACTCCACGACGCCCCGCTCGCCCCGCTGACCACCTTCCGGCTTGGGGGTCCCGCGACGCGGCTGATCACCGCCACGACCGATGCCGAGGTGATCGCCGCCGTCCGAGAGGCCGACGACACCGGTACGCCGCTGCTGATCATCGGCGGCGGATCGAACCTGGTCATCGGCGACAAGGGCTTCGCCGGGACCGCCCTGCGCATCGCGACCACCGGCTTCGCCCTCGAAGGCACGAGGCTGGAGCTGGCGGCGGGCGAGGTGTGGACCGACGCGGTCGCCCGCACCGTCGAGGCCGGGCTCGCCGGCGTCGAGTGCCTCGCCGGGATCCCCGGCTCCGCAGGCGCGACCCCGATCCAGAACGTGGGCGCGTACGGCCAGGAAGTGTCGTCCACCATCACCGAAGTGATCGCGTACGACCGTAGGACGCGTGAGACGGTCACCCTGGCCAACGCCGACTGCGCCTTCTCGTACCGCCACAGTCGCTTCAAGGCCGACTCCGAGCGGTATGTCGTGCTGCGCGTCAGGTTCGACCTGGAGGACGCGGACGGGCTGTCGGCGCCGATCAAGTACGCCGAGACGGCACGCTCCCTCGGGGTCGAGCCCGGCGACCGGGTGCCGCTCGCCACCGCCCGCGAGACCGTCCTGAAACTGCGCTCCGGCAAGGGCATGGTGCTCGACCCCGAGGACCACGACACCTGGTCGGCCGGGTCGTTCTTCACCAACCCGATCCTCACCGACGAGGAGTTCGCCGCGTTCCACGCGCGCGTGGCGGACCGGCTGGGCGCCGAGGTCGTGCCGCCCGCGTACCCGGCGGGCGAGGGCCACACCAAGACCTCCGCGGCCTGGCTGATCGACAAGTCCGGCTTCACCAAGGGCTACGGCTCCGGACCCGCCCGGATCTCCACCAAGCACACCCTGGCCCTCACCAACCGCGGCCTGGCCACCACCGAGGACCTCCTCGCGCTGGCCCGCGAGGTCGTCGCCGGCGTCCGCGGCGCCTTCGGGATCACCCTGGTCAACGAGCCTGTGACGGTGGGCGTGGAGCTCTAGACAGAGCTCAGGGCAGAGCTCAGGGCAGAGGTCAGGGCAGAGTTCGAGGCGGGGCTCTGGAGGGTGATTCGCGCGCACAGCCGGGTCACTCGGCGGAGTCCTAGTACGCGACTCCGACGCCCTGCTTCACCGTCCTCGGGTCGTCGATCATCGCCAGCATCGCGTGCGCCACGTCGGCGCGCCCGATGAACCGGCCCTTGAGCGGGAAGCCCCCGACGACGGTCCGGTACGAGCTGGTCACCGGCTTGTTCTGCAGTCGAGGCGGGCGTACGACCGTCCAGTCGGTCGCACTCCGGGCCAGTTCGCCCTCCATGGCCGCCAGGTCGGCGTAGACGTCCTTCAGGATCAGCGAGACCAGACCCCGCGCGGCGCGGTCGGCGAACGCCGCGCCTTCGGGGTCGGGACCGACCGGCCCCGCGCTCACCACCAGCAGCCGGCGCACCCCCTCGGCCTCCATGGCGCCCAGCACCGTACGGGTCAGCCGGGTGGCGATCCCGGCGTCCTTGCGGGTGCGGGCGCCGAGCCCGGAGAGGACGGCGTCCCGGCCCGTGACCGCGGGGCGCAGCGCCTCCGGGTCCGTGAGGTCCGCGCGGAACACCTCCAGGCCCGCACCCGTGACGGTCAGCCGCGTCGGATCCCGTACGACGGCCGTGACCTGGTGGCCGGAGTCCAGCGCCTGCCGGACGATCTCCTGGCCGATGCCGCCGGTGGCACCGAAGACGGTGAATTTCATGACGTGATCCCCCCTGGGTGATCTGGTGGGTGAGTATTCACTCACCACTGCTTGTCCCTAGAGTGGGTAAGCACTCACCCACCCGTCAAGGCCGAACAGGGGTGACCATGGAATCCTTGGGGCTCATGCAGCAGAAACCGGCCCGGATCCGCATCCTCGACGCGGCGCACGAGCTCATGCTCACCATCGGCCTCGCCCGCGCCACGACCAAGGAGATCGCCAAGGCCGCGGGCTGTTCGGAGGCGGCGCTCTACAAGTACTTCCCGAGCAAGGAGGAACTGTTCGTCAAGGTGCTCAAGGAACGCCTGCCCCAGCTGACCCCGCTGCTGGCCGGCCTCGCGGCCGAGCCGGGCCGGGGCACCCTCCTGGAGAACCTCACCGGGATCGCCCGTCAGGCGGCCCTCTTCTATGAGCAGAGTTTTCCGATCGCCGCCTCCTTGTACGCGGAAACGCAACTCAAGCGCCGGCACGAGGAGTCGATGCGCTCCATGGGATCGGGCCCTCACATGCCCATCCGGGGCCTCGACGCCTATCTCCGCGCCGAACAGGACGCGGGCCGGGTCCGCGCCGGGGTCGACACCTATGCGGCCGCCTCGCTCCTGCTGGGCGCCTGCGCCCAGCGCGCCTTCGCCTACGACTCCACGGAGGAGGGCAAGCCGCCGCCCGTGGACGAGTTCGCCTCGTCTGTCGCCCGCACGCTGCTGGGCGGAATCTCCGTTGCGGACGAGCCCTCGTGACGGTCACCCTGGCCCGATGAGACCAGCCCCCACGGTCGTGCGGCACTCCCCGTGCGGCTGAGCGTCACGGAGTTCACGCCGCGCGTCGGCCCGCGTGCCTACCGGGTCGTCCAGCCGCGTCCGCCGCTGCGGCACACCACGCTCAGTGACCCCTTCGAAGGCTGGGGCTACCTCGTGGGCGACCACGACGGACTCGCCCGGCTCGCCGCGCTCTTCTCGTTCGCCGCGTTCTCCCGGCACACGATCGTGTACGTCCCGCTGCGACGGAGCATCCCCAGGGCCTACGCGCCCGGGGTGCTGGTCGACCTCGTCCTCGCCCACCGGTCGCCGGGCCTGCGGGCCTCCGCCTGGCCCGGGCTGCGCCGTCGGCTGCGGGAGGGCACCCCGCTCACCGTGCGCACGAACGAGGAGCGCACCGCCGCCCACGCGGCCGCCTGGGAGGCGCGCTGGGAGCAGCGCTGGGACCGCCTCGACGCGCGGGACCGGATCCATCCGGCCGTGCACGCGGGGACTCTCTTCCTCCTCGGGGCCCGGGACACCTTCGCCTCGGCCGCCACGCACCTGGAGGTGGCGGCCGGGTTCGGGCCGCGGGGGAAGCGGGCCGCCGAAGGGCATGACGTGCTCGTCGCCTCCCTCACCCCGCACCTGCCGCTGTCCCGGGGCCGTCATGTCGAGCTGGACATCGGCTTCCAGGCGTATCCGCCCTACACCCACTTCAGGAGACCGGGGCGGCCAGCCACTCGTCGATGCCCGACAGCAGCTTCTCCTTGACGTCTTTGGGGGCCGCCGTGGCCCGCACCGACTGGCGTGCCAGCTCGGCCAGTTCCGCGTCCGTGAAGCCGTGGTGGTGGCGTGCCAGCTCGTACTGGGCGGCGAGCCGGGAGCCGAACAGCAGGGGGTCGTCGGCGCCGAGGGCCATCGGGACACCGGCCTCGAAGAGGGTGCGCAGGGGGACGTCCTCGGCCTTCTCGTAGACCCCCAGGGCGACGTTCGACGCCGGGCACACCTCGCAGGTGATGCCGCGGTCCGCGAGCCGCTTCAGCAGCCGCGGGTCCTCGGCGGCGCGCACACCGTGCCCGATCCGGGTGGCGTGCAGGTCGTCCAGGCAGTCGCGGACCGACGCCGGGCCGGTCAGCTCGCCGCCGTGCGGCGCGGACAGCAGCCCGCCGTCCCGTGCGATCGCGAAGGCCCGGTCGAAGTCCCGCGCCATGCCCCGCCGCTCGTCGTTGGAGAGCCCGAAGCCGACGACGCCGCGGTCCGCGTAGCGCACGGCGAGCCGGGCCAGGGTGCGGGCGTCCAGCGGGTGCTTCATGCGGTTCGCGGCCACCAGGACGCGCATCCCGAGCCCGGTCTCCCGCACGGCCGCGTCCACCGCGTCCAGGATGATCTCCAGCGCCGGGATGAGTCCGCCCAGCCGGGGCGCGTACGAGGTCGGGTCGACCTGGATCTCCAGCCAGCCGGAGCCGTCCTTGATGTCCTCCTCGGCGGCCTCGCGCACCAGGCGCTGGATGTCCGCGGGCTCTCTGAGGCAGGATCGCGCCGCGTCGTACAGCCGCTGGAAGCGGAACCAGCCGCGCTCGTCGGTCGCCCGCAGCCTGGGCGGTTCGCCGCTGGTCAGGGCGTCGGTGAGGGCTTCGGGAAGCCGGACGCCGTACTTGTCGGCCAGCTCCAGCACGGTGGTGGGCCGCATCGAACCGGTGAAGTGCAGGTGCAGATGGGCTTTCGGCAGTTCAGAGAGATCACGTACGCGCTCCATCCCAGGATCCTGCCGTACGTTCCCGCCGTGCCGGTAGCGCTTTCCCCGTTAGTGGTCTTGCTCGCACGAAGAAGCGGGCCGCCTCCCCGGAGGGAAACGGCCCGCACACACGCGTGGAGCGCGAAAACGTCAGTCCCGTGCCTCGGCCAGGAGCTTCTGGATCCGGCTGACGCCCTCGACGAGATCCTCGTCACCCAGGGCGTACGACAGACGCAGGTACCCAGGGGTGCCGAAGGCCTCACCCGGGACGACCGCGACCTCGGCCTCCTCCAGGATGAGCGCGGCCAGCTCGACCGTGTCCTGGGGGCGCTTGCCGCGGATCTCCTTGCCGACGAGGGCCTTGACCGAGGGGTACGCGTAGAAGGCGCCCTCGGGCTCGGGGCAGAGCACGCCGTCGATCTCGTTGAGCATCCGCACGATGGTCTTGCGGCGGCGGTCGAAGGCCTCGCGCATCTCGGCGACGGCCGTCAGATCGCCGGAGACGGCGGCGAGGGCGGCGACCTGGGCGACGTTGGACACGTTCGAGGTGGCGTGCGACTGGAGGTTGGTCGCGGCCTTGACGACGTCCTTCGGGCCGATGACCCAGCCCACGCGCCAGCCGGTCATGGCGTACGTCTTCGCGACGCCGTTCACGACGATGCACTTGTCGGCGAGCTCGGGGACGACCACCGGGAGGGAGTGGAATTCCGCGTCCCCGTAGACCAGGTGCTCGTAGATCTCGTCCGTCAGGACCCACAGGCCCTTCTCGGCGGCCCAGCGGCCGATCTCCTCGATCTGCTCGCGGCTGTAGACCGCGCCCGTCGGGTTGGACGGGGAGACGAAGAGCAGCACCTTGGTGTTCTCGGTGCGGGCGGCCTCCAGCTGCTCGACCGAGACGCGGTAGCCGGTGGTCTCGTCGGCGACGACCTCGACCGGGACACCGCCGGCGAGACGGATCGACTCCGGGTACGTCGTCCAGTAGGGCGCCGGGACGATGACCTCGTCGCCCGGGTCGAGGATCGCGGCGAAGGCCTCGTAGATGGCCTGCTTGCCACCGTTGGTGACCAGGACCTGGGCGGCCTCCACCTCGTAGCCGGAGTCGCGCAGGGTCTTCGCGGCGATCGCGGCCTTCAGCTCGGGCAGGCCGCCGGCCGGCGTGTAGCGGTGGTACTTCGGGTTGGAGCACGCCTCGATGGCGGCCTGGACGATGTAGTCCGGGGTCGGGAAGTCGGGCTCACCGGCGCCGAAGCCGATCACCGGGCGCCCGGCGGCCTTCAGGGCCTTGGCCTTGGCATCCACGGCGAGGGTGGCGGACTCGGAGATCGCGCCGACTCGGGCGGAGACCCGGCGCTCGGTGGGAGGGGTTGCAGGGCTCATGGCCCCCATCGTTTCAGACCGGAAACTCCCCCGGCACGCGGGTTTCACAGACTGAACAACAAGAGAACAACCGTCCGTATCCCGACCCCTCGCCGGTCGATCTTCGGCGGACAAAGCCCGTACGGACACTTTCTGTTCGACGACCGGCCCCGGACCACGTACACTCTCACCTCGTTGGCCTTCAGCGGTCGCACTCATCCGATGCACACCGAGCATCCGGGTGGATGCGGTACGTTGGGGGAAACAAAGGGTCGTAGCTCAATTGGTAGAGCACTGGTCTCCAAAACCAGCGGTTGGGGGTTCAAGTCCCTCCGGCCCTGCTACACACACCTTCGCCAGGATGTGTGCGCATGTACGTACCGCAATGCACCGCCGTGCGGCTCAACCGGGCGCGGCACGGCCACGACCCGGAATCAGGTGAGGACGAGTGACGGACGCCGTGGGCTCCATCGACATGCCTGATGCCGAGGCGCCCGAGTCTCAGAAGAAGGCCCGCAAGGGCGGTAAGCGTGCCAAGAAGGGCCCGCTGAAGCGCCTTGCCACTTTCTACCGCCAGATCGTCGCGGAACTCCGCAAGGTCGTCTGGCCGACTCGCAATCAGTTGACGACGTACACCACAGTGGTGATTGTCTTCGTCGTCATCATGATTGGCCTGGTGACCGTGATTGACTATGGGCTCAACCACGCCGCCAAGTACGTCTTCGGCTGAGCCGAGAGCGAAGGGCGCCGTCACCGGCGCCCCTTTCGCGTGTTCCACCCCCATGTATCCAGGAAGAAGCAGCCACCGTGTCTGACCCGAACCTGAACGATGCCAGCGAGTCGGTCGAGTCCGTTGACGACGAGCTCGACATCGTCGAGGGCGCGGACGTCGTGGACGAGTTCGAGGCTGCCGATGCCGCCACCGGCGAGCCCGCCGAGGAAGCGGCCCTGCACGTCGAGGACGAGTCCGGTGAGGACGTCGAGGACGAGGACGTTCCCGACGAGGCCCTCGCTGAAGACGCCGAGGAAGGCGACGAGGAAGAGGCCGAAGAAGAGGCCGAGCCCGTCGACCCCGTCACCGCACTGCGCGAGGAGCTGCGAACGCTCCCGGGCGAGTGGTACGTCATCCACACATACGCCGGTTACGAGAACCGCGTGAAGACCAACCTCGAGCAGCGCGCCGTTTCGCTGAACGTCGAGGACTTCATCTTCCAGGCCGAGGTGCCGCAGGAAGAAGTCGCGCAGATCAAGAACGGCGAGCGCAAGACGATCAAGCAGAACAAGCTCCCGGGCTACGTCCTGGTCCGCATGGACCTGACGAACGAGTCCTGGGGTGTCGTCCGCAACACTCCCGGTGTCACCGGCTTCGTGGGCAACGCCTACGACCCGTACCCGCTGACGCTGGACGAGATCGTCAAGATGCTCGCCCCGGAGGCCGAGGAGAAGGCCGCCCGTGAGGCCGCCGAGGCCGAGGGCAAGCCCGCTCCGCAGCGCAAGGTCGAGGTCCAGGTGCTGGACTTCGAGGTCGGCGACTCGGTCACCGTCACGGACGGCCCGTTCGCCACGCTGCAGGCGACCATCAACGAGATCAACGCCGACTCCAAGAAGGTCAAGGGCCTGGTGGAGATCTTCGGTCGCGAGACCCCGGTCGAGCTTTCGTTCGACCAGATCCAGAAGAACTGACACCTTCTGGACGTACGTCTTCCGAACAGGTCAGACGGGCTCACGCAGCCCGTCTGACCTGCTCGGTTTTTGGCCGCGCATGGATACCCGTTATCGTTGTGCGGTATGCCTCCATCCGGATGAACCGGGCGGAAGCTGAAAACTCTCACTAGGACCCGGAGAGAGCACATGCCTCCCAAGAAGAAGAAGGTCACGGGGCTTATCAAGCTCCAGATCCAGGCCGGCGCGGCCAACCCGGCTCCGCCGGTCGGCCCGGCGCTGGGCCAGCACGGCGTCAACATCATGGAGTTCTGCAAGGCCTACAACGCCGCGACCGAGTCGCAGCGCGGTTGGGTCATCCCGGTGGAGATCACGGTCTACGAAGACCGCTCCTTCACCTTCATCACCAAGACTCCGCCGGCCGCCAAGATGATCCTCAAGGCCGCGGGTGTCGAGAAGGGCTCCGGCGAGCCGCACAAGACCAAGGTCGCCAAGATCACCCAGGCGCAGGTCCGCGAGATCGCCACCACGAAGATGCCCGACCTCAACGCCAACGACCTGGACGCCGCGTCGAAGATCATCGCCGGCACCGCCCGTTCCATGGGCATCACGGTCGAGGGCTGACACCCACCTTCGTAGGAACCATGCGGTGTGAGCCGCACGTGGGAGGGCCTGCTCGGCCCGTACCACGACTCCTCAGAACACATCAGGAGCAGTAGTGAGCAAGCGCAGCAAGTCTCTCCGCGCTGCGGACGCCAAGATCGACCGGGAGAAGCTCTACGCCCCGCTCGAGGCCGTCCGTCTCGCCAAGGAGACCTCCACGAGCAAGTACGACGGCACCGTCGAGGTCGCCTTCCGCCTGGGTGTAGACCCGCGCAAGGCCGACCAGATGGTCCGCGGCACCGTGAACCTCCCGCACGGCACCGGTAAGACCGCCCGGGTCCTGGTCTTCGCGACCGGTGACCGTGCCGAGGCCGCACTCGCCGCGGGCGCCGACATCGTCGGCTCCGACGAGCTCATCGACGAGGTGTCGAAGGGCCGTCTGGACTTCGACGCCGTCGTCGCCACCCCGGACCTCATGGGCAAGGTCGGCCGTCTGGGCCGTGTCCTCGGCCCGCGTGGTCTGATGCCGAACCCGAAGACCGGCACCGTGACCCCGGACGTGGCCAAGGCCGTGACCGAGATCAAGGGCGGCAAGATCGAGTTCCGCGTCGACAAGCACTCGAACCTGCACTTCATCATCGGCAAGGTGTCCTTCGACGACACCAAGCTGGTGGAGAACTACGGCGCCGCGCTCGACGAGATCCTTCGTCTGAAGCCGTCGGCCGCCAAGGGTCGCTACATCAAGAAGGCCGCGATCAGCTCCACGATCGGCCCCGGCGTTCCGGTCGACCCGAACCGCACCCGCAACCTCCTCGTCGAGGAGGACCCGGCCGCCGTCTGAGCCTTCCGCTCACCACGGTGACCGCGTCGCATACGCGTTCTTGGCACGGGCCCCGCAACCTTTCGAGGTGCGGGGCCCGTCCCCATTCTCGGATACGTGTGTCAGTGGGCTGCGTTAGCGTGCAGCTCTCAGGATTCGCATAGGGGTGGGACGAATGAAGAGCACGCGCGTGCGCCGAGTGACCCTTTCGATCGCGCTGGTGAGCGCGCTGGCGGGGGTGGCCGCCTGTTCCTCGGGCTCCTCCGGAGGCTCCGGCAAGGACGACAAGGCGGCCCAGGGCACGACTCACGTCAGCCCCATAGCGGCCCTCCAGTCCGCCGAGAAGTCCACCGACGGCGCCGACTCCGCCAGGATCGAGTCCACGACGAGCCTGGGCACGCTGATGTCCATGAAGTCGGACGGCTCCATGGGCTGGGGCAACGGCCTCACCGGTGACATGACGATCACGTACACCGGCGGCACGATGGCCGAGACGATGCGCAAGACGGGCAGCACCTCCATGCAGGCCCGCTATCTGTCGGACGCTTACTACGCCAAGATGGGCGAGACGTTCGCCAAGCAGGTGGGCGGCAAGCACTGGATCAAGTACGCGTACGACGACCTGGCGAAGCTCGCGGGCGGCTCCGGCGCGTTCCTGAAGGACCAGATGCAGAACAACTCGCCGAACCAGTCGGTGAAGCTCCTGCTGGCCTCCGGCGATGTGAAGAAGGTCGGCGACGAGACGGTCCGCGGCGAGAAGACCACGCACTACGCGGGCACGGTGAACGTGACGGACTTCGCGGCCAAGAGCTCCCACCTCACCGCGAGCCAACTCGCCGACCTGAAGAAGCAGTTCACCCAGGCCGGCATCACGACGGAGGACGTCGACATCTGGGTCAACGGCAAGGACCTGCTCGTCAAGGCGGTCTCCAAGGGCCAGTTGTCGAGCGGCACGATGTCCTCCACGACGTACTACAGCGACTACGGAGTGAAGGTCGCCGCCGTGGAGCCCCCGGCGAGCGACACGGCCGACTTCAAGGACCTGCTGAAGACGCAGGGCCTGACGCCGGGCAGCGGCGACACTTCGAGCGGGTCGGGCACCACGAGCTGAGGCTTCAGGCGTCTGGAGGTCCGGGTGCCCAGGTGCCCAGAGGTCCAGATGCCAAGAGACTCAAGTACCAAGAAACTCAAAAGAATTCAGGAGACGCTCGGACCTCCCTGGGCTACGCTGCTGGCGCAGTCTGTGTATCGCTCATGTGTTCCCTGGGGGGATCCTGATGTTTTCTGTGCGTGACTCCGTACGGCACGGAGCGGCGGGGGCCGCACTCGCGGCCCTGGTCCTCGGAGGGGGCGCCGTCGCCTGTGCGAAGGGCGACGAATCGCCGAAGATGACGCCCGCGGCGGCCGTGGCCAAGGCGGCGAAGAACAGCGAGGCCATCACCTCGCTCAGCTACCGGATGACCGGCAAGGTCCCGGAGACGGGCCGCGTCGAGGCCCAGGCGTCGATGAGCATGAAGCCGCTGGCCATGAGCATGAAGATGACCGCTCTCGACCAGGGCGCCGACGGCAAGATGGAGATCCGGGTCGTCGACGGGGCGATGTACCTGGGCGGGGGCGCGGCCGCCGCCAAGGAGATGGACGGCAAGAGCTGGATGAAGTTCGACATCTCCGGGATGGCCAAGGGCGCCGACGGCTCCGCGGGCATCGACGCGAGCAAGCTCTCCAACCAGGCCGACCAGGACCCGTCCCAGGCGTCCACCTACCTGACCGGCTCCAAGGACGTGAAGAAGGTCGGCACCGAGAAGATCGACGGCGTGCAGACCACCCACTACAACGGCACGGTCACCCTCGACGAACTCCGCGCCGAGCTCAAGAAGAAGGACAAGGCGACGCGGGACAAGCGCGAGAAGAGCCTGAAGCAGTACGAGGACCTGGGAGCCGACAAGCTCACGATGGACATGTGGGTCGGGCCGGACGACCACACCAAGCAGGTCCGGGTGCGCGCCGCCTCCGACAAGGGTCCGCTCGACATGACCATGGTCTTCCTCGACTTCAACAAGCCGGTGACGGTGAAGGCCCCGCCCGCCAAGGACACCGTCGACCTCGCGCAGCTGATGAAGGACGCCCAGAAGGGCTGATCCGGCACCGAACCGCCGCTGAGCCGAGGCGTCGTGGGGCGCTGAGCCGAGGCGCCGTCGAGTGCCGGGACGAGGCGCTGTCGAGCGGATTTGCTTGACAGCAACCGCGTCACGTACTGTTCCCCAGAAGCCAAAGACCGCTGGTCGTTGCCTTGCGCTCGCGAGAGGGCGGGGCGGCCGAAGGATCCGCTGAAACTGCGGACGACCCGCGTAGGTGACCGTGGATGTGCTCCCGGAGTTCGCTTGCCCAGCTTGCGGACGTACCGGTCGAGCTACGCCCCGTGCGCCTGCGCCGGGGCGTTTCGTTTTGCCCAGCCCCTTCCGAGCGGTCCTCATCACCCGGAAGGAGGCCGACGCTCTATGGCAAGGCCCGACAAGGCTGCCGCGGTAGCCGAGCTCGCGGACCAGTTCCGCAGCTCGAACGCCGCTGTGCTGACCGAGTACCGGGGTCTCACCGTGGCGCAGCTCAAGACGCTGCGTCGTTCGCTCGGTGAAGACGCCCAGTACGCCGTGGTGAAGAACACGCTGACCAAGATTGCGGCCAACGAGGCCGGGATCTCCACGCTCGACGACCTGTTCAACGGTCCGACGGCGGTCGCGTTCATCACCGGTGACCCGGTGGTGTCCGCGAAGGGTCTTCGTGACTTCGCCAAGGACAACCCCAACCTCGTCATCAAGGGCGGTGTCCTTGACGGCAAGGCGCTGTCCGCCGACGAGATCAAGAAGCTTGCGGACCTTGAGTCCCGCGAGGTTCTGCTCGCCAAGCTGGCGGGTGCCTTCAAGGGCAAGCAGACCCAGACTGCTCAGCTCTTCAAGGCGCTTCCCTCGAAGTTCGTCCGCACCGCGGAGGCGCTTCGTGCCAAGCAGGCCGAGCAGGGCGGTGCCGAGTAACTCGGCTCGCGCATTGACCGCCGCCTAGACGGCGGTCGCAGCGGGCCGTAAGTACGCCCGCCTCACATGTACATCCGGCACCAGCCGAATTAGTGGAAGGATCGCCCACATGGCGACGAAGCTGTCCCAGGAAGAGCTGCTCGAGCAGTTCGAGTCCCTCACCCTCATCGAGCTCTCCGAGTTCGTGAAGGCGTTCGAGGAGAAGTTCGACGTCACCGCCGCCGCCGCGGTTGCCGCCGCCCCCGCCGGCCCGGCCGCTGCCGCCGAGGCCGTCGAGGAGCAGGACGAGTTCGACGTCATCCTCACGGGTGCCGGCGAGAAGAAGATCCAGGTCATCAAGGTCGTGCGTGAGCTGACCTCCCTGGGTCTGAAGGAGGCCAAGGACCTCGTGGACGGCGCCCCGAAGCCCGTTCTCGAGAAGGTCGCCAAGGAGGCCGCCGAGAAGGCTGCCGAGTCCCTCAAGGGCGCCGGCGCCTCCGTCGAGGTCAAGTAGTCCCACGGGCCCGCTGAGGGCCCCTCGCGAGCTGATACAGGGCCACTAGTGGGCCTGTAACGCTGACGCACCGAAGAGCGATCACCCAACTGGGTGGTCGCTCTTCGGGGTTCCTGGGGTCCGGTGGCGGCTGCCTTGCACTGTCGGTGGCGACGAGTATGGTGATCTTCGTTGTTGCCTCCGGCCGAGCCCGTGACGGGCTGCAAGACGGGCTGCAAGACAGGTTGCACGTGACGATCGCGGCACTTGCTTAGGGCATGGGGGGCCTTGACGAACCGCACGCAGCGCGCAATTCTCAGGACGCGTCGTCACAACGATCCGGATCCGAGGCATGGATCGGTGGCGAAGAGGGCAGTATCGATGTGCATTGAGGGCGTGGCTTGCCGCAGGTGTTGAGAACAACGATGGTCTCAAAAAACCGGGACTGGACATCAGTGAGCCTTGTGGCTACACTGACCCTTTGCGCTGCCTGTTAGCTGCCTCCTGCCCGTCACCAGGGGCATGCCCTCGCGTGAGCACCGATGACTAGATCATCCCTGACCTGGCCTTTTGGCTGAATCGGGAACGGACTGTCTCTGTGCCCACAGTGGGGGGCCGGTACGCGCGTAGTGAGTCCGAGCCCTCGGAAGGACCCCCTCTTGGCCGCCTCGCGCACTGCCTCGACCGCGAATACGAACAACGGCGCCAGCACCGCCCCGCTGCGCATCTCCTTTGCAAAGATCAAGGAGCCCCTCGAGGTTCCGAACCTTCTTGCGCTGCAAACCGAGAGCTTCGACTGGCTGCTCGGCAACGACGCGTGGAAGGCTCGTGTCGAGGCGGCTCTGGACAACGGACAGGACGTCCCCACGAAGTCCGGTCTGGAGGAGATCTTCGAGGAGATCTCCCCGATCGAGGACTTCTCCGGGTCGATGTCCCTGACGTTCCGGGACCACCGCTTCGAGCCTCCGAAGAATTCCATCGACGAGTGCAAGGACCGCGACTTCACGTACGCGGCCCCGCTCTTCGTTACCGCCGAGTTCACCAACAACGAGACCGGCGAGATCAAGTCCCAGACGGTCTTCATGGGCGACTTCCCGCTCATGACCAACAAGGGCACCTTCGTCATCAACGGCACCGAGCGTGTCGTGGTGTCGCAGCTGGTCCGCTCGCCGGGCGTCTACTTCGACTCCTCGATCGACAAGACGTCCGACAAGGACATCTTCTCCGCGAAGGTCATCCCGTCCCGGGGTGCCTGGCTGGAGATGGAGATCGACAAGCGCGACATGGTCGGTGTCCGCATCGACCGCAAGCGCAAGCAGTCCGTCACCGTTCTCCTGAAGGCTCTCGGTTGGACGACCGAGCAGATCCTCGAGGAGTTCGGCGAGTACGAGTCCATGCGCGCCACCCTGGAGAAGGACCACACCCAGGGCCAGGACGACGCGCTGCTCGACATCTACCGCAAGCTGCGTCCGGGCGAGCCCCCGACCCGCGAGGCCGCGCAGACGCTTCTTGAGAACCTCTACTTCAACTCGAAGCGCTACGACCTCGCGAAGGTCGGCCGCTACAAGGTGAACAAGAAGCTGGGCGGCGAGGCCCCGCTGGACGCCGGGGTCCTGACCGTCGAGGACATTCTCTCGTCGATCAAGTACCTGGTGAAGCTGCACGCCGGTGAGACCGAGACCGTTGGAAACAACGGCACCTCGATCGTCGTCGAGACCGACGACATCGACCACTTCGGCAACCGTCGTCTGCGCAACGTCGGCGAGCTCATCCAGAACCAGGTCCGCACGGGTCTGGCTCGTATGGAGCGCGTCGTCCGCGAGCGCATGACGACTCAGGACGTCGAGGCGATCACGCCGCAGACCCTGATCAACATCCGGCCGGTCGTCGCCTCCATCAAGGAGTTCTTCGGCACCAGCCAGCTGTCGCAGTTCATGGACCAGAACAACCCGCTGTCGGGTCTCACCCACAAGCGCCGTCTGTCGGCTCTTGGCCCGGGTGGTCTCTCCCGTGAGCGGGCCGGCTTCGAGGTCCGTGACGTGCACCCCTCGCACTACGGCCGCATGTGCCCGATCGAGACCCCTGAAGGCCCGAACATCGGTCTGATCGGCTCGCTCGCCTCCTACGGCCGCGTCAACGCGTTCGGTTTCGTCGAGACGCCGTACCGCAAGGTCACCGGCGGTGTCGTCACCGACGAGGTCGACTACCTCACGGCCGACGAAGAGGACCGATTCGTCATCGCGCAGGCCAACGCGCCGCTGACGGACGAGCTCCGCTTCGAGGAGTCCCGTGTCCTGGTCCGCCGTCGTGGCGGAGAGGTCGACTACGTCCCCGGTGAGGACGTCGACTACATGGACGTCTCGCCGCGCCAGATGGTGTCGGTCGCGACCGCCATGATCCCGTTCCTCGAGCACGACGACGCCAACCGTGCCCTCATGGGCGCGAACATGATGCGTCAGGCCGTGCCGCTCATCAAGTCCGAGGCGCCGCTGGTCGGCACCGGCATGGAGTACCGCTGTGCGGTCGACGCCGGTGACGTACTGAAGTCGGAGAAGGACGGTGTGGTCCAGGAGGTCTCCGCGGACTACGTCACCACCGCCAACGACGACGGCACGTACACCACGTACCGCCTGCACAAGTTCTCCCGCTCGAACCAGGGCACCTCCGTCAACCAGAAGGTTGTCGTGGACGAGGGCGCCCGGGTCGTCGCCGGTCAGGTTCTGGCCGACGGCCCGGCGACCGAGAACGGCGAGATGGCGCTCGGCAAGAACCTGCTCGTGGCGTTCATGCCGTGGGAGGGTCACAACTACGAGGACGCGATCATCCTGTCGCAGCGCCTCGTGCAGGACGACGTCCTCTCCTCGATCCACATCGAGGAGCACGAGGTCGACGCCCGTGACACCAAGCTCGGCCCCGAGGAGATCACCCGGGACATCCCGAACGTCTCCGAGGAGGTCCTCGCCGACCTCGACGAGCGCGGCATCATCCGCATCGGTGCCGAGGTCGTCGCCGGCGACATCCTGGTCGGCAAGGTCACGCCCAAGGGTGAGACCGAGCTGACCCCGGAGGAGCGCCTGCTGCGCGCGATCTTCGGTGAGAAGGCGCGCGAGGTGCGCGACACCTCGCTGAAGGTGCCGCACGGCGAGATCGGCAAGGTCATCGGCGTCCGCGTCTTCGACCGTGAAGAGGGCGACGAGCTGCCGCCGGGCGTGAACCAGCTGGTTCGTGTCTACGTGGCGCAGAAGCGCAAGATCACGGACGGTGACAAGCTCGCCGGCCGTCACGGCAACAAGGGTGTCATCTCCAAGATCCTGCCGATCGAGGACATGCCGTTCCTGGAGGACGGCACCCCGGTCGACATCATCCTCAACCCGCTCGGTGTCCCGTCCCGAATGAACCCGGGACAGGTGCTGGAGATCCACCTCGGCTGGCTCGCCAGCCGCGGCTGGGACGTCTCCGGTCTCGCCGACGACTGGGCGCAGCGTCTGCAGGCCATCGAGGCCGATGTGGTCGCCCCCGGCACCAACGTCGCCACCCCCGTCTTCGACGGTGCGCGTGAGGACGAGCTCGCGGGTCTGCTGCAGCACACGATCCCGAACCGAGACGGCGAGCGCATGGTGCTCCCGACCGGCAAGGCGCCGCTGTTCGACGGCCGCTCCGGCGAGCCGTTCCCGGAGCCGATCTCGGTCGGCTACATGTACATCCTCAAGCTCCACCACCTGGTCGACGACAAGCTGCACGCCCGGTCGACCGGTCCGTACTCGATGATCACCCAGCAGCCGCTGGGTGGTAAGGCTCAGTTCGGTGGCCAGCGCTTCGGTGAGATGGAGGTGTGGGCGCTGGAGGCGTACGGCGCCGCTTACGCCCTCCAGGAGCTGCTGACCATCAAGTCCGACGACGTGACCGGCCGCGTGAAGGTCTACGAGGCCATCGTCAAGGGCGAGAACATCCCCGAGCCCGGCATCCCCGAGTCCTTCAAGGTGCTCATCAAGGAGATGCAGTCTCTCTGCCTCAACGTGGAGGTGCTGTCCAGCGACGGTATGTCCATCGAAATGCGTGACACCGACGAGGACGTCTTCCGCGCGGCGGAGGAGCTCGGCATCGACCTGTCCCGGCGCGAGCCGAGCAGCGTCGAAGAGGTCTGACGGGAGTTCGGCGGGCCTTTGACCACCTGTGGAAAAGGTGACAAAGGCCTGCCGGCCCCAGGACCCCCGTTTCAGACCCCAAGACTTACAACCCTGAGAGGGATTGACGCATAGTGCTCGACGTCAACTTCTTCGATGAGCTCCGGATCGGTCTGGCCACCGCTGACGACATCCGTCAGTGGAGCCACGGCGAGGTCAAGAAGCCCGAGACCATCAACTACCGCACCCTCAAGCCCGAAAAGGACGGACTCTTCTGCGAGAAGATCTTCGGTCCGACCCGGGACTGGGAGTGCTACTGCGGTAAGTACAAGCGTGTCCGCTTCAAGGGCATCATCTGTGAGCGCTGCGGCGTCGAGGTCACTCGCGCCAAGGTGCGTCGTGAGCGGATGGGCCACATCGAGCTGGCCGCTCCTGTCACCCACATCTGGTACTTCAAGGGCGTTCCGTCGCGTCTGGGCTATCTGCTCGACCTCGCCCCGAAGGACCTCGAGAAGGTCATCTACTTCGCGGCGTACATGATCACGTTCGTCGACGAGGAGCGCCGCACCCGCGACCTGCCCTCGCTGGAGGCGCATGTCTCCGTCGAGCGTCAGCAGATCGAGAACCGTCGCGATGCCGACCTCGAGGCCCGCGCCAAGAAGCTCGAGACCGACCTGGCCGAGCTTGAGGCCGAGGGTGCCAAGGCCGATGTGCGCCGCAAGGTGCGCGAGGGTGCCGAGCGTGAGATGAAGCAGCTGCGTGACCGTTCGCAGCGCGAGATCGACCGTCTCGACGAGGTGTGGACCCGCTTCAAGAACCTGAAGGTCCAGGACCTTGAGGGCGACGAGCTCCTCTACCGCGAGCTGCGTGACCGCTTCGGCACGTACTTCGACGGTTCGATGGGTGCCGCGGCGCTGCAGAAGCGCCTGGAGTCCTTCGACCTCGACGAGGAGGCCGAGCGCCTTCGCGAGATCATCCGTACCGGCAAGGGCCAGAAGAAGACCCGTGCGCTCAAGCGCCTCAAGGTCGTCTCCGCGTTCCTGCAGACCAGCAACAGCCCCAAGGGCATGGTGCTCGACTGTGTGCCGGTCATCCCGCCGGACCTGCGTCCGATGGTGCAGCTGGACGGTGGCCGCTTCGCGACCTCCGACCTGAACGACCTGTACCGCCGCGTGATCAACCGCAACAACCGTCTGAAGCGACTCCTTGACCTCGGTGCCCCCGAGATCATCGTGAACAACGAGAAGCGCATGCTTCAGGAGGCCGTCGACGCGCTCTTCGACAACGGCCGTCGTGGTCGCCCGGTCACGGGCCCCGGCAACCGTCCGCTGAAGTCGCTGTCCGACATGCTCAAGGGCAAGCAGGGCCGATTCCGTCAGAACCTGCTCGGCAAGCGTGTGGACTACTCCGCGCGTTCCGTGATCGTCGTCGGTCCGCAGCTGAAGCTGCACCAGTGTGGTCTGCCCAAGGCCATGGCGCTGGAGCTCTTCAAGCCGTTCGTGATGAAGCGTCTGGTCGACCTGAACCACGCGCAGAACATCAAGAGCGCCAAGCGGATGGTCGAGCGCGGCCGCACGGTCGTGTACGACGTCCTGGAAGAGGTCATCGCGGAGCACCCGGTTCTGCTGAACCGTGCGCCCACGCTGCACCGCCTCGGCATCCAGGCCTTCGAGCCGCAGCTGGTCGAGGGCAAGGCCATCCAGATCCACCCGCTCGTCTGCACCGCGTTCAACGCGGACTTCGACGGTGACCAGATGGCCGTCCACCTGCCGCTCTCCGCGGAGGCGCAGGCCGAGGCCCGCATCCTGATGCTGTCCTCGAACAACATCCTCAAGCCCGCCGACGGCCGCCCGGTCACGATGCCGACCCAGGACATGGTCCTCGGTCTGTTCTTCCTGACCACGGACGGCGAGCTGCGCGACGTCAAGGGCGAGGGTCGTGCCTTCGGCTCGACCGCCGAGGCGACGATGGCGTTCGACGCCGGGGAGCTCGCGCTCCAGTCGGCCGTCGACATCCGCTTCCCGGTGGGCACCATCCCGCCGCGCGGCTGGACCCCGCCGGCGCAGGAGGAGGGCGAGCCCGAGTGGCAGCAGGGTGACACCTTCCGCCTCCGTACGACCCTGGGCCGTGCGCTCTTCAACGAGCTGCTGCCCGAGGACTACCCGTTCGTCGACTACTCGGTGGGCAAGAAGCAGCTCGGCGAGATCGTCAACGACCTGGCCGAGCGCTACCCCAAGGTCATCGTGGCGGCGACGCTCGACAACCTGAAGGCGGCGGGCTTCTACTGGGGCACCCGCTCCGGCGTCACCGTGGCCATCTCCGACATCGTCGTTCCCGAGGCGAAGAAGGAGATCGTCAAGGGCTACGAGGCGCAGGACGAGAAGGTCCAGAAGCAGTACGAGCGCGGTCTGATCACCAAGGAAGAGCGCACTCAGGAGCTCATCGCGATCTGGACCAAGGCGACCAACGAGGTTGCCGAGGCGATGAACGCGAACTTCCCGAAGACGAACCCCATCTTCATGATGGTTGACTCGGGTGCCCGAGGAAACATGATGCAGATGCGTCAGATCGCCGGTATGCGCGGTCTGGTGTCGAACGCCAAGAACGAGACGATCCCGCGTCCGATCAAGGCCTCCTTCCGTGAGGGCCTGTCGGTGCTGGAGTACTTCATCTCGACGCACGGTGCTCGTAAGGGTCTGGCGGACACGGCTCTGCGTACCGCCGACTCGGGTTACCTCACCCGTCGTCTGGTCGACGTCTCCCAGGACGTCATCATCCGCGAGGAGGACTGCGGCACCGACCGTGGCCTCAAGCTGCACATCGCGGAGCGCGGCGCGGACGGTGTCCTGCGCAAGGCGGAGAACGTCGAGACCAGCGTGTACGCACGTGCGCTGGCCGAGGACATCACCGTCGACGGCAGGGTGCTGGCCCCGGCCAACACCGACCTCGGCGACGTCCTCATCGACGAGCTGGTCAAGCACGGCATCGAGGAGGTCAAGACCCGTTCGGTCCTGACCTGCGAGTCCGCCGTCGGCACCTGCGCCATGTGCTACGGCCGTTCGCTGGCCACCGGCAAGCTGGTCGACATCGGTGAGGCGGTCGGCATCATCGCCGCCCAGTCCATCGGTGAGCCCGGTACCCAGCTGACGATGCGTACCTTCCACACCGGTGGTGTGGCCGGTGACGACATCACCCAGGGTCTGCCCCGTGTCGTCGAGCTCTTCGAGGCTCGTACGCCGAAGGGTGTCGCCCCGATCTCCGAGGCCTCCGGCCGCGTGCGGATCGAGGAGACCGAGAAGACCAAGAAGCTCGTCGTCACCCCGGACGACGGCAGCGACGAGACGGCGTTCCCGATCTCGAAGCGTGCCCGGCTCCTGGTGTCCGAGGGCGAGCACGTCGAGGTGGGCCAGAAGCTCACCGTGGGTGCCACCAACCCGCACGACGTACTGCGCATCCTGGGTCAGCGTGCCGTCCAGGTCCACCTGGTCGGCGAGGTCCAGAAGGTCTACAACTCGCAGGGTGTGTCGATCCACGACAAGCACATCGAGATCATCATCCGGCAGATGCTGCGCCGGGTGACGATCATCGAGTCGGGCGACGCGGAGCTGCTGCCCGGCGAGCTGGTCGAGCGCTCGAAGTTCGAGACCGAGAACCGTCGTGTGGTCCAGGAAGGCGGCCACCCGGCCTCCGGCCGTCCGCAGCTGATGGGTATCACCAAGGCCTCGCTGGCGACCGAGTCGTGGCTGTCGGCGGCGTCCTTCCAGGAGACGACCAGGGTTCTGACGGACGCGGCGATCAACGCCAAGTCCGACTCCCTGATCGGCCTCAAGGAGAACGTCATCATCGGTAAGCTCATCCCGGCCGGTACGGGTCTGTCCCGCTACCGCAACATCCGGGTCGAGCCGACCGAAGAGGCCAAGGCCGCGATGTACTCGGCCGTCGGCTACGACGACATCGACTACTCGCCGTTCGGCACCGGCTCCGGCCAGGCCGTTCCGCTGGAGGACTACGACTACGGTCCGTACAACCAGTAAGGCGTACGTCTGAAGTACTGAAGGGCGGCCACTCCGTTTCGTACGGGGTGGCCGCCCTTCGGCGTTGTCAGGGGTCAGCGGCTGAGGTGGAGGTAGGGCTCCAAGGCCTGGAGCCGGGTGTAGTTGTCCGGGTGGGTGGTCAGCAGCTTGGCCAGGCCGCCCGGCTCCTTGAGCTGCCTGCCCTGCGCCGCGGCCTGCGCCTTCACGGCGTCCTCCTGGGCCTGGAAGTGGTACAGGACCTGCGCCAGCTGAGGTGCGAAGCCGAGGTCGGCCGCCTGCCGGTCGGCACGCAGCTCGCCCTGGCGACCCACGTAGGCGAGCAGATAGGGGGCGACGACGAGCGGCACGGTGATGTACCAGGCGGCGACGAACCCGCCGATCACGAACATCCCGATGAAGAGGTAGACCATCCCGGTCGCGGCGAGTGAGAAGACGCTCGCGACCCGGATCGCGATCCGGGCGATGCCCCGCATGAAGGCCCAGGCGATCCGGCCGGGCAGCGAGTACCAGTAGCCGAGCAGGCCCGTCCAGGCGTGACCGCCGGTGTGGTGCCCGAGTTCATGGGCGAGTACGGCGGCGAGGTTGCTGCTGGGGATCTCGTTCAGCGCGTACGTCGTGACGCCGACGACATGGCCGGCGGCCGCCACGGCGTTCAGGTCCGTGCTGTTCTCCACCATCAGCTCGTACGTGTGTGCCCCGACGCCCGCGCGTGCGGTGACCTCGCGCCAGATCGGCTCCAGACGGGCCCGCTCCTGGGCGAGCGGCACCCTGAGCTTCATCACGTGCCGGGCGAAGGCCAGCTCGGTGGGCCGGTGGAAGACGAGCGCCCCGGAGGCCAGCCAGGCGAGGATGACCAGCCAGCCCATGGCCGTGCCGAGGATTCCCACGGCGAACGAGGCGACCACGGCGAGGCTCACCAGGAAGCCCGGCACCTGGACCGCCAGCTGCCCGATCGCGGTGGCATCGGTACCGCGCTGGTGCGCGGCCACGTGGACGCGGGAGCCCGCGTGCCGGTAGTCGAGGTCGTCGGGTGCGGGGGCCTCCGGCGGTGCTGGAGGTACCGGCGGTGCCGCGGGTGAGGCGGCGGGGGGTGTTTGCGTGGGGGGCGTCTGCGGCGGGATGTACGGCGGTGCGGTGGCGGCGGGGGGCTGCGGGCCGCTCGGGTACGTGGGCGTGGCCCCCGGATGGGCGGGCGGCGCCGCGGGGTACGAAGGTGCGGCCCCGGCCCCCGGGTACTGGGGTGCGCCGCCCGGATAGGACGGGGGCGCGGGGGCCTCCGGGTACAGGGGCGGAGCGGCGGTCCCGGGGTACGGGGGTGGGGGAGTGGCGGCCTCGGGGTACGGGGGCGGGGGAGTGGCGGTCCCGGGGTACGAGGGCGGGGGAGTGGCCGCCCCGGGGTACGGCGGCGGAGTCGAGGCGGCTCCGGGGTACGGCGGCGGGGGCGCGGGTGTGCCCGGGTACGGGGGGTTCGGGTAGACGGGGCCGGGCTCGGGGGCGGCCGGGTCTGGTGGGTAGGACAAGGTGGGGCTCCTTCAGGATGGGGACGTCAGCCGATGAGCAGCCCGGCGGGAAGCAGCACCGTGCCCGCGCAGAAGGCGATCAGGCCGGTGCGGATCCACTGGTGCTTGCGGGCGGCGATACGGCTGGTCTCGGTGAGCGCCGCGGTGAGTCCGGCGGCGGGGTCGCGGTCGGTGTCGGCGAGAGCGGTCGCCAACTGACCTTCACGTACGGCTTGTTGGATGTCGCCGAAGAAGCAGAGGGGCCGGCCCGGGGCCCATGAGCCGGCGCGGTACCGGGGGAGCACCGCGAGCAGCAGCGCGAACAGGGCGAAGGCGAGGGCCAGGGCGCCGGTCCACCAGACGGCTGTACCGGGCGCGGAGAGCGAGCTCGGTGACCAGTTCCGTCCGGCCAGCAGCCCGCTGAACACCCCCGCCGTCATCCCGAGCGCCGCCACGAGCACGGACGCCTTGCTGTCGGCCCGGGCGATCTCGCCCCGCAGCTCCTCCAGCAGCCGTTCGGCGGTTCTGGTGCCGGGAGCGGTGGTGGTCACTCTGGTCCCGCCCCGGGGGACTCCGGAGCTGGGGACTGGGGAGAGGGCGGCGGATAGGCGGAGGGCGCGGACGGAATGACGGGAGTGGGTGCCACGGCCGGGGGCGGCGGGGCTTGGTCGTACGGGCTGCCGGCGGCGGGCGCGGGCGGGGCCGAGGGCTCGGCCTGGTACGGCCCCGGCGGCACGGTTCCGGGCGCGGGCGGGACGTACGGCTGGTGGGACACGGGCGGCCCCGGCGGGGTGTAGGGGGCGCCCGGTAACCCTCCGGGGGCCGGAGCGCCGCCATAGGGCTGGGCGGCGGCCCCGTACGGCTGTGAGGGGTCGTACGGCTGTGAGGCGGCGTACGGCTGCGAGGGATCGTACGGCGGCTGCGGTACGCCCCCGGGCGGCGGCGCCGGTCGGCCGGGAACCGGCGGCTGCGGCGGGTGCTCCTGGCGGCTGTTCAGTTCCTTGACGACGCGCAGGGTGGAGCGGGCCGACTCGGCCTTCTGGTAGTCCTCCAGGGTGTCTCCGGCGATCAGCTCAAGCTGGCTCTCGATGGCGGAGAGCTGGTCCTTCTGGAGGGCGTTGATGACCATCCGGGTGTCCTCGGGGTGCGCGGCGAGGTGGAAGGCCCACTGGGCGACGCCCCCGTGTTGCAGGTGGTACTGGTAGAAAGCGATCTTCTGGGCCATCAGCTCCTGGGACTGGTGCTGGCGCAGCACCTCCAGCTCGTGCAGTTGCTGGGCCTGGCGCAGCCGGTACTCGTGCTCGGGGTCGAGCATGTCGGCCTCGTAGCGCAGCGCCCGTTTGCGCCGTCTGTGCGCGATCGCGTCGTCGTCCAGGCGCAGCCGCACCGCGCAGGTGACCGTGAGCCCGATGCCGTCGGCGAAGACGCCGCTCTCGATCGCGTACTGGACCTCGGCCTCGGCCTCCCGGCTGTCCTCGATGGAGAACCGGCGGCTGACCGGCCGCGCGAACTGGTGGATTTCACGGGCCAGCCGCGTGGGCACATCGCGTTCGCCGCCGGCCACGTACGCGATCGGATCCGAGACGCGCCAGGTCAGATCGGCGGTCGCGCTGAACGAGAACGCGTCGTCGTCGCTGGGCAGTTCGAGTTCCAGCTGGACCGGGTGGCTGCCCATGTCGACCTCGTAGACCGAGGTGTAGCGGCGGGTCGCGGCGTCCGTGCGGCTCGGCCGGTGCGGGGGCATGTACGCGTCGTAGGCGCCGCCCACGGTGGCGAACACCAGCGCGTGGTCGATCGCGGAGACCGGCCGCCGGGCCGTGTAGTCGAAACGGGAGATCGGCCGCACGGTGAGCACCGGGTCGATCAGCATGGTGTGCCGGTCGGCCTGTTGCTGCCACTCCGGCGGGCGGCGGAATTCCGCCATGGGTCAACTCCTCATAACTCTGTGTCAGGGTGTCAGGGTGTCGGGACGGTGGGACGCAGCGCGGCGAGCAGGCGGTCGGCGAGCGGCGGGCGCGGGCCGCCCTCCAGGCCGCGCAGGGTGCGCAGTTCGTGGCTGAGGCGTTTGTGGTCGTCCGCCGTGACGACCAGTGCGGGCAGCAGCAGCTCCAGGGACTGGGCCGCGTCCGGGCGGCGCTCGGCCACGTACACCCAGGTGTGCAGGGCGTTCAGGGCGCCTCGGGTGTGGGCGCGGTCGCCGAGGGCGGTGCGCCAGAGTGTGGCGAGGTCACGGGCCGAGTCCGCCTCGTACATACCGGTGTCGGCGTACCACTCGACGAGCGCGCCCTCCTCGGCGTTGTCGCATGCCAGTACGAAGGCGCCCAGTGCCAGCGCGCGGACCGCGGGGGTGTCGTGGTGGAGCAGCCGCACCAGCTCGGAGAGCATCTCGCCGCGCCTGAGGCCCACGGAGAGCAGCAGGGCCGTGGACTCGATCAGGTTGGCCGCCTCGGCCGGGCTGCTGTTGTCGGCGCGGGCCCGGGCCGCGAGCGCGCTGAGAGCCGGGCCCACGAGTTCCGGCCGCAACGGCGTGAGCAGTCCGAAGGCGCGGATCGCGGTCCAGCGGCGGCCCCAGTGGGCGTCCGTGCACCACTGGGTGAGCAGGCGCAGGACGACGGGCGCGTCGAGGAGCTGGGCGAGCGTGAGGGTGTTCGCGGCGGTGACGCGGGGGCCGAACGTCTTCGACACCGCCCAGCCGTCGATCAGTAGCGCGACCGCGGAGGGCAGATCGGCGAGCGCGAGCATGGCGGTGGCCGCGGCGGCCCGGGTCCGTACGACGGGACGCCCGTCGCGGGCCAGCTCCTTCAGCCAGGCGATCAGCGCGGGCCGGGCCGAGGGATGGCCCGTCCACACCTCCGTGAGCAGGGCGCGCGGAGTGTTCTCCTTCCGGAAGAACGCGGTGAACTGCGGCACCGGGCCCCATTCGGTCGCCTCGTTCCGCACTTCCCCCTCGGCGCGGGCCCGCGCGAGCCGGGTCTCGGCGGCGAGCCCGAACACCGGGATCTCCGGCGGCTCTTCGGGGTGCTGCAGGCGCTGGAAGTGCACGAACAGCTTGTCCGCGAGCTCCGCGGCGAGGACGTACGGCGACCGGTCGAAGACGGCGAGCGAGATGAGGAAGGCCTTGTCGCGCAGCGTGGACTCGGGGTCGCTCAGCCACTCCCGGCACTGCTGCTCCACGGCCGCCTGCCCGAACTCCGCGAGCCGGGCCGCAGCCGCCTCGCCACCGTCGTAACCCGCCACCTCCTTCGCGAACTCGGCCGCCTCGGCGGGCTGATGGTGTCCCCGGGCGAGGAAGTCCCGCACCGGGGCGAGGGCGAGGAGGTCCTCGGTGTCCTGCGCGCGGTGCTTGCTCACATAGGCGCGGACGACCGCCGACGCCTCCGGCGGCTGCCAGACGGAGGCGGTGACGCCCAGCAGGAAGGGCGAGTTCTCGACGGTCACCACCAGATACCCGTCGACCTTCTTGAGCTGGTCGCGGGCCGCGTAGAGATGGGTGTCACGCAGCGGCCGGTTGCGGCTGAGCGGCAGATCGCGCAGGACGTGCCCGCCGGGCGCGGTGAGCGGCGCGCTCAGGGTCGCCGGGCTCGTCTCCGGCGAGAGGGCGTGCACGGCGGGCACGCCCAGACGGTGCAGGAGCATCAGCGCGGCGGCGTGGCGGCCGGTGGCGTGGGCGCCGGCGAGGACGAGGACGCGCTCTTCGCGGAGCCGGTCCAGGGCGGCGGCGAAGGCGGGGCTCTCGACGAAGACGGCGTCCAGGCCTTCGAGGTGGCGCCGCGGGATCTCTCCGGAGGCGTACGCAGCCGAAGCCGCCGGGCCGTGGTGGTGGATCTCCGTCTTGCCGCCCATGAACACGTCACCGGCGACCTCGCCGCCGGACACGCCGTGCTGGGCGCCGCCGACCAGACTCCCGCCGAAGGACGCGGCCGAGCCGAGGATGAATCCCGGGGTGTGCGCGAAGAGCTCGCGCTGAGCCGCGCGCGCCTCCTGCGTCCGCTCCTGTTCCCCCTCTCCTTCCCCCTCTCCGTCCTGGCGCCGGATGTCCGGTTCGGGGGCCTGGTGTACGTCCTTCGGGGGTACGTCGTCGGGGGCCGGCGCCGTGGGTGGAGGCACCGTCACGCCGACTCACCTCCGGACCCGCCGAGGTGGACGTCTCCGGTGACCTGGCCACCGGACACGCCGTGCTGGTCGCCGCCGACGAGGCTGCCGCCGAAGGTGGGGGCGCCTCCGTCGAAGTGGAAGACGGCGCCCGCGGGAGGGGCGGAGGGCCGGGCCGCGCGGGCCTCGGGGGCCTGGGACCCGGGCGCCTGGGCCCCTGGCTGGTCCCGCCTCGGTGCCGGACGCTCCCCCGAGCTGGCGCCCGGCACCGAGGTTCCCCCCTTCTCACTGTGGTCGTCGCCGCCCCCCGGCACCGGGCCGTGCAGCCAGGCGCGCAGCGGGCCGTTCTTGCTGTCCACGGTCACCGCGTGGAAGTCCTCCGCGGGGATGCCCGCGTGACCGTGCCGCACGATCCCCGTGTGCACGCTCTCCGAGACGCACAGGGCGAAGTCGTCTCTCCGCTCCCGCAGAGCCGCGCGCAGCAGCTGGGCGTCGAGGAGGCGGCAGGCGTGGTTGAGGTCGGAGCCGACCCAGCCGTCGTGCTCGTCCACGGCGACGTAGCCCGTGGCGACGACGCCGCGCAGCCGGATCTGCGCCGAGCTGGATGCCATCCGGTTGACCGCGTGCAGCTGGGCGGGGACCTCGGTGAGCAGAGCGCGCAGCAGTGCGGTGACGGAGGCGTTGGCGTCGATCAGCTCCATCACGGAGTCGCCCCGGTCGGCGCGCAGGCGCAGGCGTTCGTCGATGCCGGCGCGCTCCAGGGTGCGGTCGGCGACGTCGTACAGCATGCGCCGCAGGTACGCCTGCTCGATGTCGTCCCGGTCGCTGTACTTCTCGATGTCGAGCAACAGGATCGTCCGGCTCACGGGGTCGGTCATGGTCGCCTTTCGCAGGTGGTGCGGCAGTGGCAGAAGAGTGGCGGGCGGGGTTGTGGTGGCGTGAGGGCGGATGACGCAGTCGGAGTGTGACGGCGTACACAGAACCGCCGGTCCCTCGCCCCCGCCGCCCCTACCCGTCCCATCCCCAGGGGCTCCGCCCCTTCGACCCCGATTCGGCCCTGAGGGGCGCGGGGAACTGCGCGACCGACCCCCACTGGCCGGCACAGCCGGAGAACTTCGGGCGGGCGGGGGACCCGGGGCGCAGCCCCGCCCCCCAGGAGCGCGGGGAACTGCGCGACCAGCCCCCACCGGCCCGCGGTGATCCGCCGGACCCGACCCCACCGGCCCGCGGTGATCCGCCGGAGCCGACCCCACCGGCCCGCGGTGATCCGCCGGAGCCGACCTCCACCGGTCCGCGGTGATCCGCCGGAGCCGACCTCCACCGGTCCGCGGTGATCCGCCGGACCTGACCTCCACCGGCCCGCGGTGATCCGCCGGAGCCGACCCCCACCGGCCCGCGGTGATCCGCCGGAGCCGACCCCCACCGGCCCGCGGTGATCCACCGGACCCGACCCCCACCCGCCCGCAGCGGCCCGCCCGCCCAGACCCACCTCACCCCCGCGCAATCTGCCGCAGCACATCCGGCCGCACGATCACCAGCGCCCGGCGCCCCGTCATCACGACCCCCCGTTCCCGCAGGTCCTTCAGCAGGCGTTGGACCATTTCCCGGGAGGCCCCCACCGACCCGGCGAGTTCCTGTTTGCTCAGGGGGACGGAGAGCTCGATGCCCTGGTCGGTGCGGCGCCCATGGGTGCGGGCGAGGTCCAGCAGCAGGATCGCGAAGCGCTCCCGCACGCTGAGGGAGGCGAATTCCAGGCGGCGCCGATCGGCCGCCCGGGTGCGATCAGAGGTGAGGCCGAGGAGGGCGAAGGAGACGGCGGGGGAGCGGGCGAGGAACTCGGTGAAGCGGCCGCGTTCGACGGCGACCGTACGGACCGGCTCCAGGGCCGTCACGGTGGCCGACCGTGGGCGCCCGGTGAGCGCCGCGGACTCCCCGATGATGTCGCCGGGGCCGCGCAGCGCGAGCAGCGCCTCGTAGCCGTTGGAGGCGGCCGCGGTCACCTTCGTCCAGCCGTGCGTGACGAACAGGACGTGCGAGGACGGCTCGCTCTGGTGCAGGAGCACCATCCGGGGCGCGTACGAGAGCTCGTGCCCGAGACCGAGCAGCGCCGAGCGGTCCTCGCTCTCCAGCCGGGCCAGGAACGGCACCCGGTCGTCGAGCCCCCCGTCGCCGGGTAAGCCCGACGAATCCCATGAATCCGGTAAGTCCGATGAGCCCGATGAGCCCGATGAGCCCGACGAGCCCGATGACCCGGATGTGTCCGGCGCGTGTGCTGCCGTCATGTTGCCCCCCGATCGCCGCAGCCGACCGATCAAAGTACTGAAGGGCATGCGATGGTGGACAGAGATTGCGCGGTACCGTCCAGGATCGGAAACTTTTGGGGACGAGGGCCCGGAGAATGCGCTAGGGCCGACCCGGCGACCGTCCCGTGGCCGCCCCCCGACCGCACCGTCTCCCGCTCGCGCTCCCACTCGCGTCCGACCTGCGGGAGCACCGCGGTGACGTGGCAAGAAGTCCGGCGTGTCGCCCTGGACAGCATTTGTTTTGACCGAAGTCCTTGAGGTAGGTACGCTCAGACCTTGTGCCTGGGGTGTGCCCTGGCTCGCGTGCGTGCCTTCAAACCGCAAGGCGAGCCGTAACCGGCCACCGTAATCTGCGCCCTTTTCGCCTCGCGGCGGGAGTCTGCAGCATTCGACACACCCGACCGCGTGGGTCGGAGATGTTCCAGGTTAGCTTCACCATTCGGCACACAGAAACCGGAGAAGTAGTGCCTACGATCCAGCAGCTGGTCCGGAAGGGCCGGCAGGACAAGGTCGAGAAGAACAAGACGCCCGCACTCGAGGGTTCGCCCCAGCGTCGCGGCGTCTGCACGCGTGTGTTCACGACCACCCCGAAGAAGCCGAACTCGGCCCTGCGTAAGGTCGCGCGTGTGCGTCTGACCAGCGGGATCGAGGTCACCGCTTACATTCCGGGTGAGGGACACAACCTGCAGGAGCACTCCATCGTGCTCGTGCGCGGCGGCCGTGTGAAGGACCTGCCGGGTGTTCGCTACAAGATCATCCGTGGTTCGCTCGACACCCAGGGTGTCAAGAACCGCAAGCAGGCCCGCAGCCGCTACGGCGCCAAGAAGGAGAAGTAGAAATGCCTCGTAAGGGCCCCGCCCCGAAGCGCCCGGTCATCATCGACCCGGTCTACGGTTCCCCTCTGGTGACCTCCCTCATCAACAAGGTGCTGCTGAACGGCAAGCGCTCCACCGCCGAGCGCATCGTCTACGGCGCCATGGAGGGTCTGCGTGAGAAGACGGGCAACGACCCGATCATCACGCTGAAGCGCGCGCTGGAGAACATCAAGCCGACCCTCGAGGTCAAGTCCCGCCGTGTCGGTGGTGCGACGTACCAGGTTCCGATCGAGGTCAAGCCCGGTCGTGCCAACACGCTCGCGCTGCGCTGGCTCGTCGGTTACTCCCGCGCCCGTCGCGAGAAGACCATGACCGAGCGTCTGCTCAACGAGCTTCTCGACGCCTCCAACGGCCTCGGTGCCGCTGTGAAGAAGCGCGAGGACACCCACAAGATGGCCGAGTCCAACAAGGCCTTCGCGCACTACCGCTGGTAGTCGCTACCCCCATCGAGACCGAGAGAAGACCGAAGCCTTATGGCTACCACTTCACTTGACCTGGCCAGGGTCCGCAACATCGGGATCATGGCCCACATCGACGCGGGCAAGACGACCACCACCGAGCGGATCCTCTTCTACACCGGCGTCAGCTACAAGATCGGTGAGGTCCACGACGGCGCTGCCACCATGGACTGGATGGAGCAGGAGCAGGAGCGTGGCATCACGATCACCTCTGCTGCCACCACCTGTCACTGGCCGCTCGAGGACAACGACTACACGATCAACATCATCGACACCCCGGGGCACGTCGACTTCACGGTCGAGGTGGAGCGTTCGCTCCGCGTCCTCGACGGTGCCGTCACGGTGTTCGACGGTGTCGCCGGTGTCGAGCCGCAGTCCGAGACGGTGTGGCGTCAGGCCGACCGTTACGGCGTGCCGCGCATCTGCTTCGTGAACAAGCTTGACCGCACCGGCGCCGAGTTCCACCGCTGCGTGGACATGATCAAGGACCGGCTTGGCGCCGTTCCGATCATCATGCAGCTGCCGATCGGTGCCGAGATGGACTTCAAGGGCGTTGTGGACCTGGTCCGCATGAAGGCGCTCGTGTGGTCCGCCGAGGCCGCCAAGGGCGAGATGTACGACATCGTCGACATCCCGGCCACGCACGCCGAGGCTGCCGAGGAGTACCGCGGCAAGCTGGTCGAGACCGTCGCGGAGCACGACGACGAGATCATGGAGCTGTTCCTGGAGGGCCAGGAGCCCACCGAGGAGCAGCTGTACGCCGCGATCCGTCGCATCACCATCGCGTCCGGCAAGTCCAACGACGTCACGGTCACCCCGGTGTTCTGTGGCACCGCGTTCAAGAACAAGGGCGTTCAGCCCCTGCTCGACGCGGTCGTGCGCTACCTGCCGACTCCGATCGACGTCGAGGCCATCGAGGGCCACGACGTGAAGGACCCGGAGCTGGTCGTCAAGCGCAAGCCGTCCGACGACGAGCCGCTCTCCGCCCTCGCGTTCAAGATCATGAGCGACCCGCACCTGGGCAAGCTCACCTTCGTCCGGGTGTACTCGGGCCGCCTGGAGTCCGGCAGCGCCGTGCTGAACTCCGTCAAGGGCAAGAAGGAGCGCATCGGCAAGATCTACCGTATGCACGCGAACAAGCGTGAGGAGATCGAGTCGGTGGGCGCCGGCGACATCGTCGCCGTCATGGGCCTGAAGCAGACCACCACCGGTGAGACGCTGTCCGACGACAAGAACCCGGTCATCCTGGAGTCCATGGACTTCCCGGCGCCGGTCATTCAGGTCGCCATCGAGCCCAAGTCCAAGGGTGACCAGGAGAAGCTGGGTGTCGCCATCCAGCGTCTCGCGGAGGAGGACCCCTCCTTCCAGGTTCACTCGGACGAGGAGACCGGCCAGACCATCATCGGTGGTATGGGCGAGCTGCACCTTGAGGTGCTGGTCGACCGTATGCGCCGTGAGTTCAAGGTCGAGGCCAACGTCGGCAAGCCGCAGGTCGCGTACCGTGAGACGATCCGCAAGGCCGTCGAGCGTCACGACTACACGCACAAGAAGCAGACCGGTGGTACCGGTCAGTTCGCCAAGGTGCAGATCGCGATCGAGCCGATCGAGGGCGGCGACGCCTCGTACGAGTTCGTGAACAAGGTCACCGGTGGCCGCATCCCGAAGGAGTACATCCCTTCGGTCGACGCGGGTGCGCAGGAGGCCATGCAGTTCGGCATCCTGGCCGGCTACGAGATGACGGGCGTCCGCGTCATTCTTCTCGACGGTGGTTACCACGAGGTCGACTCCTCCGAGCTCGCGTTCAAGATCGCCGGTTCGCAGGCCTTCAAGGAGGCCGCGCGCAAGGCTTCCCCCGTGCTCCTTGAGCCGATGATGGCCGTCGAGGTCACCACGCCCGAGGACTACATGGGTGAGGTCATCGGCGACATCAACTCCCGCCGTGGCCAGATCCAGGCCATGGAGGAGCGGATGGGTGCCCGGATCGTCAAGGGTCTGGTGCCGCTCTCGGAGATGTTCGGCTACGTCGGCGACCTCCGCAGCAAGACCTCGGGTCGCGCAAGCTACTCGATGCAGTTCGACTCCTACGCCGAGGTTCCCCGGAACGTCGCCGAGGAGATCATCGCGAAGGCCAAGGGCGAGTAACGCACCCCGTTTACACGCTTTAGGCTTGACACCGACCGCCGGGGCCTCAAACCGGCACAGGGACGAGAGATCGTCCCGGTCCGGGAAGAACCCCGGCGGGCGGCATCCCAGCAAAGATCACCTGGCGCCGATGAGTAAGGCGTACCAGAACCACTCCGCAGGAGGACCCAGTGGCGAAGGCAAAGTTCGAGCGGACTAAGCCGCACGTCAACATCGGCACCATCGGTCACATCGACCACGGTAAGACGACCCTCACGGCCGCCATTACCAAGGTGCTGCACGACGCGTTTCCGGACCTGAACGAGGCCTCGGCCTTCGACCAGATCGACAAGGCTCCTGAGGAGCGCCAGCGCGGTATCACGATCTCGATCGCGCACGTCGAGTACCAGACGGAGACCCGTCACTACGCCCACGTTGACTGCCCCGGTCACGCGGACTACATCAAGAACATGATCACGGGTGCGGCGCAGATGGACGGCGCCATCCTCGTTGTCGCCGCGACGGACGGCCCGATGCCGCAGACCAAGGAGCACGTGCTCCTGGCCCGCCAGGTCGGCGTTCCGTACATCGTCGTCGCCCTGAACAAGGCCGACATGGTGGACGACGAGGAGATCCTGGAGCTCGTCGAGCTCGAGGTTCGCGAGCTGCTCTCCGAGTACGAGTTCCCGGGCGACGACCTTCCGGTCGTCAAGGTCTCGGCGCTCAAGGCCCTTGAGGGCGACAAGGAGTGGGGCCAGACCGTCCTCGACCTGATGAAGGCCGTCGACGAGAACATCCCGCAGCCCGAGCGTGACGTCGACAAGCCGTTCCTGATGCCGATCGAGGACGTCTTCACGATCACCGGTCGTGGCACCGTCGTCACCGGTCGTATCGAGCGTGGTGTCCTCAAGGTCAACGAGACCGTCGACATCGTGGGCATCAAGCAGGAGAAGACCACCACCACGGTCACCGGCATCGAGATGTTCCGCAAGCTGCTCGACGAGGGCCAGGCCGGTGAGAACGTCGGTCTGCTCCTCCGTGGCATCAAGCGCGAGGACGTCGAGCGCGGCCAGGTCATCATCAAGCCCGGTTCGGTCACGCCGCACACCGAGTTCGAGGCCCAGGCCTACATCCTGTCCAAGGACGAGGGTGGCCGCCACACGCCGTTCTTCAACAACTACCGTCCGCAGTTCTACTTCCGCACGACGGACGTGACCGGCGTTGTGACCCTCCCCGAGGGCACCGAGATGGTCATGCCGGGCGACAACACTGAGATGACCGTTTCGCTCATCCAGCCCGTCGCCATGGAGGAGGGCCTGAAGTTCGCCATCCGTGAGGGTGGCCGGACCGTGGGCGCCGGCCAGGTCATCAAGATCAACAAGTAAGTCCTTGTTGGCTTGACAGCCTGGTAGCTCCTCGCGAGCTCCTTGAAGGGGCCCGTACGACTTCGGTCGTACGGGCCCCTTTGCCGTGCCCATCGCGCACACTGCGTGCGTGGATTCCAATGACCTGGGCGCGGTGGGACGTCGGCCGCTGCCGGCGAAGCCGGTTCTTCCGGACGTGACGGCGGCGCATCGGCGTGGCCCGGCCGATGTCGTGGAGGCGCGGTGGCGGCAGCTGGCGCTGGCGTGGCAGTGGCGTCGCGAACGGCAGGAGATCCTCCGGCCGGGGGTGGGCTACCCGGGCATCGTGCACCTCATCGAGGTGGCCCACGCGGAACGGACACTGCGGCAGCTGTATCCGTACAACAGCCACTTCGCCCTGCATCTGAGCAGCTGCACCCGGTACCCGTACGCGCTGCGGGTGCCGAGCGTCCTGCCCCGGCACGACGGGAGCTTCCGGGTCTTCGTGGCACGCGGCGGGCCCCTCCTCGGCGAGACCGACACGGCGGAGGCGGCCGTCGCCCTGGTCGTGGCCCACCTTCCGGCGAGACTCGGCCCGGCCGTGGCCGGCACCGCCGACGATCTTCGCCGATGACGGCCTTCGTGAGCCGATGACGGTCTCCGTAAGCCGATGACGGTCTCAGTAGGCCGATGACGGCCTCCGTAAGCGTGATGACGGCCTCCGAAAGTATTCGACGCCGACGACCCATTCCCCCGCGTGACCCTCCCTCCACTATTTGTCATGCCGCTGAGCAAATTCGTACGCCGTCGGGGCGAGGGGTGAGGCATGTCTGGAGACGTCAGTCGCAGAACCGTTCTCGGTGCCGGGCTCGGTGCCGGGCTCGCGGCGTGGCCGGGGCTGTCGGGAGTGGCGTGGGCGGACGGTGGGCAGCCGCGGCCCACCGACCCCGGCGCGTACATCTCCTTCACCGGCGGAGCGTTCTCGCTGGTGGGCGCGCCGGTCGGTCTCCCTGGAGGACCACTCCGGAGTCGTACGGGTGGCGGGCGACCTCCGTGACGACCTCGAACGGGTGACGGACGTACGGCCCGGTCGGCTGGTGATCGGCACGGGTGGGCTCAGGCCGACGTACCTGGGCCCGCCGGAGAGCCACCGTGTGGACCTGGGCGTCACCAGGTGACCGGCAAGGCCACCGGACCGCGGATCATCGTGCGCTGCCGGAAGGGGACCTGATCGGCGGGTACGGCGAGACGCAGCCCGGGCAGGCGTTCGAGCAGGGTGTCGATCAGCAGCTCGATCTGCATACGGGAGAAGACGGCGCCCGTGCAGAAGTGCGGCCCGTTGCCGAACGACACATGGGCGCCCGCGTCCCGGTCGAGGTCGATCCGGTCGGGGTCGGGGAAGACGTCCGGGTCGCGGTTGGCGGCCAGGTAGGAGACATAGACGGCGTCGCCGGTCCTGACTAGGGTGCCGCGGATGTCGACGTCCTCCGTGGCGATGCGGGGCAGGCCGACGGCGGCGCGGTGCGGGATGTAGCGCAGGAGTTCCTCGATGGCCGCCGGGCGGGAGGCGGGGTCGTTGTGGAAGCGTTCCAGCAGGTCGGGCCGGGTGAGGAGGAGGTAGAACATCTGGCCGCTGTTGTTGGTGATGGCCTCGCCGCCGATCTGGAGCGGCCCGGCGACACTGATCGCCTCCTCCAGGCCGAGCTCGCCCCGCCGCACGGCACCACCGAGCAGGGACAACACGTCCTCGCTGTCACCGCCACCGCCACCGCCACCGCCACCGTCGCCTTTGCTGTCGCGGCGCTCGCGGACGGCCTCCCCGATCCACCCGAAGAGCCCCTTCTTGGCGCGCTCGGAGGCCTCGGCGCCGCCCGCCGTGGAGATGATCTCCCGCGTCCAGTCGTGCAACTTCTGCCGCTCGTCGACGGGTACACCCATGACCTCGCAGACGACGTTGATCGGGAAGGGTTCGAGGACCCGCTCGATCAGGTCGGCCGGGGGGCCGTCCGCCACCATCCCGTCCACGAGCACGTCGAGCATCTCCTGGGCACGGGGGCGCAGGCGCTTCACGGCGCTCACGGTGTAGGCGTTCGAGACGGCGCGCCGGAGCCGGTTGTGGTCGGGCTGATCGGCCCAGGCCAGGGCCCCGGGCCGGGGCGCGAAGTGCGGCGCCAGTCGCGTGACCTGCCGGACGGAGGCCTCCCGCCGGCTGAACCGGGGATCGTTCGTGATCATCTTCACGTCGTCGTAGCGCGTCGCCAGCCACGCCCAGCCCTCCCCGTACGGAAGCCGGATCCGCGTCAGCGGCCCCTCCCGCATCAGCTCCGCGAGCACCGGCTCGAACTCGATGGCGTTCAGCTCACCGGCGGGCCAGTCCCGAACAGGGGGAAGGGGCTGCTCGGGCCGCCCGGCGAGGGTGCTGGTCTCTTCTGCCATGCGTTCAGCGTCGTCGGGCGGGGGTGGGGTGTCGCGTGGGAGTGCTCCAGGCGGAGCAGCGGAATGCCTTCGTCGTGCCTTCGTCGCCGCGGTCCGGCTTACTGGTTCGGGTACCGGGGCAGGTCCGCGGTCGAGATCGTCCACTCGGCGATGGTCACGTCCTCGCCGTAGATGAAGTCCTTGCGGGTGGCGTAGCGGGGGCCGTTGGGGGTGGGGTGGATGTCGGAGAGGACGGCACCTTCTCCCACGCGCGGGTCGAAGATCACGTACAACGGAATGCCCAGCAACGGATAGTCCCGCACCTTGCTCACCCAGTCGTTGTCCGGGTTCGAGCGGGAAACGATCTCGATGGCGGCGATGATCGTACGAGGGTCGAAGGACCCGTCTCCCTCCATGTCCGCCTCGGCGATCAGCATGACGTCGGGGTGGCGCATGACGCCCTCGGGCTCGTTTTCCACGTCCGGGGTACCAGTGTGGGCCACGAGGTTCTCCGGCATGACCTTCTCGAGACGTTTCCGGAGACGCAGCGCGGTGAGTTCGTGCTGCTTCACGGGCGACATCATGTCGTGGACGATCCCTTCCTTGGTGATCTCGAACTTGCCGGGAAGGGTGTCGTCCATGGACTGAACGAAGTCCCGCATGGCCCGGTACAGGTGGGAGGCGCCCTGCTGCGCGTCGTCCGCGGCGATGGTCATGGCGCTCGCTCCTCGTCTGCCGTGCCCGGGGGCAAGGATCGTCACGTTCATGCTAGGCGGCCTCCGGGAGATCGGATCGGCAGTCACGGCAGCGGCCGGGGGAGCGGAAGGCGCGGTCGCAGCCCTCGCAGTTCTGGAGCGGATGCCGTACGTCCGGGGGCGGCATGGGCACGCGGAACGGCGGCGGAGGAGGCGGCAGCTGCACGGCGAGTCGATGGGCGAGAAGGGCGGCTGGGCGGCGTAGATCCTCCGGTGGCAGGTCCGCGGTCAGCGCGCGTTGTACGGCGGTGGGGGTGAGGTCGCGTTCCAGCCAGGCGGCGACTCCGGGGGCGAGGTGCTCCGCGTCGCTGCCGGAGAGAAGCAGGCGGGGGTCGCGGCGGCGGAGGCCGGCGAGGAGGTCGGTGGCGGTCCGAAGGAGGGTGGGGGAGGCGTGCGCGGGCCGGGGCACGGTGGGGAGGAGCTTGCGGGGCGGGCGTTCGGCCGGGGCCGGGCGTCGGGTGGGCCTGGGGGTGTCGGCTGCCGTTCCGTGGTGTCCGTGCTGGTTTCAGGAGACGGTGCGGGTGACGATGCGGCCGCCGGGGGTGCGTTCGCGGGTGCGGCGGAGGTAGCCGTGGGTTTCGAGCTCGCGCAGGGCGGCGGCGATACGGGTCGGGCCTTCGGGGAAGCGGGCGGCGAGGGTCTTGATGTCGACGCGGGCGCCGGTGGGGAGCGACTGGATGTAGACGGCCAGCCCGATCGCGAGTCCTGAGAGCTCCGGGTGCTGGGCGAGGTGGTTGCCGATCACCGTGAAGCGGGTGGTGTGGCGGGTGTTGTCGTGGATGACGCCGCCGGGGCGGGCGTGAGCGTTCTGGTGGGTGTGGCTTTTGCCCGCGATACGGGACTGGGCGCGCGAGGGCGCGCTAGGGTTCTGTGTATCCATTCGGGAAGGTCTCGTCTTCCTCGGTGGTCAGGCCCTCGCACTGGGATTGCCGTCCCGGCGGGGGCCGTCGCATGTCTGTGGTTGAGCTGTGTCGCGCTGAGCGTAAGGCAGGCAACCGGTCCCGAATCCACCCGAGTTGGGCATATTCACTCGCGGGAGTGAGTTTGCGCGGCGGTCACCGTTTCGGCGGGCGGGAGGGGTGGGGCTTGGTGGGGTTCTTTCCCTCTCGTGTTTCTTGGGGAAGATCGCCGGTCGCACCGGAGTATGGCCCGCTGTGCTTCGGTGGGAGGAGGTCGATCTCGGCCCATACGGTCTTGCGCGGGGGCGGCCCTGATGCGACACCCCAGAGGTCGGCCAGGGCGTCGACGAGGACGAGACCGCGGCCGGACTCGGCGTCAAGGGCGAGGGATTGGGGCCGGGGCTGGCGGTCGCCGCATGCGTCGGTGACCTCGATGCGGATGGTGTCGGCGACCACGTAGAGCGCGAGCCGGAAGTCACGGCCCGGGACCCGGCCATGTGTAGCCGCGTTCGCCGCCGGCTCGGCCACCACGTGCTCCGCCGGATTCAGCGGAAGTCCCCAGGAGCGGAGTTGCTCGGTGGCGAGCAGCCGGGCGAGACGAGCGCCGCGCGGCGTGGGGGACAGGAGCGCGCTGAAGTTGCGGATGGGGTAGTCGAGTTGGGCCGTGAAGGCGGCGGGGGCGGCGGTTTCTTGATTCATGTCACTCAGCGTGGCGGCGGATGCCTACCGTGAACCAGTGACTGCATCGATACGCATGGTCACTGTCCGGAGCTTGTCCGGTCGTGTCCGGGCTGTCGGGGCGGGGCGTACGGGTAGCGGGCGCTGTGGCACGGCGGTACGACGGAGGAGCACGGGATGTACGACACGGACGGTGACGCGGGCCGGCTCAAGAGCGAGGCGGACGAGCCGGGTTGGGAGGTGGACCCGGACGACGACTGGGGTGTGGCGGTGGTCGCGACCGTTGGGCGACAGCTCAAGCTGCGGCGGGAGGCGGTGGGGATGCGGGCCGCCGAGTTCGGGGAGCTGGTCGGGTACGGGGAGGACATGGTCTACAAGATCGAGGGTGGGAAGCGGATTCCTCGGCCCGAGTTTCTGGACAAGTCGGACGAGGTGTTGGGTGCGGGTGGGCTGATCTCGGCGATGAAGGAGGACGTGAAGAGGGTCCGGTATCCGAAGAAGGTGCGGGAGCTGGCCAAGCTGGAGGCGCAGGCGGTCGAGATCGGGGTGTACGAGAGCCACAGCATCAACGGCCTCTTGCAGACGCCGGATCATGCGAGGGCGCTGTTCAGGGCAGGGCAACCCCCGTACTCGCCGGATGAGGTCGAGCGAATGGTCGCCGCACGCATGGCTAGGCAGTCGGTCTTCGAGCGGTTGCCCGCTCCGGCGCTCAGCTTCGTGCAGGAAGAGGCAGCCCTACGGCGTCCCATCGGAGGCACAATGGTGTGGCGACAGCAGCTCGAACGCCTCCTGGAGGTGGGGCGGCTGCACAACGTCATGCTTCAGGTGATGCCGTTGAACTGCGAGGTCCACTCCGGCTTGGACGGAAGGATCGAGGTGCTGAAGTTCCCGGACGGCACGGCGGTGGGGCGCTCCGACGGCGCGTTCAACGGCCGCCCGACGTCGGATCCGAAACAGCTCCGCATCCTTGAGCTGCGGTATGGCACCATCCGGGCGCAGGCTCTCTCTCCACGGGAGTCGCTGCCCCTCATCGAGCAACTGCTGGGAGAAGCATGATTCGCAAGTCTGCTGCCGGGGACGTCTCGGACCTCGCGTGGTTCAAGAGCAGCTACAGCAGCGGCAATGACGGCAACTCCTGCGTAGAGATCGCCACTACTCCAGACACCATTCACGTCCGCGACTCCAAGAACATCGACGGCCCCCGGCTCGCGCTCACACCGGACGCATGGGCAGCCTTCGTGCCGTACGCCTCCGAGGGCTGAACCGCTGGGGCACCTGGATACTTCCGCTCCCTCATATGAGTACGGGCACTCATGTGCTGTCTCCTGCAGCGGGGTTGAGTGGAGCCATGCTCTTCCTCACCGGCCTCGGCGACTGGCCGAGTCGCTACTCAGAATGGCCCGATTCCGGTCATTCTCTGCCAGAGGCTGCCTGTGGACTGTCACAGCCGATAGCTAGAGTTGCAGGTGAAGCTTCGGCTGTTTTGGCTGTACGGGGGAGAGACTGTGTTGCCGAGCGATAGTGGGGCGGCGCCTGGACCGTCGTCGTGGGCGTCGAGCGTGTTCGACGCGGCACAGAACGCGATCGGTGATGTGGTCACCGAACTGTCGTCGTTCACGAAGTTCCAGAAGCGTGTGGACGACTTGATCCGCGACCTGAAGGGTTCGGCGGCGGGACCGGGCGAGGTGGGGCAGGAACAGCTGGCGCGCCACCAGTTCGGCGGCGGAGCGGGCGAGTGGGCGGAGGCATCCGGACTGTTCACCTCGTACGAGACGGTGATCACGGAACTGGAGAGCCTGTCGAAGCTGCTGTCCGACTCCATGGAGGGCATGAACATCGCGGTGCTGGCCTCGCACAAGGGCTACCAGAACATCGATCTGGACGTGCGCGACCGCATGAAGGCGATCAGTGTGGAGACCGCGAAGCACTACGGCGGGGAATACGACCCCGGCCTCCCGAAGAAGAGCCACGAAGGCGGCAGTGACGCGAAGCCGGACCAGGCGGCGGTGGGCGGCGACTCGGGTGGCAGCATCTGATGGATCCGATGGAGGAGTTCTGATGTCCGGCAAGGGGACCGGCAGCACGTCCTTCGAGGACATGGGCCACGAGCAGATGCTGGCGTGGCTCGACCAGGCGAACGCCGGCACGGTGCAGGCCGCCGCCACCCGGCTGACCGCGGCGGCCAAGGAGATTCGCAAGATCGCCGAAGAGCTCAAGGTCCGCCCGCAGTGGGTGGAATGGAAGGGCGAGGGAGCGGACGCGTTCCGCGCCTGGACGGGCGACCTCGCCAACTCGACCCTGCGCCTGGGCGACTTCAGCGACGACTCAGCGACCTGGCTGGGACACGCCTCCGACGCGATCGCCACGGCCCAGGCGTCGATACCCCGCGACAAGGCCGCCGCCCAGGCGAACCTGGACGCGGCGACAGCGGCCCACAACGACCCCGACGCGGCAGCGGTGAGCAGCAAGTCCACGACCGAGCTCGCGGCACTGGCGGCGAACAAGGAGAAGGTCCGCCAGGAGGCCGCCGCCCAGATGACAAAGCTGGGACAGGCGTACCAGCTGTCGGCTACGCAGTTGGACGGGCTGGAGAGGCCTAAATTTCCGCCGCCGCCGGAGGCGATTCAGCCGACACCAGGCCATTTCACCAACAACGAGGCCGTGTCTACCGGGGATGGCGGCGTTCGCCCATCATCTGGCAGCGGAGCGGCTGGAATCTCGTCCTCCAACGGATCGCATCGAGCCTCGGCCGAGGCGACTGGGGGCAACGGAGCAGCCGACGGCGGATACGAATCGCGCGGGCCAGCCAGACGGCCGTTGCCCGACGCCTCAAACCGTGTGGGCGTCCACGTCGACGGGACGGGCGTGCTCCCGCAAACGCCGTCGGCACTTTCGACAAGCCCGGTCGGGCCGCCGAACGGAGGCAAGGTTGACGGCGGCGGGGCACTGCCCACGGGGCCGATCCCGCCGATGGCAAGAGGCGTACCAAGCCCATCCGCGAATCCCCCGAGGCTGGGCCGCACGGCGATCGGCGGCCGCCCTTCGGCCCAACCCGGGCGCGGACAGGTAGGCCCGGTCTCCAGAGGTGTGCCGGGTATCGGTCGTACGACCGAGCCGGAGGGCTCGACAGGCACGGCGCGGCCAGTGGTCGGCGGTCGCCCCGCAGTGCCTCCGGGCCGAGGAATCACGGGCGCAACTCCCGGGCGTGCGCCGGGCGGCAGCTCCGGCATCGTCGGTGGCCGCCCCACGTCATCGGCCGCTGGATCGCCCGCTGGTCGGCCCGCCAGCGGATTGCCGCGAGGCAATGTCGTCGGCGGTGAAACGCACAGCTCGGCTGGTGGTCGTGGCTCGACTACTCAGAGGACCCCCGCCAGTACAGGGCGAGCGGGCGTCGGGCAGAGTGCGACACCGGCCGGCCGTCGGGCCATGGGCACGGGCGCAGGCGCGGACCGTGGAGTCGTCGGCGGCCGTCCGCAGCCGCAGAGACGTTCGGGAACCCGGCCGTTCACCCCTGGTGGCTCGGGCTTGGTACGGAATCAGGACTCTGGTGACGGCACGCCCGCATCAAGCGCAGCTGGACGTACGGGTGCGCCGCCGAACGGCACTCGGCCATCGAATTCGCGACAGAACAACAAGCAGGGCAGAAGGGCCGGCGAGCGAAGCGAGGAGCAGGAGACCGAGCAGCAGAACGGCCGCTCGACCACCTAGTCACCAGCTATCGACTGAACCTGCACACACCAAGAGGAAGCAGATGCGACCACGATGAGGAATGCCCGCTGCGGAAGCGTTGTCTCCGGAGCCGTGGGCCTGCTGTTGGTCGGTATCGCGGCCACTCCCGCCCACGCGGAGTCCATCCGTGAGAGGGAGTGGCACCTCACGGCCATGAAGGCCGAGCAGATGTGGCAGACCAGCACGGGCAAAGGCGTTACCGTGGCCGTCATCGACTCGGGCGTGAACGCCAAGCTGACCGACCTGGAGGGGCAAGTACTCTCTGGCAAGGACGAAGCACCAGACGCCCCCGGTGACGAACGCACGGATCCCAACGGCCATGGCACCCTGATGGCCGTTCAGATTGCTGGTACTGGAAGAGCCAACGGAGGCGCTGGCACCTTCGGCCTCGCGCCAGGAGTCAAGATCCTCCCCGTGCGGACACCCGATAGAGGGTTGGACAGCGGCCGGTACATCAAGGAGTTCAGCGAGACCGTGAGTCGCGGGATTCGCTACGCCGTTGATTCTGGTTCACGGGTGATCAACATCTCGATGGGGGTGCCCGAAGGAACGGAGCAGCTCACTGCCGCTGTGAAGTACGCGCTGGACAAGGGATCGTTGATCTTTGCGGCCGTCGGAAACAGCGGCAGCGAAGACAAAGGAAACCCAGTGGAGTACCCCGCCGCCACTCCGGGTGTGGTCGGCGTGGGTGCAGTAGGCAAGAACCTTCGCAAGACCACCGAATCCGAGTACGGCCCCCAGGTGGACATCGCCGCTCCCGGCGACGAGATGTACCACGTATGCCCGAACGGCACGGGCCTCTGCCGCTCTCACGGCACCAGCGACGCCACCGCCCTGGCCTCAGCCAGCGCCGCCTTGATCTGGTCCAAACACCCGAAGTGGACCAACAACCAGGTCCTACGGGTCATGCTCAACACCGCTGGCGGGCCCACAGACGGCTCGAAGCGCAACGACTCCATCGGCTACGGCATCGTCCGCCCCCGCATCGCCTTGCAGACCCCGGGTGACCCGGGCCCTGCCGACGTCTACCCGCTCCCGGATCTGGCGGCCACGGCACAAACGTCTCCAAACGCTTCCCCATCCAAGGGCACGACTCCTCCAGTAAAGAAGGACAACTCGGCAGTGACAGCCTCCGCATCCAAGGAGGGCGACACCACTCTGTGGATCGCCCTGGGCATCGGCTCCGCCGTGCTCCTCGGCGGAGCCGTCGTAGCCGTCGTCACCAGTAAGCGTCGGCGTTCTGTCATGTAGCCGTCGGTATTGACGAGTGGCTGTTGGGCCAATGTGAAGGCCCAAAGCCTGTCAACGCGACGTATTAGGCTGGTTGTTGGCGTGGCAGGCGCACGCCAACTGAGCCCACGGGGGTAGGGATTCATGGCCGAGTCGGCAGGAGAGCAGCACATAGTCGGTGGCGGGACCGCCCGCACGGTCGGCCGGACCTGGCGTCGTCGCCCGCCGAGAAGCAGGCCGCGGCCAAGGCCATCCAGGACCACATGTAGGGCGATACCCGTACGGCGGGGGAGTGGGCGGACGAGGAGACGGGCGCCGTCGTCAAGGCGTTCGGGGCGAAGGACGGGCACGGGTGGCTGACGTCCGGAGCCGTGCGCGAAATTCGGCTGTACCAGGTAACGGCCCTTCCGTAAGGATCGATGTGAAAGCTTGGCTGGCGAAAAACCCGCACGTTCACTTCCGTTTCACCCTTGTCGGGTCCTCGTAGTTGAACCAGGTCGAGATCTGGTTCGGGATGACATCCGGCACGCGGAGGAGTCGTACACGGCCAAGGGGCACACCGAGTCCATCTGGGCCCTGCGGGACAACTTCACTGGCAAGGATCGGGGTTGGTTCGCCAACGACCCGCTCGACGGTGTCCTCGGCATCATGTCCGATGACCCGGCGACCAGCACCGAGTACCTGGATCCGGCGCACAACGACAATCTGGAGTACCTGCTCCACGGACGGGACTGGGACACCGTTATCGACCACTACGCGACCCCGCCCGGTGGCACCACGACAGGTCCGCCGGTCGTCGTCGAGGACGGTGACGTCCGCAAGGGGTTCGGCGCCGCTCTGGAGACCGCTACGACCGGGGGCGCGCCGGGCGCCTATCACGCGGTCGGAGAGCACACCCTGCCCCAGGCCCGCATCCTGCAGCACACCATCAACACCCTGTACTCGGCGGATCAAGCACAAGAACTGCCGAAGAATCTCGCCACGCCCTTGGCGCACATCCTGACGTCGTACACGCCCGACACGCACGGCATCTACGCAGAGTCGTCGTCGCGCTACGACATCGACTGGGACAGTTCGGGTTCCGTCTGGAACGACAAGGACGGAGCGCACCTCGCTGTGGGGCACCAACGCCTCGCCGCCGTCATGCGGGGCATCGCCGACGATCCGGAGGCCTTCGGGCATCTCTACGGGGCGGAGCAGCAGTACTCGCACCATGTCCTGGCCGGTATCCCCCAGGACGCCGGTGACAAGACGATCCACGACCGCATCGTCGACAGCTCACGCGCCATGGGTGCCTACGACGGCGTACGGTCCGACGTCATCTTCGACGAGCGGTTCAAGAAGACGCAGTGGGCCGCCGACTTCAACCACGGTCTGGGCACCTCCCTGAGCACGGCACTGATGTTCAATCCCGTCTCCGATCTCAGCCCCGTCGGAGACCTTGCGACGAAGACCGTCGATGTGTGGGCGTACGAGTCCAACAAGGAGCATGTGGCCGAGGCGAACCTCGCTGCCACCCAGAAGAACGCCGAGACCTACGATGCCGGCCAGCACGATGTGGAGCACATGGTCAGGGCGTGGGCGAACAGCCGCGGCCACGGCATCGACAGCGACTACGCGCAGTTCTTTGTCCACGCGGGTCAGGATCAGTACGACTTCGGCCGCAATCACACGCTCAACACCCTTCGTAGCGACCGCTGAACGCCGCAGGGAACAGCCCTCGACAGAATGAGCACGATGCAGATCAACTCCAGGCTCCGACGCATACACGCAGGCTGGTACGTGGGGGCATTCGTCCTCGTCCTAGGCGTCGTGGCCCAGGTGCTGTACAGCACCGGGGCATACGACTCCTGGCGCAACGGCCGCTCACTGGACCAGGCCTGCGACGGCACGTTGGCCCAAGGCGGACTCGACGCCGCCCTGGGCTCCTCGAACCTGCGGGTCGGATCACTTGACTCCGACGGTGACTACCTGGCCCAGTGCTCCGTGAAGACCACGAAGTCCGGCGCGCGGGGCGGCGCCCTGCAGATCAGACTGCGCTGGAGCGGCACAACAGCCCCCTCCGGCAGCCTCGTTTGGTACAACCAGGACTACGAAGGCGTCCGGGGACAGGCGGCACCCCTTGGTAACGGCTGGCCTGGCATTGTCAGGCATGACGACACCTGGCAGGTCATGGTCGCGATCGACTGCCAGAACGAGAGGAGCAAGGCTCTCGTCGCATACGGAGACCTTTACGCGTCGAGCAGCGGCCCCGCACTCACCGGGCTGGGTCGGGTAGTCACGGAGAGTGCCCAGAAAGCAGCTGCCAAGTACGGGTGTCGGGCGAGGGCCGGGAAACAGCTCACTCAGGTGTCCGCCCCCACGCTCGGTAAGCCCCGTACGGTCAAACCACTGGGGCAGGCGCAGGGCTCCTGCGCCGCGCTTCGAGAGCCGGCTTCCACGGCGGCGGAGAGCGGTACGCCCTGGATCATGGAGTATCCCACGGACACTCAGGCCCCGCAGGTGAACTGTTACCTCGTCACACCGGCCAAGAAGCCTGGATACGGCCTGTACGCCTACTACGGTGCCGTCGCCAAGGACTTCCTTGCGAGTGAGGGTCGCAATCTCAAGGAGGGATACGGCCCCACCCACAAGCACAACGACTACTCCTGGGCCACCGCGAAGTGCCCCCAGTCCGCGCAGCCTGCCGTGTTCGTGCTGTACCGCCTCTACGACAGGGACACCGACACCTACCCGGTCCGTCACTACTCCGCCCAATTCGCCGCATCCGCGGTGAAGGCGTTCGCCGATCACGAGGCGAAACAGCGTGGCTGCACCGAGGTGCAGATGGCATCCCAGCTATAGGGCCTGTCCGGCGGATCAGGGCGCCGGGGAGCAACGGTGCCTCATGAACAAGCACAGGCGAGCGTGCCAAGCCCCGCGCGGACGGCGCCAAGCGTGGGGAATCCGATGTCGCCAAGCCAGATCTTCTTAGGATGATCCGATGGGACTTCTCGACAAACTGACGGGCACCAAGTACCCCGACAGCGGTGTCGTACCGCTGTCGGGCACGGAGGTCCGGGCCGCGCTGCTCGCGCTCAACGGGCCGGACGTGCCGTACCGCGTGCGCAACGCTCTCCCTGCCGAGAAGGCCGACCTGGTGGCGGAGTGCCGGATTCGGCGGGTGGGTGTGACCCTCAAGACCCGGATGCGCCTTGTTCCGGAGAAGCACGAGGTGCGTTTCCTCGACGAGCGGTGGGAGAACCGTTCGTCCGACCACGCCGATGCGCAGTACGGACGTGGGCACGCGCCCGCGGTGTACCGGCGGTGGGAGATGAAGCAGGGTCCCGATGGCCGCCAGCACAAGGTGGAGGCGTTCCGTTTCGACACACGGGAGATGACGAATCCCCTCCAGCAAGCGGTCCTCGACGCGGGTTGGACCTGGCACGGAGTGCTGGTGAAGCTGTGACCGGTCGGCCCGTGAAACGCGGGGTTGGGCGGAGGGGCCGCGGTCGCTGGTCCACACACGGCAGTTGAGTACGCGTGCTCATGCCCCCTCGCCCTCCCCGCCGCATGATCTCCGCATGACACAGCCACACCGTTCTCTCGGACCGCACCGGAAAATCCTTCTCGCCACGGCCGCTGCGTTGGCCATGGCAGTGACGGCGGCCGGAGGGGTGTGGGTCGCTCGCGGGGCCGGGCGGCTCTGGAACGGCGACCCCTACCCCGTCGCGGATCCAGCCGTTACCTCGCAGCGCCTCGACGGCCTCACACAACAGGTCTACGACACACTCGACGTGCCGCAGGCCACGCTGGACCCCAGATGGCCCGGCGGCGGCCAGGAGGCCGACGGCTCCGGGTGCTACTACACCGGGCTCAAGGACCTGACCAAGCAGGTGAGCGACTCACCGCCCAGTGTGCCGGGTGTGGTCGCGGTGAGCAGCGAATGGGGGTTGAAGGGTGTCACCCCGTCTCAGGCGGTGTCGGCGCTGCGACGGGCGCGGAAGGAACTGACGCGGCGCGGATGGAAAGTCACCAGGTACGAGATCAGCGACCACTGGACCGTACTGAGCGTGCAGCCCCCGGGCACCGGCGACGTCGTCCGGGTTGAGGCTTTCCCCTATGACCGTCTGGGTGTCGTCGCCTACTCCGACTGCGCCCGATATCCGTCGGGCACGCCCAAGACCGAGTGGGGCGATCCGGAACTCCCGGCTCAGCAGGCGCCGGCCCCGCTACGGAGCTGACCGTATCCGCGCTGATCGCTGCCGCTGTGGTCAGCGCGCGGTTGATGATTCAGCGGGCGTCACATGGTGTGTGGATGCGTACTCACCGTGTGTGCATCCCGGTCGATCAGCCCAAGGTCGGTGAGAACGACCTCCGGAGGGGTGCGCACGCGCCAGGGACGCGCCGATGCGGCCGGTGCGCAGCTCGACCCGGCCGCGGCGATCGAAGTACGCGAGGATCTCCTCGTCCTTCATCGGTCGTGCTCGTAGCGGGGCAGTTCCTCGGGAAAGCCGCGGGGATCCTTGCACTCGGCCAGTTTGTAGGCGTGTTTGGCTAGTTGGTAGGCGAAGTCCGTCAGAGCCTGCCGCAGTGGCACACCCGTGGCCTTGGCAGGTCCGATCCGGGCCTCTCCGACGACGGCATAGGGCTGGGAGGCGTTGTAGGAGGGGACACCTGGCGGAGCACAGGGCACGTACACCGATGAAGTGTCCGCACCGGGATCAACCTGAGCCAGAGCTTCTATTTCGCCGACGGAGACGCGGATGATCCGATTCTGGCCCCCGGATCCCCGATAGTAGGCGAGCCATTTCTCACGCGAAGTGGGCTGGACCCGGGCTTCCCCGGAGATGGACGAGTCATTGCTGGTGGTGACATGACACCAGAAAGTAAGGTCATCCCCCGCGCCCTGGCTGTCGGAGCCACTGTCGGCCGATCGCGCCGACGGCAGAACGCTTTTGACCGTGTTCCGTTCGAGAGTGCCTTCGCACATTTTGCCGGGGAGCAGATAAAGACCTTTGTTCAGGAAAGTCCATCCGGCGCCGCAGAAGAGCCCGAGAACCACGAGGAACAGAAGGACGACTCTCCCGTTCCGCCAAGAGGCTATCGACGTCCCGCTTCTCTGTGACTTCTCCACTAGGGACGCTCCTTCGTGTTGCTGAGGTACTCACTACTCGCGTCCCAGCCTGCGTTGACGGTGTTGCGGACGAGATCGTTGGTTACGGGCGTGATCGCTGTACCGCCCGAAATCCTCGAACAGGTCGTGCGCCGCTGAGCCGACCGAGGCGAGGTCCCTTTGGCTGACCATATGTGCCGACTGCCTTTTTCGCCGACTCGGACTTCAGCTGCTCCCACTCGTCCCACGCCACGGGCGGACCCCTCCCCGTATGCCGACTCTGCCTCACCTCAACGGGGGCCTGCGTGTTATCTCTTGTGCTCCGGCATGGCGGAACTGCTCCCTCAACCTATCAATCGATCAGATCCGCCGGCCCGAATCAAAGTAGAGATCACGGATCTCTGCACTCCCTCCACAGGTCAGTTCGCCAACCTGTGAAGCCGCCTACGTGACGGTCGATCAGACGGGCATCCATGGTTTGTGCGTCATCCGTAATTTCCATTCCAGCGGCCGCGAAGCTGGAGGTCAGCAGCGAAGTGCTTGCCGAGCGAACGACCTCCAGGGCGGCCCCGCCCGTCAGCCGGTCGGGGGGGTATCGCCGCGCTGAGAGGCCCGCTCACCACAGGGAAGCCTGTCGTACGGGGCCTGACTCGGCGCCCGCCACGGTCTCCGGACCGCTGTCCCGACGCCGGGGCCGGAGGCCTCGCTCTCTCCTTCGGAGACCCACCCGTCGGCGCCGACCTCGCTCTGGCCGAGGGTGGCGCCGGATCCGACACCGGCGCGACCAACTGGACGTCGCCCATCCGCGCAAGCCGCCGGTGATCCGACTGGCCCCCACCGCCACCGTGTCCCAACACCCCGCTGTCCTGGGCGACTTCCGGGACTTCGTGCGCACAGTCCGCGCGGACACCGGCGCGGCTTCGTAGCGCGTCCGGTGGAAGCGCACCCCGAGGCCGCGGCAGATCTTTGCACCGACGATCCGACCCCTCGTAGGTTGACTTCATGGGACTCTTCGACAAGCTGACCGGCACCAAGCGCCCGTCCGACGGTGTCGCCCCCCGATCCGTCGCCGAGGTCCGCGCGGCGCTGCTCGGCCTCAATCGCTCCGACGTCCCGTACGTCATCCGGGACGGCCGCGCGGAGGGCGCCGAGCTGGTGGCGGAGTGGCGGATGCTGGAGCCGGCCTGGCAGACCTTCTTCGCCCGCAATCAGGTGAGCCGGGTGTTCCAGGTCCGTATGCGCCTGGTCCCGGAGAAGAACGAGGTCCGCTGCCTCGACCAGCAGTACGAGGTCACCTGGGTCGGCGACGCCCCTAGGCTGTCCGTCTCGGCCGAGGTCCGACGTGGTCAGGTGCGGACGGTCTCGAAGCAGTGGACGCTCGGCGGGGGCGAAGACGGCGGCCTCGAAGCGACCGAGACGTTCAGCTTCGACAGCTCCGAGCTCAAGAACCCCCTGCATGACGCCGTCCTGGGCGCGGGGTGGACCTGGCGCGGAGTCATCACCGGCAAACTGTGAGGTCGGCGGGACCCCGAGCCAGGGGTACTTCCTTGAGTACCGGTTGAGTACGCACGCTCATGCCGCCGCCCATGTCCGGCGACAGGCTGTCGCCATGAGCGTCACACAAGGTCCCGTACGCGTCGTCAAGCCCCGCGATCTCGCCGGCTGGCCCGTCTTCGCAGGGCTCGCCCGGTTCTTCTGGGGGTGCGCGGCTCTGCTGACGGCCGTCATGGCCGGCTTCTTCTTCCTCGTGAGTGTTCTGAACTCGGCGGACTCGCAGGAATGGCGTTCGCCCTGGCCGATCCTGCGGACACCGGTCACGCAGCTCGCAGTGGCCGCTGTCGTACTGGGCGGCCTCTACTTCGCTCCGGGCTTTCGCCGCTTGGCCCGAACGACTCGGCTCGCCCTGCTCGGGCCCCTGGCCTGTGCCGTACCCGTGTTCGTCGTCCTGTGGACCTGTGCCGTCGCCGGATGACCCCGAGCCCGCTCCGCGCGGGCTCCTCGTTCATCGGCTGCGCCGTCGCCGCCCACCGCGCCGGCGAGCGTCACGTACAGTGCGCGGACTTCCACTCATCGTCACAGTGCGGTCCGGCCGACCATCCCAAGGCCGAGCAGAGCGACCTCCGCCGGAGCGCGCAGGCGGCAAGGGTTTGACCTGCGTCACTCAAGGGGTACGATCCTCGGCTCGATTGGCCAGGCCCCCGCCCCGTATGGCAGACTAACGGGGTTGCTCGGTCGAGTGCCGATGCTGCGCGCCTCCCGTCGGGAGGACCGGAAGCGAGTCCCACAGTACTCGTCGCCTCAACTGCCGTAAGGCAGCGCTGGGGCGGACGTACGGGAATCTTTCGGGAAGTGTCAGCGGGGTGCGGGCCAGGCACCCGGTGGGTGTTCCAGCCTCCGGTCCTGCGGTTGCTTTCGGGCGGGCCGCGTCCCTCGTAGGGAAATCCGTTACGGATATTTCTGCGGCAGGAGCGCGACACACCCGACCGCGTGGGTCGGAGATACGGGACGCGAACCCCCGGGTTCCAGAGCGTTTCACGAGACAAAGGACTACTGAGTAGCCATGGCGGGACAGAAGATCCGCATCCGGCTCAAGGCCTACGACCACGAGGTCATCGACAGCTCGGCGAAGAAGATCGTCGAGACGGTGACCCGCACTGGTGCGTCGGTCGCAGGCCCGGTGCCGCTGCCCACTGAGAAGAACGTGTACTGCGTCATCAAGTCGCCGCACAAGTACAAGGACTCGCGCGAGCACTTCGAGATGCGCACGCACAAGCGCCTGATCGACATCCTCGACCCGACGCCCAAGACCGTTGACTCTCTGATGCGACTCGACCTCCCGGCCGGTGTCGACATCGAGATCAAGCTCTAGGGATCGGTGATCTGAGAATGGCTAAGCAGATCAAGGGCATCCTGGGCGAGAAGCTCGGCATGACGCAGGTGTGGGACGAGAACAACCGTGTTGTTCCGGTCACCGTCGTCAAGGCCGGCCCCAACGTCGTCACCCAGGTGCGTACCAACGACATCGACGGCTACGAGTCGGTCCAGATCGCCTTCGGCGAGATCGACCCGCGCAAGGTGAACAAGCCCCTCAAGGGTCACTTCGCCAAGGCCGACGTCACCCCCCGTCGTCACCTCGTCGAGATCCGCACCGCGGATGCCTCCGAGTACACCCTCGGCCAGGAGATCTCCGCCGAGGTCTTCGAGGCGGGCGTGAAGGTCGACGTCACCGGCAAGAGCAAGGGCAAGGGCTTCGCCGGTGTCATGAAGCGTCACAACTTCAAGGGCCTCGGCGCCGGTCACGGCACCCAGCGCAAGCACCGCTCCCCCGGCTCCATCGGCGGCTGCGCCACCCCGGGTCGTGTGTTCAAGGGCCTCCGCATGGCGGGTCGCATGGGCAACGAGCGGGTCACCACCCAGAACCTGACCGTTCACGCCGTTGACGCGGAGAAGGGCCTGCTCCTTATCAAGGGCGCGGTTCCTGGTCCGAACGGCGGCCTCGTCCTGGTCCGCACCGCGGCCAAGGGGGCCTGAGGACTATGAGCACCATTGACATTCTGTCGCCCTCCGGCGACACCGCCGGGACCGTTGAGCTCCCGGCCGAGATCTTCGACGTAGAGAAGATCAGCATTCCGCTGCTTCACCAGGTCGTCGTCGCACAGCTGGCCGCCGCCCGTCAGGGCACGCACAAGGTCAAGCGTCGTGGCGAGGTCCGCGGTGGCGGTAAGAAGCCTTACCGCCAGAAGGGCACCGGCCGCGCGCGCCAGGGTTCGACCCGTGCGCCGCAGTTCGCCGGCGGTGGCGTCGTCCACGGCCCCACGCCGCGTGACTACTCGCAGCGGACCCCGAAGAAGATGAAGGCCGCGGCCCTGCGCCACGCCCTCACCGACCGGGCCCGCAACGCTCGCATCCACGTCATCACCGGCGTGATCGAGGGCGAGACCCCCTCCACCAAGGCCGCGAAGAGCTTCCTCGGCAAGGTCAGCGAGCGCAAGAACGTGCTCCTGGTCATCGAGCGCTCCGACGAGGCCGCGCTGCTCTCCGCGCGCAACCTGCCCCAGGTCCACATCCTGGAGCCGGGCCAGCTGAACACGTACGACGTTCTCGTCTCGGACGACGTGGTCTTCACCCAGGCCGCTTTCGAGTCCTTCGTGTCTGGCCCCCAGGCCGCTGACACCGAAGGGAGCGAAGCCTGATGGCTACGCGTCACCCGAGCATTGCCTCGAAGGCCGCCAAGGCCAAGAAGGTCGCGCGCGTCGCCAAGGCGAAGCGTCACGAGGCCGAGGGCAAGAACACCGTCGAGACGCCGCTGAGCAAGAGCTTCACGGACCCCCGTGACGTCCTTCTCAAGCCGGTCGTCTCCGAGAAGAGCTACGCGCTGCTCGACGAGGGCAAGTACACCTTCGTCGTGGCGCCGGGCGCCAACAAGACCCAGATCAAGCAGGCCGTCCAGGCGGTCTTCTCGGTCAAGGTCACCGGGGTCAACACGATCAACCGCCAGGGCAAGCGCAAGCGGACCAAGAGTGGCTTCGGTAAGCGTGCTGACACCAAGCGCGCCATCGTGACCCTCGCTGAGGGCGACCGTATCGACATCTTCGGCCAGGCCTCCTAACGGAGCGCCCTGGTCCGATATCGGACGAGGACTGAGAAATGGGAATCCGCAAGTACAAGCCGACTACGCCGGGCCGTCGTGGCTCCAGCGTCGCCGACTTCGTCGAGGTCACGCGGTCCACGCCGGAGAAGTCGCTGGTCCGCCCGCTGCACAGCAAGGGCGGCCGTAACAATTCCGGTCGTGTGACCGTTCGCCACCAGGGTGGCGGACACAAGCGCGCCTTCCGAGTGATCGACTTCCGTCGTCACGACAAGGACGGCGTGCCGGCGAAGGTCGCGCACATCGAGTACGACCCCAACCGCACCGCGCGCATCGCGCTGCTGCACTACGCGGACGGCGAGAAGCGCTACATCCTCGCCCCGCGCAACCTGCAGCAGGGTGACCGCGTCGAGAACGGTCCCGGGGCCGACATCAAGCCGGGCAACAACCTGGCGCTCCGCAACATCCCGGTCGGTACCACGATCCACGCGATCGAGATCCGTCCCGGTGGCGGTGCCAAGTTCGCCCGCTCCGCCGGTGCCTCGGTGCAGCTGCTCGCGAAGGAGGGCACGATGGCCCACCTTCGTATGCCTTCCGGTGAGATCCGCCTGGTCGACCAGCGCTGCCGCGCCACGGTCGGCGAGGTCGGCAACGCCGAGCAGAGCAACATCAACTGGGGTAAGGCCGGCCGTAAGCGCTGGCTGGGCGTTCGCCCGACCGTCCGCGGTGTGGCGATGAACCCGGTTGACCACCCGCACGGTGGTGGTGAGGGCAAGACCTCCGGTGGTCGTCACCCGGTCTCGCCGTGGGGTCAGAAGGAGGGTCGTACTCGTTCGCCGAAGAAGGCTTCGAACAAGTACATCGTCCGCCGCCGCAAGACGAACAAGAAGCGCTAGGAGCGGGTTTAGATGCCGCGCAGTCTCAAGAAGGGACCCTTCGTTGACGGCCACCTCGTAAAGAAGGTGGACGCTCAGAACGAAGCCGGTACCAAGAACGTCATCAAGACCTGGTCCCGTCGCTCGATGATCATCCCGGCCATGCTCGGCCACACGATCGCGGTGCACAACGGCAAGACCCACATTCCGGTGTTTGTCACCGAGTCGATGGTCGGCCACAAGCTCGGCGAGTTCTCGCCGACGCGCACCTTCCGGGGTCACGTCAAGGACGACCGGAAGTCGAAGCGCCGCTAACGCGGGGTGGAATGACCATGACAGACACTGGAAGGACAACCATGGAAGCCAGGGCCCAGGCGCGGTACATCCGCGTTACGCCCATGAAGGCCCGCCGCGTGGTGGACCTTATCCGTGGCATGGATGCCACGGAGGCTCAGGCGGTCCTGCGTTTCGCCCCGCAGGCCGCGAGCGTGCCGGTCGGCAAGGTGCTTGACAGCGCCATTGCCAACGCCGCGCACAACTACGACCACACCGACGCCGACAGCCTCTTCATCTCCGAGGCGTACGTCGACGAGGGTCCGACCCTGAAGCGGTTCCGTCCGCGCGCCCAGGGCCGTGCCTACCGGATCCGCAAGCGGACCAGCCACATCACCGTGGTCGTCAGCAGCAAGGAAGGAACCCGGTAATGGGCCAGAAGGTTAACCCGCATGGGTTCCGGCTCGGCATCACCACGGACTTCAAGTCCCGTTGGTACGCCGACAAGCTGTACAAGGACTACGTCAAGGAAGACGTCGCCATCCGTCGGATGATGACGTCCGGCATGGAGCGCGCCGGCATCTCGAAGGTTGAGATCGAGCGCACCCGTGACCGCGTGCGGGTGGACATCCACACCGCGCGTCCCGGCATCGTCATCGGCCGCCGTGGCGCCGAGGCCGACCGCATCCGCGGTGACCTCGAGAAGCTCACGGGCAAGCAGGTCCAGCTGAACATCCTCGAGGTCAAGAACCCCGAGACCGACGCTCAGCTGGTTGCTCAGGCCGTTGCCGAGCAGCTGTCCTCCCGCGTCTCCTTCCGCCGTGCCATGCGTAAGAGCATGCAGGGCACGATGAAGGCCGGCGCCAAGGGCATCAAGATCCAGTGTGGTGGCCGTCTCGGCGGCGCCGAGATGTCCCGCTCGGAGTTCTACCGCGAGGGCCGTGTGCCCCTGCACACGCTCCGCGCGAACGTCGACTACGGCTTCTTCGAGGCCAAGACGACCTTCGGCCGTATCGGTGTGAAGGTCTGGATCTACAAGGGCGACGTCAAGAACATCGCCGAGGTCCGCGCCGAGAACGCCGCTGCCCGCGCCGGCAACCGTCCGGCCCGTGGTGGCGGCAACGACCGCCCGGCCGGCCGTGGTGGCCGTGGTGGCGAGCGTGGCGGCCGCGGCCGCAAGCCGCAGCAGGCTCCCGCTGCCGAGGCCCCCAAGGCCGAGGCTCCGGCGGCTGCCGCTCCGGCTGAGAGCACCGGAACGGAGGCCTGACCGACATGCTGATCCCCCGTAGGGTCAAGCACCGCAAGCAGCACCACCCCAAGCGCCGTGGTCAGGCCAAGGGCGGTACGCAGGTTTCGTTCGGCGAGTACGGCATTCAGGCCCTCACGCCGGCGTACGTGACGAACCGCCAGATCGAGGCCGCCCGTATCGCGATGACCCGCCACATCAAGCGTGGCGGCAAGGTCTGGATCAACATCTACCCGGACCGCCCGCTCACGAAGAAGCCTGCCGAGACCCGCATGGGTTCCGGTAAGGGTTCGCCGGAGTGGTGGATCGCGAACGTGCACCCGGGCCGGGTCATGTTCGAACTGTCCTACCCCAACGAGAAGATCGCCCGTGAGGCCCTCACTCGCGCAGCCCACAAGCTGCCGATGAAGTGCCGGATCGTCAAGCGCGAGGCAGGTGAAGCGTGATGTCGGCCGGTACCAAGGCGTCCGAGCTGCGCGAACTGGGTGACGAGGAGCTTCTCGCGAAGCTTCGCGAAGCCAAGGAAGAGCTGTTCAACCTCCGCTTCCAGGCGGCGACCGGTCAGCTCGAGAACCACGGTCGGCTCAAGGCCGTCCGCAAGGACATCGCGCGGATCTACACCCTGATGCGTGAGCGCGAGCTGGGCATCGAAACGGTGGAGAGCGCCTGATGAGCGAGAGCAACGTGACCGAGAACACCACTGAGGCGCGCGGATTCCGCAAGACCCGTGAGGGTCTCGTCGTCAGCGACAAGATGGACAAGACCGTCGTCGTCGCCGTCGAGGACCGCGTCAAGCACGCCCTGTACGGCAAGGTCATCCGCCGTACGAGCAAGCTGAAGGCCCACGACGAGCAGAACGCCGCGGGTATCGGCGACCGCGTCCTCCTCATGGAGACGCGTCCGCTGTCCACGACGAAGCGCTGGCGCATCGTGGAGATCCTCGAGAAGGCGAAGTAATCAAACGGGGGGCTCAGTCCCCCCGTTGCCCCCCGCCGGGGGCCTGCCGCACCGTCAGGTGCCCGGCCGCCGGCGGAGGTTTTCTCCCTCAACAGGCCAAGTAATTCCTGCGGGGCTTACCCGCAGGACGGTTCCGCCAGGCTCGCGGGGCGACCCGAAAGGGATCCCCGCGGGAACCGGCAGACAATCAGGAGATAGACGTGATCCAGCAGGAGTCGCGACTGCGTGTCGCCGACAACACGGGGGCGAAGGAAATCCTTTGCATCCGTGTGCTCGGTGGCTCCGGTCGCCGCTACGCGGGCATCGGTGACGTCATCGTCGCCACCGTCAAGGACGCGATCCCCGGCGGCAACGTGAAGAAGGGTGACGTCGTCAAGGCGGTCATCGTTCGCACCGTCAAGGAGCGCCGCCGTCCGGACGGCTCGTACATCCGCTTCGACGAGAACGCCGCCGTCATTCTGAAGAACGACGGCGACCCTCGCGGCACCCGTATCTTCGGCCCCGTCGGCCGTGAGCTGCGCGAGAAGAAGTTCATGAAGATCATCTCGCTCGCGCCGGAGGTGCTGTAAGCATGAAGATCAAGAAGGGTGACACGGTTCAGGTCATCACCGGCAAGGACAAGGGCAAGCAGGGCAAGGTCATTGCCGCTTACCCGCGCGACGAGCGCGTCCTGGTCGAGGGTGTCAACCGGGTCAAGAAGCACACCAAGGCCGGCCCGACCGCCAGCGGTTCCCAGGCCGGCGGCATCGTCACGACCGAGGCCCCGATTCACGTGAGCAACGTTCAGCTCGTCGTGGAGAAGGACGGCAACAAGGTCGTCACGCGTGTCGGTTACCGCTTCGACGATGAGGGCAACAAGGTTCGCGTTGCCAAGCGGACGGGTGAGGACATCTGATGGCTACCACCACGACTCCGCGTCTCAAGACGAAGTACCGCGAGGAGATCGCGGGCAAGCTGCGTGAGGAGTTCTCCTACGAGAACGTCATGCAGGTTCCCGGCCTCGTCAAGATTGTGGTCAACATGGGTGTCGGTGACGCCGCCCGTGACTCGAAGCTCATGGACGGTGCCGTCCGTGACCTGACCACGATCACCGGTCAGAAGCCGGCCGTCACCAAGGCCCGCAAGTCCATCGCGCAGTTCAAGCTGCGTGAGGGTCAGCCGATCGGTGCCCACGTCACGCTCCGTGGCGACCGCATGTGGGAGTTCCTGGACCGCACCCTGTCGCTCGCGCTGCCGCGCATCCGCGACTTCCGTGGTCTGTCCCCCAAGCAGTTCGACGGCCGTGGCAACTACACCTTCGGTCTCACGGAGCAGGTCATGTTCCACGAGATCGACCAGGACAAGATCGACCGTACCCGGGGCATGGACATCACCGTGGTGACCACGGCGACCAACGACGCTGAGGGCCGTGCCCTTCTCCGTCACCTCGGCTTCCCCTTCAAGGAGGCGTAAGCGAGATGGCGAAGAAGGCTCTGATTGCCAAGGCTGCTCGTAAGCCCAAGTTCGGCGTACGTGGCTACACGCGCTGCCAGCGCTGCGGCCGTCCGCACTCCGTGTACCGCAAGTTCGGCCTGTGCCGCGTCTGCCTTCGTGAGATGGCTCACCGTGGCGAGCTGCCGGGCGTGACCAAGAGCTCCTGGTAGTCCCCCCAACAAGGGATTCCAGGGCTCTCGGTAAGTAAAGGGTTCGGTCAGGTGCCCTGCCCTCCATGGCTTAGGCTAGGAGGGTTGGGCGCCTGACGCCCGTACGACTTACTACGCCGTAGGTCCCCGCACCGCACCCGTCCCGCCACTGAGTGGGGAGAGGGATGGCGCATACAGGAAACCCCGGCGAGAGAGGCCGAAGGCCAATTCATGACCATGACTGATCCCATCGCAGACATGCTTACTCGTCTGCGTAACGCGAACTCGGCGTACCACGACGATGTCGCGATGCCGCACAGCAAGATCAAGTCGCACATCGCGGAGATCCTCCAGCAGGAGGGCTTCATCACCGGCTGGAAGGTCGAGGACGCCGAGGTCGGCAAGAAGCTCGTCCTCGAGCTGAAGTTCGGCCCGAACCGTGAGCGCTCCATCGCGGGCATCAAGCGGATTTCGAAGCCGGGTCTGCGTGTGTACGCGAAGTCCACCTCCCTGCCCAAGGTGCTCGGTGGCCTCGGCGTGGCGATCATCTCCACGTCGCACGGTCTCCTCACCGACAAGCAGGCCGGCAAGAAGGGCGTAGGCGGAGAAGTTCTCGCCTACGTCTGGTAACGGAAGGGAACGGAGGAAACAGCTATGTCGCGTATTGGCAAGCTCCCCATCACGGTTCCCGCCGGCGTGGACGTCACCATCGACGGCCGTACGGTCCAGGTGAAGGGCCCCAAGGGCACCCTCTCCCACACCGTCGCGGCGCCGATCGAGGTCGCCAAGGGTGAGGACGGCATTCTCAATGTCACCCGCCCGAACGACGAGCGTCAGAACAAGGCCCTCCACGGCCTGTCCCGCACGCTGGTGGCGAACATGATCACCGGCGTGACCACGGGTTACGTGAAGAAGCTCGAGATCAGCGGTGTCGGTTACCGCGTCCTGGCGAAGGGTTCCAACCTGGAGTTCTCGCTCGGCTACAGCCACTCGATCACCGTCGAGGCCCCCGAAGGCATCACCTTCAAGGTCGAGAACCCGACGCGGTTCTCGGTCGAGGGCATCGACAAGCAGAAGGTCGGAGAGGTTGCGGCCAACATCCGCAAGCTGCGCAAGCCCGACCCGTACAAGGCCAAGGGCGTCAAGTACGAAGGCGAAGTCATCCGCCGCAAGGTCGGAAAGGCGGGTAAGTAAGCCATGGCATACGGTGTCAAGATTGCTAAGGGCGACGCTTACAAGCGTGCTGCCATCAAGCGTCGCCACATCCGGATCCGTAAGCACATCTCGGGTACGGCTGAGCGTCCGCGCCTGGTCGTGACGCGCTCCAACCGTCACATCGTGGCCCAGGTCATCGACGACGTTAAGGGTCACACCCTCGCGTCGGCGTCGACCCTGGACACCACGGTCCGTGGTGCCGAGGGCGACAAGTCCGCGCAGGCCAAGTCGGTCGGCGCCCTTGTCGCCGAGCGCGCCAAGGCCGCCGGTGTCGAGGCTGTCGTATTCGACCGTGGTGGAAACCAGTACGCCGGGCGCATTGCCGCTCTGGCGGACGCCGCCCGCGAAGCCGGACTCAAGTTCTGAGTCGGTTCCGTAGCTAGCGGAAACAGAGAGAGGTAATTCCAATGGCTGGACCCCAGCGCCGCGGAAGCGGTGCCGGTGGCGGCGAGCGGCGGGACCGGAAGGGCCGTGACGGCGGCGCTGCTGCCGAGAAGACCGCGTACGTTGAGCGCGTTGTCGCGATCAACCGCGTCGCCAAGGTTGTGAAGGGTGGTCGTCGCTTCAGCTTCACCGCGCTGGTCGTGGTGGGCGATGGTGACGGCACCGTCGGTGTTGGTTACGGCAAGGCCAAGGAGGTGCCGGCCGCCATCGCCAAGGGTGTTGAGGAGGCCAAGAAGCACTTCTTCAAGGTCCCCCGTATCCAGGGCACCATCCCGCACCCGATCACGGGCGAGAAGGCTGCGGGCGTCGTCCTGCTCAAGCCTGCTTCCCCCGGTACCGGCGTTATCGCCGGTGGCCCGGTGCGTGCGGTGCTCGAGTGCGCCGGCGTTCACGACATCCTGTCGAAGTCGCTCGGCTCGTCCAACGCGATCAACATCGTGCACGCGACCGTGGCGGCCCTCAAGGGCCTGCAGCGTCCCGAGGAGATCGCGGCCCGCCGCGGTCTGCCCCTCGAGGACGTCGCCCCCGCGGCTCTGCTTCGTGCACGTGCGGGAGCGGGTGCGTAATCATGGCTCAGCTCAGGATCACGCAGACGAAGTCGTACATCGGCAGCAAGCAGAACCACCGCGACACCCTGCGTTCGCTCGGGCTCAAGCGCCTGAACGACGTGGTCGTCAAGGAGGACCGCCCCGAGTTCCGCGGAATGGTGCACACCGTCCGCCACCTCGTGACGGTTGAGGAGGTCGACTGATCATGGCGGAGAACAACCCGCTCAAGATCCACAACCTCCGTCCCGCCCCGGGCGCCAAGACCGCCAAGACCCGTGTGGGTCGTGGTGAGGCGTCGAAGGGTAAGACGGCCGGTCGTGGTACCAAGGGCACGAAGGCCCGCTACCAGGTTCCGGAGCGCTTCGAGGGCGGGCAGATGCCCCTCCACATGCGTCTCCCGAAGCTGAAGGGCTTCAAGAACCCGTTCAAGACCGAGTTCCAGGTCGTGAACCTCGACAAGCTGGCCGCGCTGTACCCGGAGGGTGGCGAGGTCACCGTCGAGGGTCTCGTCGCCAAGGGTGCCGTTCGCAAGAACAGCCTCGTCAAGGTCCTCGGCCAGGGCGAGATCTCCGTCGCGCTGCAGGTTTCGGTTGACGCCGTTTCCGGCTCCGCCAAGGAGAAGATCACCGCCGCCGGCGGTACCGTCACCGAGCTCGTCTGATCTTTTCAGGCGTCTCGATGACATGAGCGATCCCGACCGGGGGTGCCCTATAAAAGGGGTATCCCCGGTTGGTCGTTCCTAGGGGGGCAGTCTCGCCGGTAAGGTGGCCTGCACTGCCGACTTTCGTCCGGCGTTCCATCGGGCGGCAGTCGACCGATACCTACCTATTCGTCGAACCTCAAGACCGTCACCTCTGACGCAGTTGCGCGGGGGTCGCAGGAGGCACCGTGCTCACCGCGTTCGCCCGGGCGTTCAAGACGCCCGACCTGCGCAAGAAGCTGCTCTTCACGCTCGCCATCATCGTGGTCTACCGGGTCGGTACCCACGTACCGATCCCAGGTGTCGACTACAAGAACGTCCAGACCTGTATCGACGTGGCCAAGGGCAACCAGGGTCTGTTCGGGCTGGTCAACATGTTCAGTGGTGGCGCACTGCTGCAGATCACGATCTTCGCGCTCGGCATCATGCCGTACATCACGGCGAGCATCATTCTGCAGCTGCTGACGGTGGTGATCCCGCGCCTCGAAGCCCTCAAGAAGGAGGGTTCGGCCGGCACCGCGAAGATCACGCAGTACACCCGTTACCTGACGGTGGCGCTGGCGATCCTGCAGGGCACCGGCCTTGTCGCGACCGCCCGCAGCGGCGCCCTGTTCAGTGGCTGCCAGGTCGCCAACCAGATCGTTCCTGACCAGTCGATCTTCCAGACCGTCGTGATGGTCGTCACCATGACCGCCGGTACCGGCGTCGTCATGTGGCTCGGCGAGCTCATCACCGACCGCGGCATCGGCAACGGCATGTCGATCCTCATGTTCATCTCGATCGCCGCCACCTTCCCGTCCGCGCTGTGGGCGATCAAGACTCAGGGCACGCTGGCCGGCGGCTGGATCGAGTTCGGCACCGTGATCCTGGTCGGGCTGGTCATGGTCGGCCTGGTCGTCTTCGTCGAGCAGGCCCAGCGCCGCGTTCCGGTCCAGTACGCGAAGCGCATGATCGGCCGCCGGTCCTACGGCGGTACGTCCACTTACATCCCGTTGAAGGTGAATCAGGCGGGTGTGATTCCCGTCATCTTCGCGTCGTCGCTGCTCTACATCCCGGCGCTGATCGCTCAGTTCTCCAAGGACACTTCCGGCTGGAAAACCTGGGTTGAGCAGAATCTGACCAAGGGTAACCACCCGATTTACATCACCATGTACTTTTTGCTGATCGTCTTCTTCGCGTTCTTCTATGTGGCGATCTCCTTCAACCCCGAAGAAGTCGCCGACAACATGAAGAAGTATGGTGGCTTCATCCCGGGCATCCGGGCTGGCCGACCGACCGCTGAGTACCTCAGTTACGTGCTCAACAGGATCACCTGGCCGGGTTCGCTGTATCTGGGTCTGATCGCTCTCGTACCGACGGTGGCGTTGGTTGGCTTCGGGGCAAGCCAGAACTTCCCGTTCGGTGGTACCAGCATCCTGATCATCGTGGGTGTCGGTCTCGAGACGGTGAAGCAGATCGAGAGCCAGCTTCAGCAGCGCAATTACGAAGGGTTCCTCCGCTGATGCGAATCGTCCTCGTCGGGCCGCCCGGTGCCGGGAAGGGAACGCAGGCCGCGTTCCTCGCCAAGAACCTGGGGATTCCGCACATCTCCACGGGCGACCTCTTCCGCGCCAACATCAGCCAGGGCACGGAGCTGGGCAAGCAGGCCAAGGCGTACATGGACGCCGGCAACCTGGTGCCGGACGAGGTCACCATCGGGATGGCCAAGGACCGCATGGAGCAGCCGGACGCCGCGAACGGCTTCCTGCTGGACGGCTTCCCTCGTAACGTCTCGCAGGCCGAGGCCCTCGACGAGATGCTCGAGGCCGAGGAAATGAAGCTGGACGCGGTGCTGGACCTGGAGGTCCCCGAGGACGAGGTGGTCAAGCGCATCGCGGGCCGCCGCATCTGCCGCAACGACTCGTCGCACGTCTTCCACGTGACGTACAAGCAGCCGAAGAGCGAAGGCGTCTGCGACGTCTGTGGCGGCGAGCTGTACCAGCGTGACGACGACTCCGAGGACACGGTGCGCAAGCGCCTGGAGGTCTACCACACCCAGACCGAGCCGATCATCGACTACTACAAGTCCCAGGGCTTGGTGGTCACGATCTCGGCCCTCGGCAAGGTGGAAGAGGTCACGGAACGCGCCATGGGGGCGCTGCCGCGGCCCTGATCAGGGTTGTAAGGACGAAGACAAGGCTGCTCCGGCTGGTCCGGAGCAGCCTTTGTCGTGATCGTCGGGTGATGACTTGATGTGGACATGCTCTGTTCGCGTGAACTAGTGTTCGGATCACTGCAATCTCACCGCCAACACCGGTGATGTGCAACCTCGTTGGGGAAAGAGACCGCTTTCCGGCTTCCGGACGGCGAAGCCGCAAGACGAGAGCCGCTGGTTCCCGGTATTGACCCGGCGTTGACCGGGGTGCGGCCGTGACCGGCGGGACCACGTGTTGGCACGCCGCCGGGGGCCGTACTGTTGTGGTGTACAAAACCGGGCTCGCACCCGTGAGAAACCCTTGAGAAGGCAGAGCTGATGGTGCAGATCAAGACCCCCGAGCAGATCGCCAAGATGCGTGAGGCGGGGCTGGTCGTCGCCGCCATCCACGCGGCGACGCGTGAGGCGGCGGTGCCGGGTGCGACGACGAAGGACCTGGACGAGGTCGCGCGCAAGGTGCTCGCGGAGCACGACGCGAAGCCGAACTTCCTCGGCTACGGCGGATTCCCTGCGACGATCTGCACCTCGGTGAACGAGGTCGTGGTCCACGGCATCCCGTCCGACGAGGTCGTCCTCAAGGACGGCGACGTCATCTCCATCGACGCCGGCGCGATCATCGACGGCTGGCACGGCGACGCCGCGTTCACCGCGTTCGTCGGCACGGGGCACGCTCCGGAGCTGGTCGAGCTCTCCCGGGTGACCGAGGAGTCGATGTGGGCCGGCATCGCGGCCATGAAGCTCGGCAACCGCCTGATCGACGTCTCCCGCGCCATCGAGACGTACATCCGCCGCCAGCCGAAGCCCGGCGGCGGCAAGTACGGAATCATCGAGGACTACGGCGGCCACGGCATCGGCACCGAGATGCACATGGACCCGCACCTGCTGAACTACGTCGAGAAGCGGCGCGGCAAGGGTCCGAAGCTGGTCCCCGGCTTCTGCCTGGCCATCGAGCCGATGGTGTCCTTGGGCACGCCGAGGACCGAGGTGCTGGAGGACGACTGGACCGTCATCACGACGGACGGCACGTGGTCCTCGCACTGGGAGCATTCGGTGGCGTTGACGGAGCAGGGTCCGCTGGTTCTCACGGCCCTGGACGGCGGCAGGGCGAAGTTGGCGGAGTACGGGGTCACGGCGGCGCCGGATCCGCTGGTTTGACGGTGGTCTGCGCCACGGCCGTCGGTCGGAGGCCGGCGCAGCCGCTCGAAGCTTGTGAGGCGCCTCGGCGCCGAGCCCGCGAGAGGGGCGTGGGGGGGTTGGTCGGCTGGACCGTCATCACGACGGACGGCACGTGGTCCTCGCACTGGGAGCATTCGGTGGCGTTGACGGAGCAGGGTCCGCTGGTCCTCACGGCCCCGGACGGCGGCAGGGCGAAGTTGGCGGAGCACGGGGTCACGGCGGCGCCGGATCCGCTGGTTTGACGGCGCCGGGCCGCTGGACTGACGGCGGCAGGCGAGGTCGGCGGAGCGCGGGGTCGCGTGCCGGACCCGTCGTCCGGATCTGTCGGTGTGGCCGGGCGGTGGCCCGTGCCGGGGCTGCCGGTCGATGCCTGTGGTTCTGCCCGGCCGCCGGAGCGCGGGGCGCCGTGGCTACCCGAGTGGCCGGCGCAGGACTACGGCGGGTGGCGACGTGGTCGCCGTACGTCCCCACGACTCCGGTACGGAACGCCCGCGCGGCGGCCTGCGGTCACGCGCCGCCGACCCCAGTTGCTTAAAGATCTCCATAGCGGGGCATTCTTTCTCGATTCGTCTTTCCGAGGGCCCTGAAGTAGACTGACTCGTCGGCTCTCGTGCACCCGCATGTCTGCATGCGCTCGTGCGAAGTCGATCAAGGTAGTCGATTCGAAGGGCGAAGCGTGGCCAAGAAGCAAGGTGCCATCGAGATCGAGGGCACTGTCGTCGAGTCTCTTCCGAACGCCATGTTCAAGGTTGAGCTCCAGAACGGCCACCAGGTTCTGGCACACATCAGCGGCAAGATGCGTATGCACTACATCCGCATCCTCCCTGACGACCGGGTCGTGGTGGAGCTGTCTCCGTACGACCTCACGCGTGGCCGGATCGTCTACCGCTACAAGTAGATCTTGCCTTTACTCCGTGTTCCCGGTTCCGGGACGCGGGGGGTGGCACTGACCCGGAGAACCTCACCCAATGAAGGTCAAGCCGAGCGTCAAGAAGATCTGCGACAAGTGCAGGGTGATCCGCCGTCACGGTCGGGTCATGGTCATCTGCGAAAACCCGCGCCACAAGCAGCGCCAGGGCTGACGCACGACCGCACCTTCTGCACCCGCAGATACTTCGCGCGACGCAAGCAGTACATGTTCATACGCAGAATCCAGGGCTGACTCTCATCAGGCCTGACACCCCCGGTCGGAGGCCGGGGACCCGGTTCGTACCGAATCTTCAGCATGAAGAGGACGGCGGGCGGGATCCGGTTCTGCGGAAGACCTCCGAACGACAACTGGAGCCATTGAATGGCACGCGTTTCCGGTGTTGACATCCCGCGCGAAAAGCGTGTGGAGGTCGCCCTGACCTACGTGTTCGGCATCGGCCGGACCCTTTCCCAGCAGACGCTGGCCGAGACCGGCGTGAACCCGAACACCCGCGTTCGTGACCTCTCCGAAGAAGAGCTGGTCAAGATCCGCGAGTACGTGGACGCCAACATCAAGACCGAGGGTGACCTCCGTCGCGAGATCCAGGGCGACATTCGCCGCAAGATCGAGATTGGCTGCTACCAGGGTATTCGCCACCGCCGTGGCCTGCCCGTCCACGGTCAGCGCACCAGCACGAACGCTCGTACCCGCAAGGGCCCGCGTCGCGCCATCGCCGGTAAGAAGAAGCCGGGCAAGAAGTAGTCCTCAGCGGACGCTTATCAGCGGTCTTCGCTGTAGGACCGACCACCTCCCGTAGGAGTAATAGATGCCCCCCAAGGGTCGTCAGGGCGCTGCCAAGAAGGTGCGCCGCAAGGAAAAGAAGAACGTCGCTCACGGGCACGCTCACATCAAGAGCACGTTCAACAACACGATCGTCTCGATCACGGACCCCGCGGGCAACGTGATCTCTTGGGCCTCCGCCGGCCACGTCGGCTTCAAGGGCTCGCGCAAGTCCACCCCCTTCGCCGCGCAGATGGCCGCCGAGTCGGCTGCCCGTCGCGCGCAGGAGCACGGCATGCGCAAGGTTGACGTCTTCGTGAAGGGCCCGGGCTCCGGTCGCGAGACCGCGATCCGCTCCCTCCAGGCCACTGGCCTCGAGGTCGGCTCCATCCAGGACGTCACCCCCACCCCGCACAACGGCTGCCGTCCGCCCAAGCGCCGCCGCGTCTGAGGCTCGGTTGTCTTGAGGTTCCGGGCGGTACGACTCTTCGGAGGCGTGCCGCCCGTACCCTTGCAGTAGCAGCAGGGCGTCAAATAGCGGGCGCCCATGACTGAAGGATCGCAACATGCTGATTGCTCAGCGTCCCTCGTTGACCGAAGAGGTCGTCGACGAATTCCGCTCCCGGTTCGTGATCGAGCCGCTGGAGCCGGGCTTCGGCTACACCCTCGGCAACTCCCTGCGCCGGACCCTCCTCTCCTCGATCCCGGGTGCGGCGGTCACGTCCATCCGCATCGACGGCGTTCTGCACGAGTTCACCACCGTGCCGGGCGTCAAGGAGGACGTCACCGACCTGATCCTCAACATCAAGCAGCTGGTCGTCTCCTCGGAGCACGACGAGCCGGTCGTGATGTACCTGCGCAAGCAGGGCCCGGGTCTGGTCACCGCCGCCGACATCGCGCCCCCGGCCGGTGTCGAGGTACACAACCCCGACCTCGTCCTCGCCACGCTCAACGGCAAGGGCAAGCTGGAGATGGAGCTGACCGTCGAGCGCGGTCGCGGCTACGTCTCCGCCGTTCAGAACAAGCAGGTCGGTCAGGAGATCGGGCGCATCCCGGTCGACTCGATCTACTCGCCGGTGCTGAAGGTCACGTACAAGGTCGAGGCGACCCGTGTCGAGCAGCGCACCGACTTCGACAAGCTGATCGTCGACGTCGAGACCAAGCAGGCCATGCGTCCCCGTGACGCCATGGCGTCGGCCGGTAAGACCCTGGTCGAGCTGTTCGGTCTGGCCCGCGAGCTCAACATCGACGCCGAGGGCATCGACATGGGCCCGTCCCCCACGGACGCCGCCCTCGCCGCGGACCTCGCGCTGCCGATCGAGGAGCTCGAGCTCACCGTTCGTTCCTACAACTGCCTCAAGCGTGAGGGCATCCACTCCGTGGGTGAGCTCGTCGCCCGCTCCGAGGCCGACCTCCTGGACATCCGCAACTTCGGTGCGAAGTCCATCGACGAGGTCAAGGCGAAGCTGGCCGGCATGGGCCTGGCCCTCAAGGACAGCCCGCCCGGATTCGACCCCACCGCTGCGGCGGACGCGTTCGGCGCGGACGACGACGCGGACGCGGGCTTTGTGGAGACCGAGCAGTACTAAGAGCTCGGGTTCCACTGCCGGTTCTAGGCTGCGGACCGGTTCTTGGCTGGTCGCGCAGTTCCCCGCGCCCCTTACGGGGCGCGGGTCCTCCGGTGCCTTGAAAGAGGTGGCCGGATCTCCGACGGGCAATCGCCCGCTCGGACACTGACCCCGGTACCTGATACGGCCGGGGCAGACACCTAGGAGAAACACCATGCCGAAGCCCACCAAGGGTGCCCGTCTGGGCGGCAGTGCCGCGCACGAGAAGCTGCTCCTCGCGAACCTCGCGAAGTCGCTCTTCGAGCACGGCCGCATCACCACCACCGAGGCGAAGGCCCGTCGCCTGCGCCCGTACGCGGAGCGTCTGGTCACCAAGGCGAAGAAGGGTGACCTTCACAACCGCCGTCAGGTGCTCTCGGTGATCACGGACAAGAGCATCGTGCACACGCTCTTCACCGAGATCGGCCCGCGCTACGAGAACCGCCCGGGTGGCTACACCCGTATCACCAAGATCGGTAACCGCCGTGGCGACAACGCGCCCATGGCCGTCATCGAGCTGGTGGAGGCCCTGACCGTGGCCCAGCAGGCCACCGGTGAGGCCGAGGCGGCCACCAAGCGTGCCGCCAAGGACGCCGAGGTCAAGACCGAGGCTCCGGCCAAGGTTGAGGACGCCAAGGTCGAGGACGCCGCCGAGGCTCCCGCCGAGGAGTCGAAGGACGCCTGAGGCACTGCCTGGCTGTGAGCGGGTCCGTCCCTTCGGGGGCGGGCCCGCTTTCGTGTTCCGGCACAGATGCCGGCCTTGAGAGGATCTAGGTGTGAGTGACGAAGTACAGCCCGGGTTCGTACGGGTGCGTTTGGATCTGTCGTACGACGGGACCGAGTTCTCCGGGTGGGCCAAGCAGGCCTCGGGGCGCCGGACCGTGCAGGGGGAGATCGAGGACGCCCTCAGGACCGTCACGCGGTCCAGGGACACCACGTACGAGCTGACCGTCGCCGGGCGCACCGACGCGGGTGTGCACGCGCGCGGGCAGGTGGCGCACGTCGATCTTCCCGTCGAGCTGTGGGCCGAGCACGAGGAGAAGCTGCTCAAGCGGCTGGCCGGACGGCTGCCCAAGGACGTTCGGGTGTGGTCCCTGCGGGAGGCCCCCAGCGGGTTCAACGCCCGCTTCTCCGCTATCTGGCGGCGCTACGCGTACCGGGTCACCGACAACCCCGGGGGAGTGGATCCCCTGCTGCGCAGTCATGTCCTGTGGCACGACTGGCCGTTGGACGTCGACGCCATGAACGAGGCGGCCGAGCGGCTCGTGGGCGAGCACGACTTCGCCGCCTACTGCAAGAAGCGCGAGGGCGCCACGACCATTCGTACGCTCCAGAAGCTGAGCCTGGTGCGCGGGGACGACGGGGTCATCACCGCCACCGTCCGCGCCGACGCCTTCTGCCACAACATGGTGCGCTCGCTCATCGGTGCGCTGCTGTTCGTGGGGGACGGGCACCGGGGGCCCGACTGGCCCGGGAAGGTGCTCGCGGCCGGCGTACGGGACTCGGCCGTCCATGTCGTACGGCCGCACGGGCTGACACTGGAGGAGGTCGGCTACCCCGCGGACGAACTGCTCGCCGCGCGCAACAAGGAGGCGCGGAACCGGCGGACGCTGCCGGGTCGCGGCTGCTGCTGACGTGATCTCGGTCTCCCTGCACAGGGAGATTGGTCCCGTTTTGTAGCGTGCCGAAATGCGCGTGTAACCGGGATGTTCCCTGTTTATATCGCCCATCGTGCGCGATATCCGACTTAGTGCACAGGTTGTACCTTACAAAGCTCTTACCTCCCGGATATGATTTCGCTTCCCGGCCAATAGTTCGAAATGGGGTGGCTGGGGCGAGGGTGGGGGTCAGCGGGTCGTTTCCGGCCCGGGGGTGGGTTTTGCATGAGTTCAGTTGGTCCTGTCCGCACGGGTGGGCGCCGCGCTACGCGGCAGAGCGGAAGGCGAAGAGCGGGGCGCGGCGGCCAGGTCTCCCTGGGATTGCTGCCGCTGCCGCCCAGCGAGGCTGAGAAGTACTCGTACGCCAAGCGGCGTCTGTGGATTCTGACGATCAGTTCGCTGGTCAGCTTTCTCTGTCTGATCGTGAGCCAGTTCAAGCTGGCGCAGTCCACACCGGTGTTGTGGATCTACACGCCGCTGCTCGTCTTCACGGTGATCTATTACCTGATCTCGCTGAGGGTGAACGGCTTCACGCGGGACTTCGACATCAAGCACCACCGGCGTCTGGTGGCGAACTGGCGGCCCGAGGTCTATCCCTCGGTCGATGTCTTCCTGCCGGTGTGCGGTGAGCCCATCGAGGTGCTGCACAACACCTGGACGCATGTGCGGGCGATGGCCGACCGGTACCCGGGCGTCTGTGTGCCGTTCGTGCTCGACGACGGGGCCAGCTCCGAGCTCGAGGCGATGGCCCATGATTTCGGGTTCCGCTACGGCACCCGGGAGAACCGCGGCTGGTTCAAGAAGGCGGGGAATCTGCACTTCGGCTTCGGGCAGTCGGACGGGGAGTTCTGCCTCATCCTCGACGCCGACTTCACGCCGCGCGCGGATCTGCTCGAAGAGCTGCTGCCGTACATGGCCGAGGACCCGCGCGTCGGGATCGTCCAGTCCCCGCAGTACTTCCGCGTCCTGGACTCGCAGAACTGGATCGAGCGCGGTGCGGGCGCCGTACAGGAGCTGTTCTACCGGTCCGTGCAGGTGTCCCGGCAGGGGAGCGACGGCGCGATCTGCGTCGGATCCTGTGCCATCTACCGGCGGGCCGCCCTGGACACCAACGGCGGAACGACGCTGATCGAGCACTCCGAGGACGTGCACACGGGCTTCGACCTGCGCGGCCTGGGCTGGGACCTGCGGTACGTGCCGGTCGCCGTGTCCACCGGGGTGTGCCCGGACAGCGCGGGCGCCTTCTTCAACCAGCAGTACCGCTGGTGCTCGGGCTCGATGAGCCTGCTCGGCAGCAAGAAGTTCTGGCAGCGGAAGATCAAGCTGTCCAGCCGCCTCTGCTACATGTCGGGCTTCTTCTACTACATCCACACGGCGCTGTTCACCTTCGCGGCGCCGGTGATCCCGATCGTGCTGCTGCTGATGATGCCGGAGAAGCTCAAGGTCGAGCATCTGCTCCTGGTGATACCCAGCATCGTCTACACCACGATCATCTTCCCTATGTGGCACAAGGCCCCCTACCGGCTCGAGGCCTGGGCGGCCCGCATGATGTACGGCTGGGCCCATGTCTTCGCGATCTGGGACATCCTCCGCAAGAACCGCATGGGCTGGCAGCCGACCGGCTCCTCCGGCGCCAAGAAGAACAAGACCCGGCGCTTCTGGATCGGCATGTGGGTGTGGAGTGGCGGCACCGCCCTGATCTGGGTGGGTGCTGGGGCATGGCGGATGTTCACCATGAACGCCCCCGACTTCGCCCTGATCCTGTCCTCCGGACTCTTCTACGCCCTCGTCGTGGGCCGCGTTCTGGTCCAGCCCCGAGCTGAGGCGGCCGTCTGATGCTGTTCACCCGTGCACGGTCCGCCGTGCTCGCGCTCTCCGCGCTGCTCATGCTCAGCGGCTGCTCGCTGCTCGGCGACGACACCGACACGTCGGCCTCCTCCGGAGGCGCGAAGACGGATCCTTCGGCGAGCGCCGAGTCGGATGTCCCGTACGACGTCGTACCGCTGCTCAAGCCGGCGAAGAAGTACTACGGAGCGGCCGTCGCGGGCGCCCCGACCTCGATGAAGAGCGTCGACGCGTACACGAAGATGACCGGCAAGCAGCCGAACCTGATCGAGTACTACGCAGGGTGGGGCGACGGCTTCGACGCCAGTGGGGTCCGCAAGGCCTGGGGCGAGGGCGCCCTGACGCTGATGTCCTGGGAGCCCTTCGACGTCTCGTTCACCGACATCGCGGCCGGTAAGTCGGACGCGTACATCAAGAAGTACGCGACGGCGGTCCGGAAGCTGAACCTGCCCGTCGTGATCGACTTCGCCGACGAGATGAATGGTCACTGGGAGAAGTGGGGCACCCAGAGCGTCACGCCCCAGCAGTACGTGGCCGCCTGGCGGCACATCCACGACAAGTTCCTCGACGCGGGTGCCTCGAACGTGATCTGGGCCTGGGCGCCCAACATCATCAACCCGGTCAAGACCGTCAAGCTGAAGCCGTACTACCCGGGCGACGCCTATGTCGACTGGGTCGGCCTCGTCGGCTACTTCACGCTAGGCGAGGACAACGCCTTCGAGAGTGTCTTCGGTCCGACCCGGGACCAGATCCGCACCTTCACCAAGAAGCCCATGCTGCTCCTGGAGACCGGGTCCATGCCCGGCGAGCGGCGTCGCGCCGACATCCGCAACCTCTTCGCGGGTGTGGAGGCCGACGACAACATGATCGGCTTCATCTGGTTCAACCACCGCAAGCGTGCCGACTGGCGGCTGGAGGCGAGCCCGCTGGCCCTCACGGAGTTCAAGCGCCTCGCCGCGAACGACCTCTTCGGCTTCGACGTACGGAAGTCGCGATGAACGCCGGACAGAACCACTACACGCCGCAGCCCTACGACCCGTACGGCGCGGACGAGGAGGATGTCACGTGGTTCAACTCCGAGGGTGAGTCGGCCGCGTACCAGCAGCAGTACCAAGGGCAGTACCAGCAGTACCCGCATTACCAGCAGGAGCAGTACGCCCCGGCCACTCCCGAGCAGCGGCACGACCACCAGCCCACGTACGCGCTGCGCACCGTCGAGCAGCAGGTGCCCGTCGAACCCGCGTACACGATTCCCGAGACCCCGGACGCCGGGTGGGACGACACCCCCAGCCGGCGGCGCTCCTGGGTGAGCCGCGGGGTGCTGCTGTTCGTCCTGGCGATCCAGGCCGTGCTGTCGCTGCGGCTGTCCAACACCGCCTTCCAGGACGAGGCCCTGTACCTGGCGGCCGGACACAACATCATCGACCACCTGATGAACGGCACACCGCTGCACAGCGGTTACGAGTCGTACTTCTCGGGGTCGCCGATGCTGTACCCGGTGGCGGCCGCGGTCGTCGACGGATACTTCGGGCTGCCCGGAGCGCGGCTGCTCAGCCTGCTGTGCATGCTGGGCGCCACCAGCCTGCTGTACTCCTTCACCCGGCGTATGTTCAACGAACGCGTCGCGCTGGTGGCCGCCGCCCTGTTCGCGGTCACCCAGCCGACGATCGTGCTGGGCTGGTTCGCCACCTACGACGCGCCCGCGATCTTCCTTCTCGCTCTGGCCGCCTGGATCGTCGTACGCACCAACCGGGCGCCCGCGGTCGTGGTGCTGCTCGCGGCACCCGTGATGGTCCTCGCCGTCGCGGTGAAGTACGCGTCCGCGCTGTACGTGCCCACGCTGATCGTGCTCGCCGCGCTGACGAGCTGGCACTACCGCGGCTGGCGCTGCCTGTTGCGGGCGGCCCTGCTGACCGTGGGCACCGGTGTGCTCGTCGGTGTCGGTCTGATGTACACGAACGTTCTGGCAGGCGTGAAGCAGACCACCACCAACCGTGCGCACGGCACCGACGCCGCCATGGATCTCCTGGAGAAGTCGGGGGAGTGGGGCGGGCTGATGTTCGCCACGGCCTGCGCGGGAGCGTTCTTCTACGCGCGCCGGGGCCGGATGAACGAGTCCCCGCGCTCGTACGGGTTGCACGGGCCGGGATGGCGCTGGCGCACGCTGCTCGGGCTGCTGCTGACCGGTACGGCGTTGCTGGCCCCGGCGTACCAGATCCATCTGCAGACCTCCGTCTCGCTCTACAAGCACCTGGACTTCGGTCTGCTCTTCGCCGCACCGATGGCGGGGATCGGCGTGATCCGTCTGGTGGGCAAACACTTCCGCTATCCCCAGCTCGGCATCCTGATCTGGGTCACCGCGTTGTGCCTCGGTGTCTCGCAGTCGGAGTGGCGCTTCGGCCTGTGGCCGGACTCGACGCCGCTCGTCAAGGCGATCGAGCCGTACATGAAGCCCAAGGGCAGGTATCTGGGCGCCACGTACGAGGTTCCCGTCTACTACCTGCGGGACAAGACGGACCACTCGCAGTGGACCTCCACGTACGGCATCGGGTACGCGGACAAGAAGGGCGCCGTCCACCACGGCAACGAGGGTTACCGGCTCGCCCTGAAGGACGGCTACTTCGACCTCGTCGTCCTGGACGGCATCGCCACCCCGGAGTTCGACAAGTACCTCGAACGACAGGTGCGCGAGAGCGGGCACTACCGCCTGGTCGGCGCGATCCCGTTCAAGCTCAGCTCGGGTGGCTCGGGCACGTACAAGATCTGGACGAAGACGTCCTGATTGCCGGTCACCTCTCACCTTTTCGTTCCTGATCCCGTAGGAAAGGCCGTGCTCATGCGGCTCACAGTCATCGGCACCGGCTATCTCGGTGCCACCCACGCCGCCTGTATGGCGGAACTCGGGCACGAGGTGCTCGGGGTCGATGTCGACCCCGACAAGGTGGCCGCGCTGGCCGCAGGGCGGGTGCCCTTCCATGAGCCCGGGCTCGGTGAACTCGTCCGCAAGCACCTCGGCTCGGGACGGCTGCGCTTCACCACCTCCTACGAAGCGGCGGCGGCCTTCGGGCAGGTGCACTTCGTGTGCGTCGGGACCCCGCAGCGGGCCGACTGCGACGGCGCCGACCTGCGGTACGTCGACGCGGCGTTCGCGGCGATCGCCGCGCACGCGGCCGAGGACGCGCTGCTCGTCGGGAAGTCGACCGTGCCGGTGGGAACGGCCCGGCGGCTCGCGGACACCCATGCCGTGGAGGTCGCCTGGAACCCCGAGTTCCTGCGCGAGGGCTTCGCCGTCGAGGACACCCTGCGGCCCGACCGGCTGGTGTTCGGCGTCGGCTCCGCACGTGCCGAGGCGATTCTCCGGGAGGTGTACGCCCCGGTCCTGGCTGCCGGGACGCCGCTGGTCACCGCGGACTACCCGACCGCCGAGCTGGTCAAGACGGCCGCCAATGCCTTCCTCGCCACCAAGATCTCGTTCATCAACGCGATGGCGGAGGTGTGCGAGGCGGCGGGCGGCGACGTGTCCGTCCTGGCCGAGGCCATCGGCCACGACGACCGGATCGGCGCCAAGTTCCTGCGCGCCGGCGTCGGGTTCGGCGGCGGCTGTCTGCCCAAGGACATCCGCGCCTTCGCGCACCGCGCCGACGAGCTCGGCGTCCCGCTCGGGTTCCTGCGCGAGGTCGACGCCATCAACATGCGCCGCCGCGACAGGACGGTCGCGCTCGCCCGTGAACTGTGCGGGGGAGAGGTCCTCGGGGCCCGGATCGCCGTCCTGGGCGCCGCGTTCAAGCCGGACTCGGACGACATCCGCGACTCGCCCGCGCTGAACGTGGCCGCCCGGCTGCGGCTCGACGGCGCCGACGTCACGGTCTACGACCCCGAGGCGATGGACAATGCCCGCAAGGCGTATCCGCTGCTCGGGTACGCCGTCTCGGCCGAGGAGGCACTCGGCGGGGCGGACCTCGTGCTGCATCTGACGGAGTGGCCGCAGTTCCGGGAACTGGACCCGGTGCCGCTGGCGGCCCTGGTGTCCCGTCCGCGGATCGTGGACGGCAGAGGAGTGCTCGACGCGGCCCGCTGGACCGCGGCGGGCTGGGAATTCCGGGCGCTGGGACGTCCCGCGCCCGGCGGGGAGGGGAGAAGGGCTTGATGCACGACATGGGGGCGGACACGGCGGTGACCGTGGTCATGCCTACCTACAACGAGGCGGCCAACCTGCCGAGAATGGCCGAAGCCGTACTTCAACTGCCGCTCGACGGGCTTCACTTGAAGATCGTGGACGACTCCAGCCCGGACGGCACCGGCAGGATCGCCGACGAGCTGGCGGAGAAGCACAACAACAAGGGGCGGCGCCGGATGAGCGTGCTGCACCGCACCGAGAAGGACGGGCTCGGGCGTGCCTACGCGGCCGGGATGAGCCTCGCGCTCGACGAGGGCGCCGAGTACGTCGTCCAGATGGACGCCGACGGCAGCCACCCCGTCGAGGCCGTGCCCCGGATGCTCGGCACGGCCCTGGCCAACGGGGTGGGCCTGGTCATCGGCAGCCGGTACGTCGAGGGCGGCTCGCTGGACGAGGACTGGGGCGCGCACCGCGTCCTGCTCTCCCGCTTCGCCAACCGGTACGCCCGTACCGTGCTCGGCACCCGGATCCGGGACATCACGGCCGGGTTCAACCTCTGGTCGGCCCAGGCTCTGCGCGACATCGATCTGGCCACGCTGGACAGCGCCGGTTACAGCTTCCAGGTCGAGCTGAAGTACAAGGCCGTACGGGCGGGGCACAGCGCTGTCGAGATCCCGATCCGTTTCGAGGAGCGGACCGAGGGTGTCTCGAAGATGACGCTGAAGACGCAGCTGGAGTCGGCGGTGGTGCCGATCCGGCTGCGTATGAAGAACAAGTGACCCGGGTCCCGGGTGCGAGGGGCGGCCGGCCGGTTACTGGTTGGCCGCCGTCGACGCCTGGGCCTCGCCGCGGCGGCGGATCTGGCGGAAGGTGAACTCGGCCAGGTCGTCGCCGGTCGTGAAGACCTTGGCGTCCTTCGTCGTCACGTCCTTGCCGTTGGTGAAGCCGGCCAGCGTGAAATAGGCGTAACGGCCGTAGGAGTTGGTGGTCGAGCGACAGACCGCCGTACGGCAGAAGTTGGCGACGCCCTGGCCTGACAGCGAGGTGATGATGCTCTTGCTGTCCGCCTCGGACTTCGCCTTGGCCGCCTGGGCCGCGGTGTTGAAGACCGCGACGCCGACGGTCACCCCGACGCCGTCCTTGCTGTAGGTGACGCGCATCAGCCGGGTGCAGTCGTTCTTGGTGAGCACCGCGGGCAGTGTGCCCTGCACGGCCGACGCGCACTTCTCCGCCGAGGCGGTGGGGCCCTTGCGGTAGACGCGGTCACCCATCGTCAGCTGCGAACCGGGGAAGAGGATGTCCGGGCTGAGCGGCGCGGTGTCCTTCTGCACGCTGGATATGAAGTCCATCGGATCCAGCGGCGGCGGCGCCGAGGTCGGCGCGAACGTCGGTACCGGCGCCGTGCTGTCGCTCGGGATGGTCGCCGTGGCGGGCAGCTTGCTGGGCGTGTTCCCGGCCTGGTTGTCCCCGTTCGAGGAGACGACGGCCACGGCGACGGCAGCGCCGACCGCGATCGTGGCGACCGCCGAGCCGACGATCACCAGCAGTCTGCGCCTCCGGTTGCGTGTCTCGGACGCCTCGGCGAGTGCCGCCCAGTCCGGAGTCTGGTTCCGACGTCCCCAATCGGGTTGCTGAGAACCAGGCTTCCAGGGATCCCACGGAGGCTCCCCCTGCCCACCCTGCCCATAACTCATGGGGCGCATCTTAGACGGGGTATGAGGGGTGGCGTTCCGCACCGGAGGGCACTTGAGCCCCTAGCGTGACCTGAGTGCGCCAGGGCAAAACTGACATCTCCGGGTGGTTGGTGCGACACGCTTCGGCAGGCTTCCCGGCATCGGCCGTCCGGTGACGCCGGGTAGTCGGACCGTTGCGGAGGAAAGGACTGCCTTACTCTGTTTCCATGGACTGCTCGCGTGGCCCTGAGTGCCCTGGTGCTCGGGTCGCGAACCCGCGTTTTGACCCGTCCGGGCAACCGCGGGTACTCTTACAGTTCGTTATGCGTATCGGCTTGGTCGTTCTCACGCGAGAGGCCCCTACGTAGGTTCCCTGGAGCAGTTACCAGTGGGCGGCATACGGGCATCGTTCCCGGCACTGTCGTCCCCAGCTGCACGATCGCTTCAGTGATGCCATGTGTCAGCACCCATCCACTGAAGAAGAAGGCTGCGAAGTGCGTACGTTCAGCCCCAAGCCCGGCGACATCACTCGCCAGTGGTATGTCATCGACGCCCAGGATGTCGTCCTGGGCCGTCTGGCCACCACTGCCGCGAACATCCTGCGGGGCAAGCACAAGCCGATCTTTGCGCCGCACGTCGATGCTGGTGACTTCGTCATCATCATCAACGCCGACAAGGTGCACCTCTCCGGCAACAAGAAGACCCAGAAGCTGGCGTACCGCCACTCCGGTTACCCGGGTGGTCTGCGCTCCGTCCGTTACGACGAGCTGCTGGCGAAGAACCCCGAGAAGGCCGTCGAGAAGGCCATCAAGGGCATGATCCCCAAGAACACCCTGGGCCGTCAGGTGCTCTCGAAGCTGAAGGTCTACGCGGGCGAGAACCACCCGCACGCTGCTCAGCAGCCGGTCCCGTTCGAGATCACCCAGGTCGCGCAGTAGTTCCGGCCACCACCCCCTAAGACAGAAAAGAATCTGAGGAGAATCGTGGCCGAGACCACCGTTGAGCAGCCGGTCGAAGAGACTGAGCTCGTCGACATCGAGAACTACACCACCGAGTCCGAGGTCCCCGTCGAGGGCGAGTACACCTCGGAGTCGCTCGCGGGCCGCTTCGGCGACCCGCAGCCGGCCGCAGGCCTGGGCCGTCGCAAGAACGCCATCGCCCGCGTCCGGATCGTCCCGGGCACCGGCAAGTGGAAGATCAACGGCCGCACCCTTGAGGACTACTTCCCCAACAAGGTGCACCAGCAGGAAGTCAACGAGCCCTTCAAGGTGCTCGAGCTCGACAACCGCTACGACGTCATCGCCCGTATCTCGGGTGGCGGCGTCTCCGGTCAGGCCGGTGCGCTCCGTCTCGGTGTCGCCCGCGCGCTGAACGAGGCGGACGTGGACAACAACCGCCCGGCCCTGAAGAAGGCCGGCTTCCTCAAGCGCGACGACCGTGCGGTCGAGCGCAAGAAGGCCGGTCTCAAGAAGGCCCGTAAGGCTCCGCAGTACAGCAAGCGTTAATCACTGGCTGCTGCGTATTCGTACGACCGTTCGCCCCGGCGGCACGCTGTGTGCCGCCGGGGCGTTCGTTTATCACAGCCCAGGGCGTATAACGGCACAAGGCGCTCAAAGGCTTGCATGATCGGATGACTTCCGAAAACTGAGCTTCATCAGGAGGACACCAGTGGGACGACTCTTCGGCACGGACGGCGTGCGCGGTGTCGCCAACGCGGATCTGACGGCCGAGCTGGCGCTCGGTCTCTCCGTGGCGGCGGCACATGTGCTGGCCGAGGCGGGTACGTTCGAGGGCCACCGGCCGGTGGCAGTGGTCGGGCGGGACCCACGTGCGTCCGGGGAGTTCCTGGAAGCGGCCGTGGTCGCGGGTCTGGCCAGCGCGGGTGTGGACGTCCTGCTCGTCGGTGTGCTGCCCACCCCCGCGGTGGCGTACCTCACCGGTGCGCTGGGCGCCGACCTCGGCGTGATGCTCTCGGCCAGCCACAACGCCATGCCCGACAACGGCATCAAGTTCTTCGCCCGCGGCGGCCACAAGCTCGCCGACGAGCTGGAGGACAGGATCGAGGGCGTCTACGAGGAGCACCGCACCGGCGCGCCCTGGGACCGGCCCACCGGCGCCGGGGTCGGGCGCGTGCGCGCGTACGACGAGGGGCTCGACCAGTACGTCGCCCACCTCCTCGGCGTGCTCCCGAACCGCCTCGACGGCCTGAAGGTCGTCCTCGACGAGGCGCATGGCGCCGCCGCCCGAGTGTCTCCCGAGGCGTTCACGCAGGCCGGTGCCGAGATCATCACGATCGGCGCCTCGCCCGACGGTCTGAACATCAACGACGGCTGCGGCTCCACCCACCTCGACCTCCTGAAGGCCGCCGTCGTCGAGCACGGGGCCGACCTCGGCATCGCGCACGACGGCGACGCCGACCGCTGCCTCGCCGTGGACCACACCGGTGCCGAGGTGGACGGCGACCAGATCCTGGCCGTACTCACGCTGGCGATGCGGGAGCGTTCCGCACTGCGCTCCGACACTGTCGTCGCGACGGTCATGTCCAACCTGGGCTTCAAGCTGGCCATGGAGCGCGAGGGCGTCTCCCTCATCCAGACCGCGGTCGGCGACCGCTATGTCCTGGAGGAGATGAAGGAGCACAACTACGCGCTCGGCGGCGAGCAGTCCGGGCACGTGATCATCCTCGACCACGCCACCACCGGTGACGGCACGCTGACCGGCCTGCTGCTGGCGGCCCGGATCGCCCAGACCGGCCGTACGCTCCAGGACCTCGCGTCCGTCATGGAGCGGCTGCCGCAGGTTCTCATCAACGTCCCCGACGTCGACCGCACCCGGGTGCGGAGCTCCGCCGAACTCGCGACCGCGGTCGCCGAGGCCGAGCGGGAACTCGGCTCCACCGGCCGCGTGCTGCTGCGCCCCTCCGGCACCGAGCCGCTCGTCCGGGTCATGGTCGAGGCCGCCGACATCGACCAGGCACGGTCGGTGGCGGGCCGGCTCGCGGACGCGGTGAAGTCGGCGCTGGGCTAGAAGCGACCTGTTCTGGCGGTAGCCCGTGAGCACGACGAGATGGGTCGTGCCCACGGTCCTCTCGATCAGCCGTACGACGTCGTCGGTGCGGTCGGCCGGGGTGATCAGACGCAGATGCAGCATGCGGCGCAGGGTATGCGCGCTGGATGACGGCATTACGGCGTGCGATGACGGCCGTCGACGGATGCCTCGCGACTACAACTTGCGCAGGCTCAGGCGCTGCACCTTGTGGTCCGGGCCCTTGCGCACCACGAGGGTGGCCCGGCCCCGGGTGGGCGCCACGTTCTCCAGCAGGTTGGGCTTGTTGATGGTGCGCCAGGTCGTGCGGGCGTAGTCGAGCGCCTCCTCCTCGGAGACCTGTGTGTACCTGCGGAAGTAGGAGTCGGGTTTCTGGAAGGCGGTCTGGCGGAGCTTCTTGAACCGGTTGAGGTACCAGCGCTCGATGTCCTCGGCGCGGGCGTCGACGTACACGCTGAAGTCGAAGTAGTCGGCGAGGCCGACGCGGGTACGGCCGTCCTTGCCGGGGAGGGCGGGCTGCAGGACGTTCAGGCCCTCGACGATGAGGATGTCCGGGCGGCGGACGGTGAGCCGCTGGTCGGGGACGATGTCGTAGATCAGGTGGGAGTAGACGGGGGCCGTGACCTCGTCCTTCCCCGCCTTGATGTCGGCGACGAACCGGGTGAGGGCGCGACGGTCGTACGACTCGGGGAAACCTTTCCTCGACATCAGGCCGCGCGCCTCCAGCTCCTTGGTGGGGAGTAGGAAGCCGTCCGTGGTCACCAGTTCGACGCGTGGGTGCTCGGGCCAACGGGAGAGCAGGGCCTGCAGCAGGCGCGCCACGGTGGACTTGCCGACGGCGACCGACCCGGCCACCCCTATGACGAACGGGGTGCCGGACTGGGAGCCCTTCTCGCCGAGGAAGGTGTTCAACGCTCCTCTGAGCCCGTCCGTGGCGCCGACGTACAGATTGAGCAGTCTGGACAGCGGCAGATAGATGTCCCGCACCTCGTCGAGGTCGATGACATCGCCCAGACCGCGCAGCTTCTCGACCTCCTCGGCGGTCAGCGGCAGCGGCGTCTTTTCGCGCAGCACGCTCCACTCGGCTCGGGTGAGGTCGACGTAGGGAGTCGCCTCCGGCCTGTGCCGGTGGGCGCTCCGGGGCATCGGGGAGACCGGAGAGATCACAGTCCATTGTTACGGGAGTGTGGACTGGGTGGGGGGTGGGGTGGGTCACGTAGTCGGCTACGCGGGGTCACGCGGGAGCGTCCAAGGGCGTCCAGGGGGCCGGGGGACCCACCGAAAGGTGGCTGGAATTTCCGAATTCGGGCACGGAGTGCCGGGTTCGGGGGACTGTTGGCGCTTAGGCTGCGGCGCATGTGCGGAATCGTGGGATACGTGGGGTCGCAGGCGGCGCTCGATGTGGTGATGGCCGGGCTGAAGCGGCTGGAGTACCGGGGGTACGACTCGGCGGGTGTCGCCGTGCTGGCGGACGGGGGGCTCGCCGCCGCGAAGAAGGCCGGGAAGCTGGTCAACCTGGAGAAGGAGCTGGTCGGCCGGCCGCTGCCGACCGGTTCGACGGGGATCGGGCACACGCGCTGGGCCACGCACGGGGGGCCCACGGACGCGAACGCCCATCCGCATCTCGACAACGCGGGGCGCGTCGCCGTCGTGCACAACGGGATCATCGAGAACTTCGCGCTGCTGCGTGCCGAGTTGGCCGAGCGCGGGCACGAGCTGGCCTCCGAGACCGACACCGAGGTGGTCGCACACCTGATCGCCGAGGAGTTCTCGGCGTGCGACGACCTCGCGGAGGCGATGCGGCTGGTGTGCCGCCGCCTGGAGGGCGCGTTCACGCTGGTCGCCGTGCACGCGGACGATCCGGACGTGGTGGTGGGGGCGCGGCGGAACTCGCCGCTCGTGGTGGGCGTTGGAGAGGGCGAGGCCTTTCTCGCCTCGGATGTCGCCGCGTTCATCGCCCACACGCGGTCGGCGATCGAGCTGGGTCAGGACCAGGTGGTGGAGCTGCGCCGGGACGGCGTGACGGTGACCGGTTTCGACGGCCGTCCGGCGGACGTGCGCTCGTATCACATCGACTGGGACGCGTCGGCCGCGGAAAAGGGGGGTTATGACTACTTCATGCTCAAGGAGATCGCCGAGCAGCCCAAGGCGGTCGCCGATACGCTCCTGGGCCGGATCGACGCGGCCGGTTCACTGACGCTCGACGAGGTGCGGATCCCGGTTCACGAGCTGCGCGAGGTCGACAAGGTCGTCATCGTGGCCTGCGGGACCGCCTTCCACGCCGGGCTGATCGCCAAGTACGCCATCGAGCACTGGACGCGGATCCCGTGCGAGGTGGAGCTCGCGAGCGAGTTCCGGTACCGGGACCCGATTCTCGGTACGCGGTCGCTGGTGATCGCCATCTCCCAGTCCGGCGAGACCATGGACACGCTGATGGCCCTGCGGCACGCGCGCGAGCAGGGCTCCAAAGTGCTGGCGATCTGCAACACGAACGGTTCGACGATCCCGCGCGAGTCGGATGCGGTGCTCTACACGCACGCGGGTCCTGAGGTCGCCGTCGCGTCCACCAAGGCCTTCCTGACGCAGCTGGTCGCCTGCTATCTGGTCGCGCTGTACCTGGGCCAGGTGCGTGGCACCAAGTGGGGTGACGAGATCCAGGCCGTCATCCGGGACCTGTCCCAGATCTCCGGCGAGGTGGAGCGGGTCCTGGAGACCATGGAGCCGGTACGGGAGCTCGCACGATCGCTCGCCGACAAGAAGACCGTGCTGTTCCTGGGGCGGCACGTCGGCTATCCGGTCGCCCTGGAAGGCGCCCTCAAGCTCAAGGAGCTCGCCTACATGCACGCCGAGGGCTTCGCGGCGGGTGAGCTGAAGCACGGGCCGATCGCGTTGATCGAGGACGATCTGCCGGTCGTGGTCGTCGTGCCGTCCCCGCGCGGGCGCTCGGTTCTGTACGACAAGATCGTGTCCAACATCCAGGAGATCCGGGCGAGGGGTGCGCGCACGATCGTGATCGCGGAGGAGGGGGATGAGGCGGTGGTGCCTTACGCCGACCACCTGATCCGGATTCCGGCCACGCCGACGTTGCTTCAGCCGCTGGTCGCGACGGTGCCGTTGCAGGTGTTCGCGTGTGAACTGGCGACGGCGCGCGGCAACGAGGTGGATCAGCCTCGGAACCTGGCGAAGTCGGTGACGGTGGAGTGAGTTGTCTTTAGTGCGTCGATGAACGTGGTGAAGACTCCGGCCGGGATGGTGAGGGTGGCTCGGGCCGGGGTCTTGGAGTCGCGGATGGCTATGTGGGTGGGTGAGTTCGCGATTTCCACGCACTCGTTGCCGTCGCCCTCGCCTGAATAGGACGACTTTCGCCAGTTGTCCATGGGGTGCCTCACAGCTCTTTCGTCAGCTTGTGGATGAACTCGCGCGACAGTTCGGGTTCGAGTGAAGCGGCCTCCACTCTACGGAAGCTCGTTCGGTAAGTGTTGAGCTGAGCCTCGGAATCGATGAGGACTGAGCCGTGGGGCGCGTCACGCGCCACTGTGTCCAGCTTTGTCAGGGGGCCGCCCACATACGTCATCGTGCTCGAGGCTTTGGCGAAGTCGTCCACGTCGAAGGGGATGACGCGCAAGGTGATGTGGTCCGCTTCGGAAAGCTCCAGGAGCCGGTTGAGTTGAGCCTTCGAGGTGGCGCGGTCACTGACCCTGATCCGAAGTGCCGCCTCATGGAGCACTACTTCGTACGGAAGGGTGATCTCCTGGCGTGCCATTCGGTGCCGGATGCGCAACTCGACCTCTTCTTGGGTGAGTTCGGGCAGCCGAGATGAGAAGACGGCGCGGGCGTAGTCCTCCGTCTGTAGCAGGCCAGGCACGTACAGGATGGCCACGTGGCGTTGAAACTGGGCGTGGTGCTCCAACTCGGACAGGTCCAGGAATGACGTGGGCAGCAGGCCCCGGTACTCCTCCCACCAGCCGTGTGTCCGGTCCGTGGCCATGGCGACCAGCGCCTCGATGAACTCCTCGTCCGAACAGGCGTAGTGGGATGTCAGGCGGCGGAGTCGCTGTTCGCTCACGCCCGTGAGTCCGGATTCGATGTGGCTGATCTGGACGCGACCGGTACCGAGCAACGCCGCCGCTTCGACGGCGGTGAGCCCTGCCGCCTCGCGGAGCCTGCGCAACTCGATCCCCAAGCGCATCTGACGTGCCGTTGGTTCGCGCCTCAGGACCATCAGTTGCTCCTCCTCGTTCGGGGGCAGATTACGCGATCGGCTTGCTCGGGATGACAGGTTATCCCTACGGTGGGTGACGCGACGCACACACTGCGACACCTCGGGGCACCGGAAGCGCGCCGCTCCGTCCTGCCGTGGCGGCTGCGTCAATGCCACCGCCCGCCATCGCCGCGTATCTCCAACCCCCCACCCCTCGAACGGAGTTCAGCCATGCCTGAAACCGTCGCCGAGCCCTGGGAGTACATGATGTACATCCCCCACGACCTCCGCGCCGTCACCGTCAGTCGCCGTACCGTCCGCCTGATCCTCACCCTGCACGGACTGATCCGCCTCACCGACGTCGCCGAGCTGGTCGCGGCCGAGCTGGTCTCCAACGCCGTACGGCATACGAAGGGCCAGGCGGCGCTACGGGTGCAGTGGCGGGCCGGGGTCCTGCGCATCGGCGCGTGGGACGCGGACCCGCAGCCCCCGGAGCCGTCCCTGCCGTGGGACCGGGTCGCCGACGCGGAGCAGGGCCGCGGCCTCGCCCTCGTGCGGGCCTGCGCCGATCTGTGGGGCTGGCAGCCGCTGGCCAGGAACGGGCAGCGGGGCAAGTACGTGTGGTGCGAGCTGGTGGCGGCTTAGTCCGCTCCCCCCCGCCTTCCCGTAACGGCGCGTCGACTCGCCTGTCACAGGGGCGTCTTGATGCGACCCCTGCCGCAACGCCCGCCCGGCGGCGGGTCTCCTCTGAAGCAGCAACGCCCGCTCAGCCGGAGCGAGCGCGCCGACACCGCTCCCCAGGAGTACCGATGCGCGTCAAGAAGATGTCCGCCCTCGCCCTCATCGTCGCCGCTGCCGGCCTCTCGCTGACCGCGTGCGGCAGCAGCGACGGATCGAGCGCCTCCGCCAACACCAGCGCGTCCAATACCAGCGCGTCCCACACCAGCGCGTCCACCGCCGCGAGCAGCTCCACCGGCGGTCAGAACTCGACCTCGACCTCGACCGCAGGTTCCTCCACGTCCGGATCCTCCTCGTCCGGGTCCTCCACAGGCTCCAGCAAGGGCAGCGGGATCACCGCCCAGAACCAGTCCGCGACGTCGGGCTCAATGTGCAAGACCGACCATCTCGCCCTCAGCGCCTCCGCCGCGGGGGTCAAGGACCAGATAGTCGTCAACCTGAAGAACACCGGTTCCAGCAAGTGCAGCATGCGCGGCTTCCCGGGCGTCCAACTCGTGGGCCCCGACGGCCTGGGCGACACCGGGCCCGACGCCGCCCGCACCGACGCCTCGGGATCCACCGTCAGCATCGGGCCCGGCGAGGAAACCCGCTTCCTGCTGCGCTACATCCCGAGCACCAGCGGCTCCGCCAAGACCTACACCCGGCTCTCCGTCACCCCGCCCAACGAGAAGGTCTCGGAGATCGTGAATCTCAACGACCTGGCCATCACCATCGCCGCCCCCAGCGGCGACGCTCCCGACGTCTACGTCGACCCCATCGGCTACCACGTCGGCTCCGGCAAGTGAGCCCAGTGACATCCCGCGGGGGCCCTCCCTCCTGAGAGGATCACCCGCACCGTACGGATATGCGAATGCAGGGTGGGGAACATGGGCGTTCTGGTGCTGGCCGGTCTCCTGGTGCTTGTCATCGGTGGGTGCGTGTGTGTGGTGTGGGCGTCGCGGGGCGGGCCCCGCTGGGTCCGGGGCGTGGCGGCGGTGACGCTCGTCGTGGGGGAGCTGGTGCGCGCCGCCGCGAAGAGCAACCGGCGGCGGAGCGTGAATCAGTCCGGCAGCGACGGCGACTAGGGCCTGACCCGTCGGACAGGCCCTCGCTCCGGCGATGAGGCTCGTCCCGACGCCGGCGTTAGGCCGTTTGTCCCGCTGTGGGGGTTCCCGCTGCGACCCGTGGGCCGTTGCCCTCTTATTCTCGGACACGACCTTTCGAATACAAGAGGAGCAGTGCCATGGGACAGAACGTCTTCTTCGAGGTGTCCGCGGACGGGGAGTCGCTCGGCCGGATCGAGTTCAAGCTGTACGACGACGTGGTCCCGGAGACGGCCCGCAACTTCCGTGAGCTGGCCACCGGTCAGAACGGGTTCGGCTACAAGGGCTCGCCGTTCCACCGTGTCATCCCGGACTTCATGCTGCAGGGCGGTGACTTCACCAACGAGGACGGCACCGGCGGCAAGAGCATCTACGGTGCGAAGTTCCCGGACGAGAACTTCAAGCTCAAGCACACCAAGCCGGGTCTGCTGAGCATGGCCAACGCCGGCCGGAACACCAACGGCTCGCAGTTCTTCATCACCACGATCGTCACCGACTGGCTCGACGGCAAGCACGTCGTCTTCGGTGAGGTCGTCGAGGGCATGGACGTCGTCAAGGCCGTCGAGAAGCTCGGCAGCCGTTCCGGCACCACGTCCAAGAAGATCGTCATTTCGGACTCCGGCGTCGTCTGAGAGATCCAGGCCAGGACTCGTCCGGCCGTACAGCGCAGAGATCGAGCGGGAACGGCTGCGGCCGTTCCCGCTCGATCCGTATCGGGCACCCCTCGCCTCTCCTCGGCGTGACGCGGACCACACCGCATGAATTTCGGCTCGCCCTGTAAGAAGTGGGCCGTCGCGCGCATTGCTTGGTGAGAGAGCCGACATGAGGGGATGGCGTGTGACACATGCCCAACGCTTCAGGGACGTCTACGAGGTGTGCTATCCGCGCGTCCTCGCCTATGCCACGAGTCTGGTGGGTCGACAGGTAGGCGAGGACATCACGAGCGAGACGTTCACCGTCGCCTGGCGGCGCGTGCGGGACATTCCGCAACCCGCGCTGCCCTGGCTCCTGGGAGTGGCCCGCAACCTGGTGCGCGAACTGCGCCGCCGGGACAGCCACCAGTACGCCATCGCCGCCCAGGAGGCCCAGCGCATCATCAGCGGTGCCCGGAGCGACGTCGGTGACGTCGCGGCGGACGTGACCGACCGGGAAGCCGCGTTGCAGGCCCTGGCGAGTCTGTCCGACGCCGACCGGGAGCTGCTGACTCTGATCGCCTGGCACGGGCTGAGCCCCAAGCAGGCGGCACGGGTCCTGGGCTGCACCATCGCGACGCTGACCGTCCGGCTGCACCGGGCCCGTCGCCGTCTGGAGAAGGCCCTGGACGCGGTGTCCCCGACGGAGACGGCGTCCGTGGCGGCTGCACAAGCGCCGCCTGCACGGGTGCCGCCCGCACCAGCGCCGCCCGCACCAGGGCAGACCGCGCAAGAGCCGCCCGCACCAGGGCAGACCGCGCAAGAGCCACCCGCACCAGCGCTGGCCGCACAAGCGCCACCCGCTCGGGCCCCGCACCGCAGCACTGATCGCAAAGGAGCACTCACATGAAGAACACCCGCGAACGGTCCGGACGGCCCGACGTCATGACGGTGCTCGCGGGCGCCCGGCCCGACGAACTCGACCCGGCCCGGCTGGCCGACTCCCCGCGGCAGCACGACGACCTGGCACGCATCCTGGCCGGAGCGACGGACAGTCGTGCGGCGCGCTCCCAGGAACCGCGGCGCCTCCGGGTCGGGATCCGGCCGCTCGGGACCGTCGTGGCTGTCGCAGCCGTCGCCGCGTCCGTGGTGGTCGTGAGCACGCTCGACCGGCAGGATCCTTCAGGTGTGCGCGCGAGCGCCCACCCGCCGTCCCCGGCCGCCACGGCGGGGTCGGCTGCGGCGGAGTCGGACGGCCGCGCCGACGTCCAGGTCGACGGCCGCCTCGAACTGCTCAGCGTGGCGAAGAAGGCGGAGACACCGGCCGCCGAGGGAACGTACTGGCAGACCACCACGCGCTCGGAGGACGTGAACGTCGTCGGTGCGAAGGGACAGCTCTTCGCCGTGCGCACCACGTCGACCGGGGAGTGGTCGGTGGGTGTGCGTCCGGGAACCTGGAGCCTGATGGTCTCCGGTCTGGACGACGTGACCGCGCCCCGCACCGAGGCGGACAAGGCACGCTGGCGGGCCGCGGGCTCGCCCGCCACCGTGCAGGCCGAGGCCTCGACAGCGGCCGGATCGGGAACGCTCGGGTACACGATCGGAACCGGGCGGCCGATGGTCATGCGGACCGACGCCGACGACAAGATCTACGCCCTCGGCCCGCGGAACGTCTCGTACCAGGATCTGCGCGAACTTCCCTCCAGCAGTGGGGAGTTGCGCCGTCGTCTGGAGAAGCTGTACGGGGAGGACAGCAGCGGTGCCGAGACCAGCGGCGGCCGCACGGCCTATGTGCTGCGTCAGGCGGCCGACCTCATCACGATGCCGGTGAAGCCCGCCGTACGGGCGGCCGCGTATCGGGTGATCGCGGACCTGCCCGGCGTCCGGGGGCTCGGGCGCGTCACCGATCCACTGGGGCGTGAGGGCGTCGGTGTCGCGTTCCCCGGCACGGCGCGGACCCCGCTGGGGAGCGCGCAGCAGCGGCTGGTCGTGGACCCGACCACCGGCGCGATGCTCTGCGAGCAGGACGTGCTGGTCGAACCGTCGGCCAGGGCCCGGGAAGCGGGTCTCGACGCGGGGACGACGGTGAACTACGAGGCGACGACGCGGATGAGCTGGGGCGAGCGCCAGATCACGGTGCCGAAGAACGCCAAGCACTGAGCTCGCGCAATCAACGCCGAGAGGTCGGCACGTCGGCGGCCGTCCGGCCCATAGGGTGCTGGACATGAGCATCATCGGGGTCGGTATCGACGTGGCCGAGATCGACCGGTTCCTGGCGGCGCTGGAGCGTACGCCGGGGCTGGCCCATCGGCTCTTCCTGGATCAGGAGTTGCACCTGCCGAACGGGGAGCGCCGCGGCATCGCGTCCCTGGCCGCGCGCTTCGCCGCGAAGGAGGCGGTCGCCAAGGCGCTGGGCGCTCCGGCGGGCATGCACTGGACGGACGCGGAGGTCTACGTCGAGGACAGCGGCCGGCCGCGGCTGCGGGTCACGGGGACGGTGGCGGCGCGCGCGGCCGAACTGGGCGTCCGCTCGTGGCATGTGTCGCTGAGCCATGACGCGGGGGTGGCCTCGGCGGTGGTGGTGGCGGAGGGATAACGGGGGGGTAGAGGCAGGTCCGGGGAGGCGGGTTGTCCGGCGGCCGGAGCGGCGCGGTGAGCCCGCGTACGGGAGACTCGACCCATGCGTACTGCGTACAGCGTGGAGACGGTCAGGGCGGCAGAGCGTGAGTTGATGGCGCGGCTTGCGGAGGGTGCGCTGATGCAGCGCGCCGCGGCCGGACTGGCCGCTGCCTGCGCGGACTTGCTGGGACGGGTGTACGGCAGCCGGGTCGTGCTGCTCGTGGGCAGCGGCGACAACGGGGGCGACGCCCTGTACGCCGGGGCCCGGCTGGCGCGGCGGGGGGCGGGGGTCACCGCCGTGCTGCTCGCGCCCGAACGGACGCATGGCGCGGGCCTGGCCGCGCTGCGGCGGGCCGGGGGCACGGTGGCCGGGTCCGGCGCCGCCGAGGAGTTGATCCTGCGGGCCGACCTCGTCGTGGACGGGATCGTCGGCATCGGGGGCAAGGGCGGGCTGCGGCCCGAGGCGGTGCCGCTGGCCGAGTACGCCGCGGACTCCCGGGCGGCCGTGGTCGCCGTGGACCTGCCGAGCGGGATCGAGGCCGATACGGGAGAGGTCCGGGGCACCGCCGTCCGCGCCGATCTGACGGTGACCTTCGGGACGCACAAGCCCGGGCTGCTGATCGACCCGGGGCGTGAGTACGCCGGTTCCGTACGCCTCGTCGACATCGGGCTCGAACTGCCCGAGGAGGCCGAACTTGAGGCCCTTCAGCATGCGGACGTGGCGGCGCGGCTGCCGGTGCCCGGGGCCGAGAGCGACAAGTACCGGCGCGGGGTCCTCGGGATCGCGGCCGGGTCCGCGCGGTATCCCGGGGCCGCCGTGCTCGCCGTGTCCGGGGCCTTGCGGGGTGGGGCGGGGGCGGTGCGGTACGTCGGACCTGCGGCGGATGCCGTGATCTCCCGCTTTCCCGAGACGCTCGTGTCGGACCAGGGGCCCGAGCGGGCCGGGCGGGTCCAGGCATGGGTGGTGGGGCCCGGGGTCGGGGACGACGCGTCGGCGGTCGCGCAGGTGCTCGGGGCGGATGTGCCGGTGCTGGTGGACGCGGACGGGCTGCGGCTCGCGGACCGGTCCGCCGTACGGGCCCGCACCGCGCCCACGCTGATGACTCCGCATGCCGGGGAGGCGGCGGCGTTGCTCGGGGTTTCACGGGAGTCGGTGGAGGGGGCTCGGCTGGCGTCGGCGCGGGAGTTGGCGCTTCGGTACGGGGCGACCGTGCTGCTGAAGGGGTCGACGACGCTGGTCGCCGATCCGGCGGGCGGTGCGGTGCGGGTGAACCCGACGGGGACGGGGTGGCTGGCCACGGCCGGGAGCGGGGACGTGCTGTCGGGGCTTGCGGGGTCGTTGCTCGCGGCGGGGCTGTCGGCGTTGGACGCGGGGAGTGTGGGCGCGTATCTGCATGGGCTGGCGGGGAGGCTCGCGGCGGATGGGGCGCCCTTGGGGGCGCACGATGTCGCGGCGGCGATTCCGGAGGCCTGGCGGGACGTCCGCGACGCGCTCCGCTGACTGCGCCGTTCTTTGTCCGCGGGGCGGTGGGGGGCTTGTCGCGCAGTTCCCCGCGCCCCTGGGGTGGGGTTTCGCCCCAGCCCCCCGGGTGGGTTTGTTGGCTGAGGGCGGGTGGGCGCTGGGCGCGCGGTTCCCCGCGCCCCTTACGGGGGCGCTGCGTTGCCCATTACGGGGGACCCCGTCCGCGCGGCTCACCCCGGCTCGCCCCGGGGTTGCGTATCGCTGGTCGCATGATGATGAGCAGACGAATGAGATGCCGGACCGTGGGGGCGCTCCTCGCGCTGCTGGTGGTGATGCCGGCGGAGAGCGCGGTGGCGGAGGCCGGGCCCCCGGCGCCCGGGCCGGGGAGCGAGCTGGTGCCCGGCGTGGCGCCGGGGCCGCATCAGCCGTGGCTGGTGGACACGCCGGACCAGATGCTGCCGCCCAAGGTGTACACACCGAGCGCGCAGGAGGACGCCGTCGAGCCGAGGGACGCCCCCGCGGAGACGGACGCGCTCATCGAGTACATCCCCCTCATCGAGGCCGTCGCGGGCAAGTCCGTGACGTGCTCCAAGCTGACCGGGCCGTACCAGCGGCAGGTCGAGCGGTGGCTGAAGCTGAAGGTCGACGGGAAGCAGTCGGCGAGGGACTGCGCCGCCATCCGGGCGTTCCAGACGAAGGAGGGGATCAAGCCGAACACCGGCTTCGCCGGCCCCGTCACCTGGGCCCGGATGCAGCTGATGTCCGCGAAGAAGAACCCGAACGCGGCCCGGAAGTGTCCCGTGCGGTCGTATCGGGTCGCGTGTGTGGATCTGACCCGGCAGCTCACCTGGGTGCAGAAGGGGAAGAAGGTGCTGTGGGGACCGGTGCCGATGCGCAGCGGGCGGGCCGGGTACCGGACCAGGACCGGCTGGTTCAAGGTCTACTGGAAGCACAAGAGCCACTGGTCGACGCTGTACAACACCCCGATGCCGTACAGCCAGTTCTTCAGCGGCGGAGAGGCCTTCCACGCCATCTACGGCAGCGTCTACGACCCGAACGGCTCGTACGGCTGTATCAATCTGCGTCTCGCCGATGCCCGCTCCCTGTGGAACGTCACCAAGACGGGCGACCACGTGTACGTGTGGGGCCGCAGGGCCGGTACCTGACCGTCCTCCGGGGGCTCTCGGGCCCCTCTGAGACACTGGGGGCGCGATGAACGACACAGCACCCCTGCGCGCCCGCGCAGAGATCGACCTGGCCGCTCTGCGGGCCAACGTGCGGACCCTGCGTGCCCACGCGCCGTCCGCGGCCTTGATGGCCGTGGTCAAGTCCGACGCGTACGGCCACGGGGCGGTCCCGTGCGCCCGCGCGGCGCTGGAGGCGGGCGCCACCTGGCTCGGCACCGCCACCCCCGAGGAGGCCCTCGCCCTGCGCGCGGCCGGCCTGACCGACAGCCGGATCATGTGCTGGCTGTGGACGCCGGGCGGGCCGTGGCGGGAGGCCGTCGAGGCCGACCTCGACGTGTCGGTGAGCGGGATGTGGGCCCTGCGGGAGGTCACCGCCGCGGCCGAGGCGGTCGGGACGGCCGCCCGGGTCCAGCTCAAGGCCGACACCGGGCTCGGGCGCGCCGGCTGCCAGCCCGCCGACTGGCCCGAACTCGTGCGCGAGGCGCTGCGCGCCGAGGAACGCGGGCTGATCGACATCACCGGTCTGTGGTCGCACTTCGCCTGCGCCGACGAACCCGGGCATCCCTCCATCCAGGCCCAACTGAACCTTTTCCGCGAGATGGTGACGTACGCCGAGGAGCGGGGCGTGCGCCCCGAGGTGCGGCACATCGCCAACTCGCCGGCCACGCTGACCCTCCCCGAGAGCCACTTCGACCTCGTACGGGCGGGGATCGCGGTCTACGGCATCTCGCCCAGCCCGGAGATCGGCACCCCGGCCGACTTCGGGCTGCGCCCGGTGATGACGCTCAGCGCGTCCCTCGCGCTGGTGAAGCACGTACCGGGGGGCCACGGGGTCAGTTACGGGCATCACTACGTCACCGCGGGTGCCACCACCCTCGGCCTCGTCCCCGTCGGCTACGCGGACGGCGTGCCGCGCCACGCCTCCGGCACCGGACCGGTGCTGGTGGGCGGCAAGTGGCGGACGGTGGCGGGGCGGGTCGCGATGGACCAGTTCGTGGTCGACCTGGGCGGGGACGAACCGGTGGCCGGTTCGGAGGCGATCCTGTTCGGTCCGGGCGACCGGGGCGAGCCGACCGCCGAGGACTGGGCGCGGGCGGCGGGGACGATCGCGTACGAAATCGTCACCCGGATCGGAACCCGAGTGCCGCGCGTATACGTGAATAAGGAACAAGGCGGGTAACCCGCAAGGAGTACAGGGGGTGCCCCGCGTAGGACAACAGGGCAACAGGACATAGTTGCACCATCAGTGGTACCTCCGGCACCACCTTCAGCACGACCGGCACCACCTTCTGAAGTGAACGACACCCCGGCGAAGAGGAGCGGTACGTGAGCGAGAGCAGCGCGGAGGCCGTCACGGACGTCGCCGCGGCGGCCGTCGCCTCCGCCGCCGGGAACTGGCGCAAGGCCGGTATCGCCGGCGTCGCCATAGGCGTGGTCGCCGCGGGCGCCGCCGCCGGAGTCGCCATAGAGCGGCTCACGGTGGGCCGCGGCATGCGCAGCAAGGCCCGCCTCGCGCTCGACTCGACGGGCCCCTACGGCTCGCTGCGCGGCACGCCCGGCAAGGCGTACGCCGACGACGGCACCGAGCTGTACTACGAGGTGGACGACATCGAACAGGATGTGACGTTCACCCCGCGTCGGCGGCGGCTCTTCGGGCGCAAGGCTCCCGCCCCCGTCACCGTCGTCTTCAGCCACGGGTACTGCCTCAACCAGGACTCCTGGCACTTCCAGCGGGCCGCGCTGCGCGGTGTGGTGCGCACGGTGCACTGGGACCAGCGCAGTCACGGCCGCTCCGGGCGCGGGGTCGCGCAGACGCAGGACGGCACACCCGTCTCCATCGACCAGCTCGGCCAGGACCTGAAGGCCGTCATCGACGCGGCCGTGCCCGAGGGCCCGATCGTGCTGGTGGGGCACTCCATGGGCGGGATGACCGTCATGGCGCTGGCCGACCAGTACCCGGACCTCGTCCGCGAGCGGGTCGTCGCCGTCGCGCTCGTCGGTACGTCGTCGGGGCGGCTCGGCGAGGTCAACTTCGGGCTGCCCGTCGCGGGCGTCAACGCGGTGCGGCGAGTGCTGCCCGGTGTGCTGAAGGCGCTCGGTCAGCAGGCCGCCCTGGTGGAGCGGGGGCGGCGGGCCACGGCCGACCTGTTCGCGGGGATCATCAAGCGGTACTCGTTCGCGTCCCGGGACGTCGACCCGGCCATCGTGCGGTTCGCCGAACGGATGATCGAGGGCACTCCGATCGACGTCGTCGCGGAGTTCTACCCGGCGTTCACCGAGCACGACAAGACCGAGGCGCTTGCGTACTTCGCCGAACTGCCGGTACTGGTGCTGGCCGGGGTCGGCGACATGGTGACACCGAGTGAACACAGCGAGGCGATCGCGGATCTGCTGCCGGACGCCGAACTGGTGCTCGTCCCGGACGCCGGGCACCTGGTCATGCTGGAGCATCCCGAGGTGGTCATAGACCGTCTTGCCGACCTCCTGATGCGTGCGGGCGCCGTCCCGGCAGGGGCTACCGTGGGTGGCTATGGAAGCACCAGCAGCAGCGCACAACCCGGCTGAGGCCGCCGCCGAGGGCGTGAACGTCCGGATCACCGTCAACTCGCCCGAGCAGATGCGGGAGTTGGGCCTTCACCTGGCCAAGCTGCTGCGCGCGGGCGATCTCGTGATGCTGAACGGGGAGCTCGGCGCGGGCAAGACGACGCTGACGCGCGGGCTCGGCGAGGGGCTCGGCGTACGGGGCGCGGTCACCTCGCCGACGTTCGTCATCGCCCGTGTGCACCCCTCCCTGGGTGACGGTCCGCCGCTCGTGCACGTGGACGCGTACCGGCTGGGCGGTGGCCTCGACGAGATGGAGGACCTCGACCTCGACGTGTCGCTCTCCGACTCGGTGATCGTCGTGGAGTGGGGCGAGGGCAAGGTCGAGGAGCTCACCGACGACCGGCTCGACGTCGTCATCCACCGGGCTGTCGGCGACACCACGGACGAGGTACGGCATGTCACGCTCACCGGGCTCGGGGAGCGCTGGGCGACGACCGATCTGAGCGTGCTCGCGGCCTGATCACCCTGGGTGAGGGTGCCGGGGGCGTGAAGGTTCCGACAAGTCGTCGGCAAGATGTTGCGTTCGGCGTCTCGGCCGTGGTCACATGGACCTCAGTCCGTAGTTAGGTCTACCTAACCACGCTTGCCCCCGAATCCCCAGGAGGCGTCCATGTCGGCTTCGGAACGTGACGTGCCGGTGCGGCCGGTGCAGCAGCCGTGCGGTGGGGTGTCGATGCGGGATCTGTTGGCGTCGTGTGCGGCCGCCGACGCGGTGTCCAGGCCGCCTCGGGCGCCCGTGCCGGAGGCGCCGCGTGCGACTGAGCGGTCCCGCAAGGCGGCGTGAGCGCTCCGCTGGAGGACGGTTCTTCGGCTGCGGGCCCGGTGGGGGCTTGTCGCGCAGTTCCCCGCGCCCCTAAGGGCGCGCTTCCGCACAGGTCCGTTGACTGGTCAATGACGACGACTACCGGATGACGACGACCTTCACGCCGATCGTCGCGAAGTTCCACATCGCGGTGCCGTCCTTGCGGGACTCCCGGATGCCGCCGAGTTTCTTGGTGGAGTCGGGGGAACCCGTGGAGCCGTCTATGGCGGAGCTGAAGCCGATCGTCACGCCGTCGACGAGGGCGAAGCGGACGACGTGCTCGATCTGGGCGCCGTCCGATCCGGTGACAGCCTTGGAGCGGGAGGTGACGGCGTAGCTGCCGACCGCGGGGTCCACCGTGCCGGCGGTGACCTTGAAGGTGCGCTCGGTCCTGTTGTTCGCGGCGACCAGCCATACGCGGTCGTCGTCGACCGAGTAGACGACCCGCTCACCCCTGCCGGAGGCGATCGGCAGCGCCACCGGGTTCTTCTTGTCCCGGGGTGCCTTCGTGGTGGGGACCTTGGGGGTCGCGCCCGCGAGGGGCTTGCTCAGGGTGTCGGGCACGTTCGCGGACGCCTGGTAGGCGAGGAAGCCGACCACCGCGACAGCCGCCGCGGTGAGCCCGGCCACGAATCCCGAGCTGCTCCTAGCCACCTTGTGTACCCGCCTCTCGTACCGCGTTCGTGTCCATTACGTCCTTTGTGGTGACGGTAGCAGCCGCTACCACGCAGACCGGGGCGGCCGTGCGTCGCGCTCGGGCGCCGTAGGCTGTTTGCGTGCTCTTGCTCGCTCTGGATACCGCCACCCCCGCCGTGACCGTCGCCCTGCACGACGGCACGTCCGTCATCGCCTCGTCGAGCCAGGTGGACGCGCGCCGGCACGGAGAGCTGCTGCTGCCGGCCGTCGACCGGGTGCTCGCCGAGGCAGGCCTCAAGCTGGACGCCGTCACCGGCATCGTCGTGGGCGTAGGCCCCGGCCCGTACACGGGGCTGCGTGTCGGCCTCATGACCGCCGACACCTTCGGCCTCGTGCTCGGCGTGCCCGTGCACGGTCTGTGCACCCTCGACGGGCTCGCGTACGCCGCCGACGGCACCGGCGTCGAGGGGCCGTTCGTCGTCGCGACGGACGCCCGGCGCAAGGAGGTGTACTGGGCGCTGTACGACGACCCCCGTACGCGTGCCTCCGAGCCCGCCGTCGACCGGCCCGCCGACATCGCCGGGACGGTTGCCGGTCTGCCCGCCGTGGGCGCGGGTGCGCTGCTCTATCCCGACACCTTCCCGGACGCCCGTGCTCCCGAGCATGTCTCGGCGGGCGCGCTCGCGTCCCTGGCGGCGGAGAAACTCGCCGCGGGCGAGGAGCTCGTGGCGCCCCGGCCGCTCTACCTGCGCCGCCCGGACGCCCAGGTGCCCAAGAACTACAAGGTGGTCACCCCGAAGTGACCGCCGAGCTGCGCGAGATGCGCTGGTGGGACATCGATCCCGTACTGGAGCTGGAGAAGGACCTCTTCCCCGAGGACGCCTGGTCGCGGGGGATGTTCTGGTCCGAGCTGGCCCACGCCCGCGGGCCCGGGGCGACGCGCCGGTACGTGGTCGCGACCGAGAGCGGCCGGCTCGTCGGATACGCCGGGCTCGCCGCCTCCGGCGACCTGGGCGACGTACAGACCATCGCCGTACGACGTGATCAGTGGGGCACCGGCCTCGGCGCCCGGCTGCTGACCGAACTGGTGCGGGCCGCGACCGCGTTCGAGTGCGCCGAGGTCATGCTCGAGTGCCGCGTGGACAACGTCCGCGCGCAGAAGCTGTACGAGCGCTTCGGCTTCGAGCCCATCGGCTTCCGCCGCGGCTACTACCAGCCGGGCAACGTCGACGCCCTGGTCATGCGGCTGCACACCGCGACCGACAGCGGCTCCACCGCGGGTTCACCCTCAGTAAACGGCGTACAAGGAACAGAGAGCAATGGCTGACGAACCGCTGGTCCTGGGTATCGAGACCTCCTGCGACGAGACCGGCGTCGGCATCGTCCGCGGCACCACGCTGCTCGCGGACGCCATCGCGTCCAGCGTCGACGAGCACGCCCGCTTCGGCGGCGTCGTGCCCGAGGTCGCCTCCCGCGCCCACCTGGAGGCGATGGTGCCGACCATCGACCGGGCACTCAAGGACGCGGGGGTGAGCGCGAAGGACCTGGACGGCATCGCGGTCACCGCCGGTCCCGGCCTCGCCGGCGCCCTCCTCGTCGGCGTCACCGCCGCCAAGGCGTACGCCTACGCGCTCGGCAAGCCCCTGTACGGCGTCAACCACCTCGCCTCCCACATCTGCGTGGACCAGCTGGAGCACGGCCCGCTGCCGGAGCCGACGATGGCCCTGCTGGTCTCCGGCGGTCACTCCTCGCTGCTGCTGTCGACCGACATCACCTCGGACGTCCGCCCGCTGGGCGCGACCATCGACGACGCGGCCGGCGAGGCCTTCGACAAGATCGCGCGCGTGCTGAACCTGGGCTTCCCCGGCGGTCCGGTCATCGACCGGTACGCGCGCGAGGGCGACCCCTCGGCGATCGCGTTCCCGCGCGGCCTGACCGGCCCGCGCGACCCGGCGTACGACTTCTCCTTCTCCGGGCTGAAGACGTCCGTTGCCCGCTGGATCGAGGCCAAGCGGGCGGCGGGTGAGGAGGTGCCGGTGCGTGACGTGTCGGCCTCCTTCCAGGAGGCGGTCGTCGACGTGCTGACTCGCAAGGCCGTACGGGCCTGCAAGGACGAGGGCGTCGACCACCTGATGATCGGCGGTGGCGTGGCCGCCAACTCACGGCTGCGGGCGCTGGCCCAGGAGCGCTGCGAGGCCGCGGGGATCCGGCTGCGGGTGCCGCGGCCGAAGCTGTGCACGGACAACGGGGCGATGGTGGCCGCGCTGGGCGCGGAGATGGTCTCCCGGAACCGGGCCGCCTCCGACTGGGACCTGTCGGCCGACTCCTCACTGCCGGTGACGGACCCGCATGTGCCCGGTCGTTCGCACGAGCACGGCCATGATCATGATCACGTGCACGAGGTCTCGAAGGCGAACCTGTACTCATGACCGTCGCGTTGATGTGGGAGGCGCGGGCCGTCCCCGGGCGGGGCGAGGAACTGCTCGCCTGGGTGCGGGGACAGGAGCCGGCGAGGCAGCCGCTGCGGCGGGAGATCCTGCGCGCGCCGCAGGACCGGGTGCTCGTCATCACCTGGTGGGATGCGGCCTATGACGCCGATCTCCCCGAACTCCCCGAGCCTGACGAGGGGTTGGTGACCCGGGCGGTCCATCGGTGGCGGTTCGAGTCGGTCTCCTGACGTCTTCGTTTCCGTCTTCGTTTCCGGCTGGGCTTCACGCCGACCTCGCTTTTCCGGAAGACTCCTGCAAAGTTTCGTCCGTGGGTGTGGAACGGTAGAGGGGCGGTTCGACGTGTCGACGGAGGTGGGCGCAGTGGCCCGGGAGAGCATCAAGAACAAGGTGACGATCACCGAGATCGCCCGGCAGGCCGGCGTCTCGGTGCCCACCGTGTCGCGTGTCGTCAACGGCCGCTCCGACGTCTCGCCGGAGACCCGGGCCCGCATCGAGGACCTGCTGCGGCGCCACGGCTACCAGCGCAGGTCGTCCGCGCCCGGAGACCGGGCGGCCCTGATCGACCTGGTCTTCAACGACCTCGACAGCCCCTGGGCCGTGGAGATCATCCGGGGGGTCGAGGAGGTCGCGCACGCCTCCGGGGTGGGCACGGTGGTGTCCGCCATCCACGGTGCGTCGGGCTCGGCCCGGCAGTGGATGACCAATCTGCGCGCCCGCGCCTCGGACGGCGTGATCCTCGTGACCTCGGTCCTCGAACCCCGGCTGCACGAGGAGTTGCGGCGGCTCGGGGTGCCGCTGGTCGTGGTCGATCCGGCGGGGTCCCCGACCCTGGACATACCGACCGTCGGCGCCGCCAACTGGGCGGGCGGGATGGCGGCGACGGAGCATCTGCTCGGGCTCGGGCACCGGCGGATCGGCTTTGTTGCGGGGCCGGTGCGGTTGCTGTGCTCGCGGGCGCGGCTCGACGGGTACCGGGCGGCGCTGGACGGGGCGGGCGTCGCGGTCGACGACGCGCTGATCGTCCCGGGGGACTTCTACCACCAGGCCGGCTTCGACGGCTGCAACACGCTGCTCGACCTGGAGGAACCGCCGACCGCGGTGTTCGCGGCGAGTGACCAGATGGCGCTCGGGGCGATCGAGGCGTTGCGTCGGCGGGGGTTGCGGGTGCCCGAGGACATGAGTGTCGTCGGGTTCGACGATCTACCGGAGGTCCGGTGGTCGGCGCCGCCGCTCACGACGGTGCGGCAGCCGCTGGCGGACATGGGGAAGTTGGCCACGCGCACGGTGCTGCGACTGGCCCTTGGTGAGGACCCGGTTTCTCCTCGGGTCGAGTTGGCGACTGAGTTGGTCGTGCGGGCGAGTACGGCGCGACGGGGTTGAGGGGCGCCTCAGGGGCGGGATGTCTGAGGGCGGTTCGGCGGCTGCGGGTGATTCGTGGCCGGTCGCGCAGTTCCCCGCGCCCCTGAAGGGGCGCTGATCCCGGCGTGCCCGAAGGGGCGCGGGGCTGTGTACATCAGCGGCTCCGCCGCGGGGCGCGACCAGCCCCCACCGGCCCGCACTCGAAGAACTTCCGATATTTGTCAGGGGCGTTGACACGGCTGTCCCGCACCCGTAACTTCCGGCGCACTCGGCCGATAATTTTCGGCTCTCTTCCGGAAGGTGTGCGATGCGAGCGTTGGGCAACACCTACACCTCTTTCTCCCGCCGGAGGTTCCTGGCGGCATCCGCGGCGACCGGACTGGGCGCGGCCGCCCTGAGCGCGTGCGGTTCCTCCGACAGCGGGAACAGTTCGGGCAAGACCACGATCGAGTGGTGGAACATCACCACCACCCAGCCCGCGAAGAAGTTGTGGGCCCAGCGCGCCAAGGACTTCGAGGCCGCGCACCCGGACGTGAAGGTCAAGGTCGTCACGCTGGAGAACGAGGCGTACAAGTCGAAGATGACCGCGCTGACCACCTCCGGAAAGCTTCCGGACATCTTCCACACCTGGGGCGGCGGGGTCCTCAAGCAGCAGATCGACGCGGGTCTGGTCGAGGACCTGACCGACAAGACCGCCTCCTGGACGAAGGACTATGTGCCCGCCTCGCTGGCGGCCTACCAGTTCGACAAGAAGACGTACGCGGTCCCGTTCGACATCGGCATGGTCGGCTTCTGGTACAACAAGGCGCTCTTCAAGAAGGCCAAGATCGGCACCCCGCCCACCACCTGGTCCGGCTATCTCGACACCATCAGGGCCCTCAAGAGCGCCGGGATCACGCCCATCGCGCTGGCCGGCAAGGAGAAGTGGCCCGGCATGTACTACTGGGCGTATCTGTCGATGCGCGTCGCCGGGCTGGAGGCGATGCAGAAGGCGGCCACCGACGCCGACTTCACCGGCGAGGGGTTCGTCACGGCCGGCCAGCACCTCAAGGACCTCGTCGCGCTCGAACCCTTCCAGAAGGGTTTCCTCGGCGGGGCCTACTCCGACCCCAACGGTGAGGCGGCCCTGATGGGCAACGGCAAGGCGGCCATGGAACTGATGGGCCAGTGGGCGCCGACCGTCGAGAAGGACTCGGGCAAGGGCATCGGCGACGACCTGGGCTTCTTCTCCTTTCCCTCCGTGGAGGGCGGAAAGGGCGCGCTCACCGAGGTGTTCGGCGGAGGAGGCGGCCACGCGGTGCGCAAGGGGGCGCCGGACGCGGCGGTGGAGTTCCTGAAGTTCTTCGCGGAGAAGGAGTTCGCCGAGACACTCGTCAAGGAGACCGGCCTGATACCGGTGTCCAAGGACGCGCGCCCCGCGCTGACCGACCCCAACCTCACCGCCGTGTCGGACGCCCTGAACAACGCCACCGGCTTCCAGCTCTACCTCGACCAGGCATACGCCCCCGCCGTCGGCCAGGAGATCAACGACAGTGTCGCCGCGCTCATCGCCGGCTCCAAGTCGCCCGAACAGGTGACGCGTTCGGTGACCCAGGTTGCCAAGAGCGAGAAGAGCTAGCGGCCGGCGATGACGCACTCGACCTCGACCTCGACCGCGTCGACGTATGTGCCCCATCGCGGCAAGTCGACCGGCGTGACGGCCGTTTCACCGGGCCCAGGGCCCCGCCGTCCCGCCCTGCGGCGCGTGCGCGACTGGTTCGCGGCCTTCGTCTTCACCATCCCGGCGCTCGCCCTGTTCGGGATGCTCGTCCTCCTCCCGATGGGCTACGCGTTCTACGTCAGCTTCTTCAACTGGGGCGGATTCGGCTCGCCCACCGACTCCGTGGGGTTCGACAACTACACCCGGCTCTTCCACGACCCGGTGTTCCTCGGGGACCTGTGGCGCGGCTTCCTGCTCATCGCCTTCTCCCTCGTCCTCCAGCTCCCGTTCGCGCTCGCCATGGCCGTGCTGCTCAACCAGAGACTGCGCGGCCGGGCCGTCTACCGGATGCTGTTCTTCGCGCCGTACATCCTGTCCGAGGTCATCACCGGCGTGCTGTTCAGCATGATCTTCGCGCCGGGCGGCGGACTCGCCGACAAGGTCCTCGGCGCGGTCGGTCTCGACGGCCTGGGCGGGCTCTGGTTCGCGGGTCAGAACACCGTCCTGCCCACCCTCTTCCTGGTCATGACCTGGAAGTACTTCGGCTTCCACATGATGCTCTACCTGGCAGGCCTCCAGGGCATCCCGGCGGAGCTGCACGAGGCGGCACGCATCGACGGCGCCGGCAACTGGCAGCGCTTCCGCCACGTCACGCTCCCGCTGCTCGCGCCGACCCTGCGGATCAGCGTGTTCCTGTCCGTGATCGGCGCCATCCAACTCTTCGACCTGGTCTGGGTGATCTCCGCGGGCGGTCCCGACCACCACTCCGAAACCATGGTCATCAGCATGTTCCAGTACGGCTTCAAGCGCTACCAGATGGGCTACGCCAGCGCGATCAGCGTGGCGATGTTCCTGATCAGCCTCGTCTTCGCCCTCGCCTACCAGCGTTTCGTGCTGCGCCGTGACACCGAAGGAGCCATCACCACCATGCGAGCAGGCCGATGAGCGCGGTCGTGAAGAGCACGGTCCCGGAAAACACGGTCCCTGAGAGCAGCAGGGTCCCGAAGAGTGTCGTACGCCGTCGCAGGCTGCGCTCGCTGCCCGTGTACGTGATCCTGTGGCTGGTCGGCGCCGTCATGGTGACCCCACTGCTGTACGCCCTCGTCTCCGGCTTCAAGTCCACCGACCAGCTCTCCAGCAACACCTTCGGCCTTCCCCACCCCTGGGTGACCTCGAACTACACCTCGCTGCTCGGCTCGGGACCGTTCTGGCGGTCCGTCGGCAGCAGCACCCTCATCGCGGTCGCCACCGCCCTGCTGACCGTGGGGGCGTCGGCGCTCGCCGCCTACGCGCTCGCGCGGTTCGCCTTCCGGGGCAGGGAAGTGCTCTTCACCGTCTTCACGATGGGGCTGATGTTCCCCTTCGCGGTGGCGATCCTGCCGCTGTTCATCCTGCTGCGCACCTTCGGGCTGCTGGACAACCCCTGGGGCGTGATCCTGCCCCAGGCCGCCTTCGGCCTGCCCATGACGATCGTCATCCTGCGCGGCTTCTTCCGGGAGATCCCCGGCGAGCTGGAGGAGGCCGCCACCCTCGACGGCTGCTCCTCGTTCGGCTTCTTCTGGCGCATCCTGCTGCCGCTGGCCCGCCCGGCGCTCGGCACCGTCTCCGTCCTCGCCATCGTGGGCAGTTGGAACAACTTCCTGCTCCCCCTGCTCGTCTTCAGCGAACCCACCTGGTGGACGGTCCCCGTCGGCATCCAGCAGTTCCAGGGCCAGTACGCCTCCGACGTGGCCCGCATCTTCGCCTATCTGGTCCTCGCCATGGCGCCCGCCCTGGCCTTCTACGCGGTCGCCGAACGACAGCTGATCGGCGGCATCACGCTCGGCGCGACCAAGGGCTGAGCGCCGGCCCCTCCCGATGCCCCTGTGGATGTGAGGAGTTACATGACCGACCCCTGGCAGGACCCCGCTCTGCCCGCAGGCGTCCGCGCCGCCGACCTGCTTGCCCGTATGACCACGGAAGAGAAAGTCGCCCAGCTCTACAGCGTGTGGCCCGGCTCGAACGAGACCCCGGGCGGGGACATGGCGCCGCTGCAGCACGCCCTGTCCGAGGACATCGACCTGACGCGGCTGCTCCCGCACGGGCTTGGCCAGCTGACCCGCCCCTTCGGCACCGCGCCGGTCGACCCGGCCGAGGGCGCCGCCCGCCTCGCCTCCCTCCAGGAACGCATCCGCTCCGCGAACCGCTTCCGGCTGCCGGCGCTCGCCCACGAGGAGTGCCTCACCGGGTTCACGGCCTGGCGGGCGACCGTCTTCCCGACCCCGCTCGCCTGGGGCGCGAGCTTCGACCCGGCCCTGGTGAAGGAGATGGCGGCGGCGATCGGCGCCTCGATGCGCTCGGTCGGCGTCCATCAGGGCCTCGCCCCGGTCCTCGACGTCGTACGCGATCCCCGCTGGGGCCGTACGGAGGAGTCGATCGGCGAGGACCCCTACCTCGTGGCGACCGTCGGCACGGCCTATGTCCAGGGCCTGGAGTCGGCGGGTGTCGTCGCCACGCTCAAGCACTTCGCCGGCTACTCGGCCTCCCGGGGCGCCCGCAACCACGCGCCCGCCTCGCTCGGCCCGCGCGAACTGGCGGACGTCATCCTGCCGCCGTTCGAGATGGCCGTACGGGAGGGCGGGGCGCGGTCGGTGATGGCCTCGTACAACGACCTCGACGGGCTGCCCGCCCACGCGCACCGCCGACTGCTCACCGAACTCCTGCGGGAGGAGTGGCAGTTCACCGGCACGGTCGTGGCCGACTACTTCGGGGTGTCCTTCCTGGAGACCGCGCACGGGCTCACCGACTCGCCCGCGGGGGCGGCCGGGCTCGCGCTCGCGGCGGGCGTGGACGTCGAGCTGCCCGCCGTGCGCTGCTACGGCGCCGGGCCCCTCGACGAGGAGTTCGTGGACCGGGCCGCGCTGCGGGTGCTGACGCAGAAGTGCGAACTGGGGCTGCTGGACCCCGACTGGGCACCGCCCGCCGACTCCGCATCCGCCGATCTCGATCCGCCGCACATGCGGGCGCTGGCCCGGCAGTTGGCGGAGGAGTCGGTCGTCCTGCTGGCCAACGGGGGTACGTTGCCGTTGGCGTCCGGGGTGCGGCGGATCGCCGTGCTCGGTCCGCTGGCCGACGATCCCGCGGCCATGCTCGGCTGCTACACCTTCCCCCGCCATGTCCTCCTCGACCACCCCGAGGTCGAGATGGGGGTGGGCGTGCCGACGCTGCTGGAGGCGTTGCGCGCAGAGCTGCCGGACGTGGAGTTCACCGACGATCCGGTGGCCGCCGACGTGTGTGTGGTGGCGGTCGGCGACCGCTCGGGGCTGTTCGGGCGGGGCACCTCGGGCGAGGGGTGCGACGCGGCCGATCTCGAACTTCCCGAGGGGCAGGGAGAGTTGGTCGACAAGACGCTGGCCTCCGGGACACCGGTCGTGCTGGTACTGCTCTCGGGGCGGCCGTACGCGCTCGGGCGCTGGGCGGACCGGTGCGCGGCGGTGGTGCAGGCGTTCTTCGCGGGACAGGAGGGGGGTCCCGCGGTGGCCGGGGTGCTGTCCGGGCGGGTGAACCCGTCGGGGCGGCTCCCGGTGAGCGTGCCGCGCGAGCGGGCCGGACAGCCGTGGACGTATCTCACGCCGCCGCTCGGACAGCGCAGCGGGGCCAGCAACCTCGACCCGACGCCGCTGTTCCCGTTCGGACACGGGCTGTCGTACACGACGTACGACTGGCAGGCGCCGTCGGTCGACGACACCGCGTTCCCGACGGACGGCGAGACGACCCTGCGGCTGACCGTCCGCAACACGGGGGAGCGGGCCGGTACCGAAATCGTGCAGCTCTATCTCCACGACCCGGTCGGCAAGGTGGCGCGGCCGGTGGCCCGGCTGGTGGGCTACGCGCGGGTGCCGCTGGAGGCGGGCGCGTCGGCGGAGGTCCACTTCACGGTCCCGGCGGACCTGGCCGCGTACACCGGCCCGGACGGCGACCGGATCGTCGAACCGGGGGAGCTGGAGCTGCGGTTGGGGGTGTCCAGCGCCGAGGGCGAGGTGCGGTACGCGGTGCCGGTGACGCTGACCGGGCCCGAGCGGGTGGTGGGTCGGGAGCGGCGGATGCGGTGCGAGGTGCGCGTGAAGTGAACCGTCGGTTCGCGCGGCGCCGAATGTTTCCTGCCAGTTGTCGAATGTTACGGACCTTCCTGAGATCGGAGAGGGGTCGCCCGGCGTGCACCCGGGGATACGATCGCGCCCATGAATCCCGCGAAGCCCTTGGAGAAGCGGATGGCGGAACGGTCCTCGGGGACCGCGACCCTCGCCGAGATCGCCCGCGAGGCCGGCGTCTCCGCTCCGACTGTTTCGAAGGTGCTCAACGGCCGGGCCGATGTCGCCCCGGCCACCCGCACCCGTGTCGAGGAGCTGCTGCGCGCGTACGGCTACCGGCGCCGCCGGGCCGAGGCGACCCGCTCACCCCTCATCGACGTGGTCTTCCACGAGTTGGAGAGCGCCTGGGCGATGGAGGTCATCCGGGGTGTCGAGAACGTGGCGCGGGACGAGGGGCTGAGCGTCGTCCTCTCGGAGAGCGCGGGACGGCTGACCCCCGGGCGGACCTGGGCCGACCAGGTCGCCGCCCGTCGCCCGCACGGCGTGATCCTCGTGCTGTCCCGGCTGGACGAGTCCCAGCGCGCGCTGCTGACCAGCAGGTCCATCCCGTTCGTGGTGATGGACCCGGCGGGCGACCCGGGCGACGACGTGCCGTCCATCGGCGCCACCAACTGGCACGGCGGGCTGGCCGCGACCCGCCATCTCGTCGACCTGGGGCACCGGCGGATCGGCGCGATCAGCGGGCCCTCGCGGATGATGTGCAGCCGCGCGCGCGTCGACGGATACCGGGCGGCGCTGGAGACGGCGGGACTGCCGGTGGACCCGGAGCTGATCAGAGTCGGGAACTTCCACCACGAGGACGGCTACCGGCTCGGCCTCGACCTGCTGCGCCGCCCCGACCGCCCGACGGCCGTCTTCACCGGCAACGACCTCCAGGCGCTCGGCCTGTACGAGGCCGCCCGCGAACTGGGCCTGCGCATCCCGGAGGACCTGAGCGTCGTGGGGTTCGACGATCTGCCGGTGGCGCGCTGGGTCGGGCCGCCGCTGACGACCGTACGACAGCCCCTGACGGAGATGGCGGAGGCGGCGGCCAGGCTGGTGCTGGAGCTGGGGCGCGAGGAGCGGCCGGCGGCGGGAACCAGGATGGAGCTGGCTACGAGTCTGGTGGTGCGCAGCAGTACGGGGGCGCCTCCGGCGGTCGGCCTGGCGTGAAGTGGACGTATTGACGAGTGGGGCATCCGGCCCCACACTCCTCCGAAGCCAATCGGTTGCAAGACCGAAACTTTCGGAGGCACCCGCATGAGATCTCTGAGAACAGGCTTATCCCTGGGGTCCGTCCTCACCGGCATCGCCGCCCTCGGCGCCCTGCTGGTCGCGGCCCCCGCCGCCCACGCGGCCGACACCCCGCTGCGTGACCTCGCCGCCGCCAAGGGCAAGGTCATCGGCACCGCCGTCACCGGGTCCAAGCTCACGGGGACGTACGGCGACATCGCCGGGGCCCAGTTCAGCTCGCTCACCCCCGGCAACGCCATGAAGTGGGAGACCGTCGAGCCCACCCGGGGCACCTACAACTGGGCCGAGGCCGACCAGATCGTGGCCTTCGCGCAGGCCCACAACCAGCAGGTGCGCGGCCACACGCTGGTCTGGCACAGCCAGAACCCGAGCTGGCTGACGAACGGCACCTGGACGTCCGCCCAGCTCGGCTCGCTGCTCCAGGACCACATCACCACCGAGGTCACCCGCTACAAGGGCAAGCTGGCCGCCTGGGACGTGGTGAACGAGCCCTTCAACGAGGACGGCACCTACCGCTCGACCCTCTGGTACAACGGCCTCGGCTCCGACTACATCGCCCAGGCCCTGACCTGGGCGCACGCGGCCGACCCGGGCGCCAAGCTCTACATCAACGACTACAACGTCGAAGGCGTCAACGCCAAGAGCACCGCCCTCTACAACCTGGTCAAGTCGCTGAAGGAGCGCGGCGTTCCGATCGACGGGGTCGGCCTCCAGGCCCACCTCATCCTCGGCCAGGTGCCGTCCACGCTCCAGCAGAACATCCAGCGCTTCGCCGACCTCGGCGTCGACGTGGCGATCACGGAGCTGGACATCCGTATGCAGGTTCCCTCCGACAGCGCGAAGCTGACGCAGCAGGCCGCCGACTACAAGGCCGTGTTCGACGCGTGCGTGGCGGTGTCCCGGTGCTACGGCGTCACCGTCTGGGGCTTCACCGACTCCGACTCCTGGATCCCGGACGTCTTCTCCGGGTACGGCGCGGCGACCCCGTACGACGAGAACTACGTGCCGAAACCGGCGTACTACGCGATCGCGGGCTCGCTGGGCGGGACCTCGACGCCACCGCCCACGGGTGCCTGCGCGGCGACGTACAGCGTCCAGAGCCAGTGGAACACGGGGTTCACGGGGCAGGTGAGGATCGCCTGTTCCGGGGCCGCGCTGTCGTCATGGAAGGTGAACTGGACGTACGGCGCGGGCCAGCGGATCACCCAGGCCTGGAACGCCGACTGCACCCAGTCCGGTGCGGCGGTGACGTGTGCGAACGCCTCCTACAACGGAACGGTACCGAACGGCGGATCAGTGACGTTCGGGTTCAACGCGTCATGGAGCGGGAGCAATCCGGTGCCCACGGTGACGCTGGGCTGAGGGTGGCGTGAGAAGTCTGAGATTTTCCGAAGGAAACCCCAGAAGAGGTTCCTGCTCGTAATAATTCGGACTTACGTTCCTCCGCGTGACTGCAGACGAGGAGCGCGGGGGCGGACGTGAGGCCGGGCGCGGGGACGGGAACGGGGCCGAGAGCGGAGACGGGAACGAGGGCGCCGCGAGACGTGCCGGACGGCGGAGAGGCCTGCTGAAAGCCGCCGGCATCACGCTCGCCGGCGTCCTCGTGCTCTCCGCGGCCGGGGCGGGCTGGGCCTACTGGCACCTGAACCACAACATCAAGAGCGTGGACATCAACAGCGCGCTGGGCGACGACCGTCCGGCGAAGGCGGTGTCGACCCCGTCGGCGTCCGCCTCGGCCGCCCCGCTGCCGAGCGGCGCCCTGAACATCCTGGTCCTCGGCTCCGACTCGCGCAGCGGGAAGGCGAACGCCGCGCTCGGGGGCGGCGACAGCTCGGGCGCCCGCTCCGACACGGCGATGGTCGTCCACGTCGACGAGGGGCGCACCGAGGCGACGGTGGTGAGCATCCCCCGGGACACCCTGGTGACCCGTCCGTCGTGCCCGACCTCGTCCGGCGGGACGACCTCGGTGGCGTACAACGCGATGTTCAACAGCGCGTACTCGGTGGGCGGTCCGGTCTGCGCGGTGAAGACCGTCGAGTCCCTCACGGACATCCGCATGGACCACTACATCGAGATCGACTTCTCCGGCTTCGCGAAGCTGGTGGACGCGCTCGGCGGCGTCACCGTGACAACGGACCAGAACATCGACGACGACAAGAGCCATCTGCACCTGAAGGCGGGCACGCACCATCTGGGCGGCACCCAGGCCCTGGCGCTGGCCCGCACCCGGCACGGCATAGGCGACGGCAGCGACCTCGGCCGCATAGGTCTCCAGCAGAAGCTGGTGAAGGCACTGCTGGAACAGATGGCGTCGACGTCCCTGCTGACCGACCCCGCCAAGCTCTACAAGGTCGCCGACGCCGTCACCGGCAGTCTGACGACGGACACGGGGCTCGACTCGCTGGGCGAACTGATGAAGCTCGGCCAGAGCCTGAAGTCCCTCTCCTCCGACAAGGTCAAGACGATCACCATGCCGGTGGTGACGGCTCCGTCGAACCCGAACCGGGTGGTGGCCGACGAGCCGGAGGCGAGCGACCTGTGGACCTCGCTCAAGTGAACCGGTCGACCCCGCCGACCCGGTACGTCAACAGATAGCGCCAGTAGAGGAGTTGGCGGACGCGGGAGCCGGGCAGCAGCCGGTCCGCCTCGCTCCGGACGTCCGCCAGCGACATCCGCGGCTCGCGCACCGGCGCCCGCAGGGGCACGGCTTCGCTTCCGCGCAGCCGCTCACCCATCGCCACCCCTGCCCGTGCCACGGCATTGGCGGGCACGGCGGCGAGATCCCACCAGGTGATCCCGGCGTAGCAGCCCAGCACCAGCAGCACCCCGCCGGGCGCGAGCGCCTCGCGGAACCTGGTCACCGTGCCGAACGGCATGTGGTGCAGGCTCGCCAGACAGGTGATGACGTCGTAGTGCCCCTTCGGCAGCCCGGCGGAGACGACGTCCGTCCGCCGGAACCGGGGGCCGCCCCCGATCCGCCGCGCCGCGGCGATCACCTCGGCGGACGGATCGACGGCATCGACCTCATAGCCCCGCGTCGCCAGCCGCCGCGCGAAACCCCCGGTGCCACAGCCGACGTCGAGGGCGGTACGACCGTGCTTCGGTAACTTCCGCAGCAACAGCCGGTGGTAGTGGTCGTTGTGATCGAAGGGCATACGGGAACCTGCCCACACGGCCCCCGGGTCAGCCCCGCGCTTCCGCGAGCACGTCTGCGCCCCGTTCTCCGGGACTTGAGCTTCGGGGGTCGGGATTCGAGACGCTTTTATATGGATTGGGCGGGAGGCCCTACCCACCCACCCTCCCTGTCCGGCGGCCCAAGTGCCGCCCCGGCCAGGGGTGATGACTTTTCGTGATCGGGTCGCGGCGGAGCGTGGCGGACGTGTAGCGTGCGCCGGGAAAGCATCGACCCCCGTGGGTGTTCTCAGCACCGCGCGGGGGTCTGACCAACTAGATCGAAAGCTACGAATCGATCCATGGCTGTTACCCAGCTTAGTGCTGCCCCGCGTCCCTCCGCCCATCCCCTGGCCAATCCGGGCTACGGAAAACGGTCGGCGCCCGATCAAACCCCCCGTACGGGTCGCGACTTCGCGCATCTGCCCACCCGCGAGGCATCGATCGCGACGTACATCGACCGGCTCGCCGACGAGTCGGACCTCTCCATCAAGACCCTCGCCAAGCACCTCCCGTACGGCCAGTGCGCCCTGGCCACCGCCCTCAACAACCTCTCGGCGGCGGGCCATCTGCGCCGAGTGCGCCGCCCCGTCACCGTCGACGGCTGCCCCCGCTGGGTCTGGCACACGTTCTTCTCGCGCACCGCGCACGACGACGCCTGGTGGAACGCCTTCCTCGCCGGGCGGACGCCGGTGACCGAGCGGCCCGCGGCGCGGGCGGCGCGCTCGACGGCGTACGGCGCGCTGGCCCGGCTCGGCCGGATCGACGCCCGGCTCACGCTGTCGGCGGGGGAGTGCGCGGCGCTGGAGGAGGAGGCCGCCGAGTGGTTCGCGCGGGGCGCGGGTGAGGCACAGCTCGTCCAGGCGCTGACGGCGGGGCTCCCGGAGCGCGTGGCGCACGCGTACGCCTTCGTACGCGCCCGGCTCCTCGCCAAACTGCCCCCGCCGCCCGAGCCACAGCCACAGTCACCGGCGCCCCGGTACGAGGTGGTGTGCACGGCGTGCGGGGAGCCGGGCGGGGAGGACGGTGTCGAGCTGCGGGGCGGGTTGTGCGGGGGGTGCTGGGGCGGGCGGCCCGCCCTCGCGGCCGACGAGGTCCGCGCCCACGTCGGGCAACTGCGCGCCGCCCTGCGCGCGGGGACCCGTACGGGGACCAGGACGAAGAAAGGAGCAGGCACATGACGACCTTGCAGCACGGTCCGCCCGTGACCGGGGCAGGATGGAGGGGAGGAGGCGACGCCATGACCCCCAGCACTGCCGACCGGCCCCAGATGCTCGTCGAGGAGTTCGAGGAGCTCGCTCGTCACGCGCCCGAGTCGGCGCGGCTGGAATTCCTGAACGGAAAGATCGGGGTCAAGCCCATGCCGGACGGCAATCACGCGCAGATCGTTGCCTGGCTCCTCAAGCGGTGCATGCAGTACCGCCCCGAACTCTTTCTCTTCCCGGAACAAGGTCTCCAGATCCAGGCGTACCGCAAGGGGCGCGCCCGGCCGGACGGAGCACTGGCGCCCGAGGAGTACTTCACCGGAATGGGCGAGTGGGCCGAGCCCACGGGCGTCCTGATGGTCGTCGAGGTCACCTCGCACGACCGGGACGCCGACCGGCGTGACCGGATCGAGAAGCCCGACGGATACGCGGCCGCCGGCATCCCCGTCTACCTCCTCGTCGACCGGGACACGGACAGCGTGACCGTGCACTGCGACCCCGAGGGTGGCGTCTACCGCTCGCTCACCACCCGTGCGTTCGGAGCGGTGATCGAGCTGCCGGATCCGGTCGGGTTCACGCTGGAGACGCAGAAGCTCAAGGACTTCGCCGACTGAGCCGCAGCCGCCTCACCCCGCCGCGAGAAAAAATCCAGAGAAATCCGGGGACGGTGTCGAAACCAGTGTCTCCCGATCGACGCACGGGTGAGAGGCAGGCAGAAGCCCCGCCTCCGAGGCACCACGGACACGAGGAGTCACCATGCCGCGTTACCTGTCGCTGGTCCAGATCGACGAGAGCACCGCGCCCGCCGAGGGCCCGAGCCCGGAGCTGATGCAGCGGATGGGCGAGCTGATCGAGGAGATCACCAAGGCGGGGGTCATGCTCGACACCGCCGGGCTGACGCCGTCCGCCCAGGGCAAGCGGGTGCACTGGTCGGGCGGGCAGCTGTCCGTCACCGACGGGCCCTTCACCGAGTCCAAGGAGGTCGTCGGCGGGTACGCGCTCATGCAGTGCAAGGACATGGCCGAGGCCCTGGAGTGGACCAAGCGGTTCCTGAAGGTGCACGAGGAGCACTGGACGGTGACCTGCGAGGTGCGGGAGATCGCCGAGGGCTAGAGCCTGTCCGGCGGATCATGCCCTAGCGGTTCCTTGGCCTGCGGCCGACGCGGGTGTCTGATGGTGGGTTGTGGAAGAGCAACAGCCCACCGTCACGCCCGTCACGCAGCCCGTCGCGTCCGGGACCACCAGAGGTGCCGTCGAAGCCGTCGAGACGATCTTCCGGATCGAGTCGCCCCGCATCATCGCCGGCGTCTCCCGCATCGTCCGCGACGTCGGCATCGCCGAGGAACTCGCGCAGGACGCCCTGGTCGCGGCGCTGGAGCAGTGGCCGCGGGACGGCGTCCCGGACAATCCGGGCGCGTGGCTGACGACCACGGCCAAACGTCGTGCGATCGATCTCGTACGCCGCAGGGAGCAGTACGCGCGCAAGCTGGAGGAGGTGGGGCGGGACCTTTCGGTGACCGCCCCGCACCACCTCGACGAACCCTCCGACCCGGACGACATCGACGACGATCTGCTGCGGCTCGTCTTCACCGCCTGCCACCCCGTCCTCTCCGCCGAGGCCCGCATCGCCCTCACCCTGCGCCTGGTCGGCGGTCTGACCACCCCCGAGATCGCCCGCGCCTTCCTCGCCCCGGAGGCGACCGTCGCCCAGCGCATCGTGCGCGCCAAGCGGACCCTGGCGACGAAGGGCGTCCCCTTCGAGGTCCCCTACGGCCCGGACCGCGAGGCCCGCCTCGGGTCCGTACTCGAGGTCATCTACCTGGTCTTCAACGAGGGGTACGCGGCCACGGCGGGCGACGACCTGCTGCGCCCCGCCCTGTGCGAGGACGCGCTGCGACTGGCCCGCGTGCTCGCCGAGTTGATGCCCAAGGAGCCCGAAGTGCACGGGCTGGTGTCCCTGCTGGAGCTCCAGGAGTCCCGCGCCGCCGCCCGCACCGGCCCCTCGGGCGAGCCCGTCCTCCTCAGGGACCAGAACCGGCGCCGCTGGAACCGCCTGCTGATCCGCCGCGGCTTCGCCGCCCTCGGCCGGGCGAGCGCCGTCACCACCGGACCCCCCGGCCCGTACGCCCTCCAGGCCGCCATCGCCGCCTGCCACGCCCAGGCGTACGCGTACGAGGACACGGACTGGCGGCAGATCGCCACCCTGTACGGCCTGCTGGCGACCCGTTCCCCGTCTCCCGTGATCGAGTTGAACCGCGCCGTCGCCGTCTCCATGGCCGAGGGCCCCGCCCCGGCGCTGGAGATCGTCGACCGTCTGGCCGGCGAGCCGACCCTGCGCGACTACCACCTGCTGCCCAGCGTCCGCGGCGACCTGCTGGCCCGCCTCGGCCGTACGGCGGAGGCCCGCGCGGAGTTCGAACGAGCCGCCGGCCTGGCCCGCAACGAACGGGAACGCGAGCTGCTGGAGACCCGCGCGCGGGACTGCTGCTAGGAGGCGTGCCGCTGGGCCGGGTGGCCGAGCAGCATCGTCGGTGCCCCCGCGACCCTGGTCAGGAAGACGGTGGCCGAGTGCGGGCCGTGCGACTTGGGCAGGGCCTTCTTGCGGAGTTCCTCCGGCTCGACCGCCGACCCCCGCTTCTTCACCGTCAGCACCCCGACCCCCCGCTCCCGCAGCAGCGCCTTCAACTTCTTCACGTTGAAGGGGAGTCGGTCGGTGATCTCGTAGGCGGAGGCGTACGGCGTCGGGCGCAGTTCGTCCGCCGTGACATACGCGATCGTCTCGTCGACCAGCCCGCCGCCGACTTCCTCGGCGACCTCGGCGACCAGATGGGCGCGGATGACGGCGCCGTCGGGCTCGTACAGGTAGCGCCCGACCTCGCGCACCGCGGGGTCGGGGAGGCCGCGGCCGCGCAGCTCGCGCGGGCCGGGCAGCAGGGTGGCCCGCACCAGCCCCGGCTCGGTGCCGAACCACAGCACCGCCTCCTTCACGTCTCCGGCGTCCGAGATCCACTCGGCCTCGGCCTCGGCGGGGATGGCCTCGTGGGGGATGCCCGGGGCGATCTTCAGGGCGGCGAGCGGGGCCTTCAGAGCCGTCTCGATCGCCCAGGAGAGCGGGGGCGAGTACGCCTCCGGGTCGAAGATCCGGCCGCGTCCGCCGCGCCGCGCCGGGTCCACGAAGACCGCGTCGTACGCCTGCGTGTCGACCTCCGTGACATCGGCCTCGCGCACCTCGATGAGGTCGGCGAGCCCGAGCGCCTCGGCGTTCGCGCGCGCCACCGCCACCGTCAGCGGGTCGCGGTCGACGGCGAGGACGCGGATCCCGGCACGGGCCAGCGCGATCGCGTCGCCGCCGATGCCGGAGCACAGGTCGGCGACCGAGCGCACGCCCAGGGACCGCAGCCGCCGCGCGCGATGGGTGGCGACCGTGGTGCGCGTCGACTGCTCGACCCCGTTCGGGGTGAAGAACATCCGCTCCGCGTCCTCGGCGCCGAACTTCGCCGCCGCCCGCTGCCGCAGCCGCGCCTGCCCGAGCGCGGCCGAGACCAGTTCGGCCGGGTGGTCGCGGCGCAGCCGGGTGGCGACGGCCAGCTCCTGGGCCGGTTCGGTGCCGCGCACCTCGTCGAGCAGGGCGCGGCCCTCGGGGGTGAGGAGGGAGGCGAAGGAGACGTCGTTCACCGGCCCATTGTCGGTCAGTGCGGGCGGGTGTGGGCCAGTCGGTGGACGGTGCGCCTTCGGTCGCGGTGTCGGAGCCTTGGACGTGCGGTGGCCTGCAAGGATCCGACACCATGCGATCAGTACGACAAAAGTACAAAAACAACGCAAAGAGGGCACGTGTCTGGGGCGGGGTCGCCGTCCTCGCCGTCGCCGCCCTCGCGTCCGGTTGCGCCGACGACGACACCAACGGCGCCCGTTCGGCCCAGGGGCCCCAGCAGGCGCTGCACGCGCCCCCGGCCCGCGCCCTCGACTCCTACGCCGCCAGACTCCGCGAGCAGCAGGCCGCCCGGGCCGCCGCGGCCAAGCACTGGGGGCTCACGAAGGTCCCGCTGGCCGCGCCGCCGGCCCCGGCGAGGAAGCCGGTCATCAGACCCCGCGACGGCTTCGAGGTCACCGATCAGGAAGAGCTCGGCCTGCCGCCGGTCTTCACGACCGTCCCCACCAAGGACAAGGTCGTCTTCCTCACCATCGACGACGGCTCCGAGAAGGACCCCGCGTTCCTCAGGATGATGAGCGACCTGAAGATCCCGTACACCGCCTTCCTGAGCAACTACCTGGTCAAGGACGACTACGGGTACTTCCGCAAGATGCGCGACCAGGGCGTCACCCTCAACAACCACACCCTCACCCACCCCTACCTGCCCGGGCTGTCGTACGAGGAGCAGCGGCACGAGATCTGCGGCATGCAGGACGTCATGGAGAAGCAGTTCGGCAAGCGCCCGAAGGTCCTCAGGCCGCCCTACGGCAACTACAACCAGGACACCCTGCGCGCCGCCAAGTCCTGCGGCATCAAGTACGCGCCCATCTGGGACGAGGAGGTCTTCGTCGACCACTGGGAGTACCGCGACTGGGACCGCGACCTGCACCCCGGCGACATCGTCCTCACCCATTTCCGCGGCAAAGAGGACTGGGACGGCACCATGCCCGACATGGTCCGCCGCTTCCTGAAGCTGGTCACCGACAAGGGGTACGCGGTGGCACGGCTGGAGGACTACCTGTGAGAACGCGGGCGCTGGTCGCGGGGGCGCTCACCGCGGCGCTCCTGACCGGCTGCACCGGCTGTGCCCAGTCCGTCGACCCGATCGAACGGCTGGGCAAGAAGGCCGCGCAGGAGGTGCGCAGATCCAGGCCGAACGGGCCGAGCCCGGCGACGTACCGCCACTGGGGGCTGCCCACCCCGCTCGCCGCCCCGCCGCAGCGGCCCGCCCGGCCCGCCCTCCGCGGCGCGGCGCCGGGACTGGCTCCCGTCGTGGGCCGCGTACCCACCCGCGACAAAGTGGTCTTCCTGACGTACGACGACGGTGCCGAGCGCGATCCGCGGTTCGTCGACATGGTCCGTGAACTGCGGCTGCCGGTCAGCATGTTCCTCACGGACAGTGTCGTCGGGCCGGGGTACGGGCACTTCGCCCAACTGCGGACGGTCGGCGCGAGCGTGCAGAACCACACCCTCCACCACGCCTCGCTGCGCGGACTGCCGTACGCGGGCCAGCGGGCCGAGATCTGCGGCCAGCAGGAGAAGCTCAAGGCCCGCTTCGGCATCCGCCCCCGGCTCTTCCGTCCCCCCTACGACGCCTACGACACCACCACGCTGCACGCCGCCGCCGACTGCGGGGTCGTGGCCGTCGTCCTCGGCCGGGAGCCCGACGCCCACCGGCTGCGACCGGGTGACATCCTCACCGGCTTCGAGGAGCCCAACCTCACGGAGGCGACGATCAGACTCCTGCGACGCATCCAGGCGGAGGGCCTCACACCGGCACGCCTGGAGAACTACCTCTGAGCATGCGACTTGGGGCATCAATCAGCCCGTCCGGCGCTTGAGGACGAGGCCGTTCAGGCCGGCAGCGGGGGTCTGGGGGCGGCAGCCCCCGGGCGCGCCGACACTCACGCCGGGTGCCTGGAACCCCACGCCACGCCGGAGGCCTTTGGCACTCCGCTTGACCGAGTGCTAATCGCGGTCATAGTCTCGGCCCTGGCACTCCCCCCTGGAGAGTGCCAATAGCGACGGGCAGGTCCGGCACCCGCGACGACGGATCCACCTGGTCGCCACCTCAGACAGTTAACCCCGTGAGATCTCCGAAGGGGGAGGTCGGATCGTGACGACCACCAGCTCCAAGGTTGCCATCAAGCCGCTCGAGGACCGTGTTGTGGTCCAGCCGCTGGACGCCGAGCAGACCACGGCTTCCGGCCTGGTCATCCCGGACACCGCGAAGGAGAAGCCCCAGGAGGGCGTCGTCCTCGCCGTGGGCCCGGGCCGCTTCGAGAACGGCGAGCGCCTGCCGCTCGACGTCAGCACCGGCGACATCGTGCTGTACAGCAAGTACGGCGGCACCGAGGTGAAGTACAACGGCGAGGAGTACCTCGTCCTCTCGGCTCGCGACGTGCTCGCGATCATCGAGAAGTAGTTCGCCGAGCTTCACCGTTTCACCCAGTTTTGCAGTGAACTGCGCCCCTGGCCCCCGCGACCATAACCAGCCGGGCGTCGGGGGCGCAGTTCGTTCACCCCAGTTTTCCGAGAGGGCTGAATCGCTCCCATGGCGAAGATCCTGAAGTTCGACGAGGACGCCCGTCGCGCCCTCGAGCGCGGCGTCAACAAGCTTGCCGACACGGTCAAGGTGACGATCGGCCCCAAGGGCCGCAACGTCGTCATCGACAAGAAGTTCGGCGCACCCACCATCACCAACGACGGTGTCACCATCGCCCGCGAGGTCGAGCTCGACGACCCGTACGAGAACCTCGGCGCCCAGCTGGTGAAGGAGGTGGCGACCAAGACCAACGACATCGCGGGTGACGGTACGACCACCGCCACCGTGCTGGCCCAGGCGCTCGTCCGCGAGGGCCTGAAGAACGTCGCCGCGGGTGCCTCCCCGGCGCTGCTCAAGAAGGGCATCGACGCGGCCGTCAAGGCGGTCTCGGACGAGCTCCTCGCCACCGCGCGCCCGATCGACGAGAAGTCCGACATCGCCGCCGTCGCCGCGCTGTCCGCCCAGGACCCGCAGGTCGGCGAGCTCATCGCCGAGGCGATGGACAAGGTCGGCAAGGACGGTGTCATCACCGTCGAGGAGTCCAACACCTTCGGCCTGGAGCTGGACTTCACCGAGGGCATGGCCTTCGACAAGGGCTACCTGTCGCCGTACATGGTGTCCGACCAGGAGCGTATGGAGGCCGTCCTCGACGACCCGTACATCCTCATCCACCAGGGCAAGATCAGCTCCATCCAGGACCTGCTGCCGCTGCTGGAGAAGGTCATCCAGTCCAACGCCTCCCGGCCGCTGCTGATCATCGCCGAGGACGTCGAGGGCGAGGCCCTGTCGACCCTGGTCGTGAACAAGATCCGCGGCACGTTCAACGCCGTCGCCGTGAAGGCCCCCGGCTTCGGTGACCGCCGCAAGGCCATGCTCGGCGACATCGCCACCCTCACCGGTGGTCAGGTCATCGCCGAGGAGGTCGGCCTCAAGCTCGACCAGGTCGGTCTGGACGTGCTGGGCACCGCCCGCCGGGTGACCATCACCAAGGACGACACCACCATCGTCGACGGTGGCGGCAACTCCGAGGAGGTCGTCGGCCGGGTCAACCAGATCAAGGCCGAGATCGAGAACACCGACTCCGACTGGGACCGCGAGAAGCTCCAGGAGCGCCTCGCGAAGCTGGCCGGCGGCGTGTGCGTGATCAAGGTCGGCGCCGCCACCGAGGTCGAGCTCAAGGAGAAGAAGCACCGTCTGGAGGACGCCATCTCCGCGACCCGCGCCGCGGTCGAGGAGGGCATCGTCTCCGGTGGTGGCTCCGCGCTCGTCCACGCCGTGAAGATCCTCGAGGGCAACCTCGACAAGACCGGCGACGAGGCCACGGGTGTCGCGGTCGTCCGCAAGGCCGCCGTCGAGCCGCTGCGCTGGATCGCCGAGAACGCCGGCCTTGAGGGTTACGTCATCACCTCCAAGGTCGCCGAGCTCGACAAGGGCCAGGGCTTCAACGCCGCCACCGGCGAGTACGGCGACCTGGTCAAGTCCGGTGTCATCGACCCGGTCAAGGTCACCCGCTCCGCCCTGGAGAACGCCGCCTCCATCGCCTCCCTGCTCCTCACGACCGAGACCCTGGTCGTCGAGAAGCCGGCCGAGGAGGAGGCCGACGCCGGTCACGGCCACGGCCACGGGCACTCCCACTGAGTCTCGTACTCCCGAAGAAGCCCCCGTTCCGCACGGAACGGGGGCTTCTCCCGTACTCGGTACCACCTGCCAGGTCCCGCACCACCGGCACCGACCGGTACTACTGCTCCAGCCGGTACTACTGCTCCAGCGCGTCCAGCGCCCCCAGCTGACCCAGCAGCCCCAGCTGGTCGTACTGCCACCAGCCCTCGGCGATCTTCCCGTCCTCCTGGCAACGGAAGACGGTCGTACCGGTCATGGCGACCTGCTTCCCGGTCGCCGGGATCCCCATGAAGTCGCCCTTGTGGGTGCCGTTCCAGGTCCACCGGGTGCAGACCCGGTCGCCCTGGGTCAGCTGGTCCTCGACGGTGAACGTGAAGTCGAAACCACCGCGCCACATCTCGATCTCGCGCCGCATCGCGTCGAGGCCGATGGTGTCCTGCGCGTTGGCCGGATCGTGGTCGTGGTAGCTCTCCGTCATCAGACCGTTGAGCGGCGGCAGTTCACCCGGCGTCGCGAGCGTCTGGAAGAACCTGCGGATATTGGCCGCGTACAACTGCTCGTCCCGCACCACGTCCAGGTCGGTGAACGTCGGCAGCTCGTCGCAGAGCGCCACCATCTCCTGGAAGATCCGTTCGGTCTCGGGGAGGTTCGAGTTCCGCATCGCCTCCTCGAACGAGGGGAACTCCACGATCTCTATGAAGTGGGTCGCGTCCGAGCGGTCCTTGCCGATCACACTGTGCGTCGCGGTCCGCTTGCCCCTGGTCTTCTCGACCCATGTGTCCATCAGCTGGTTCATCTCGTCGAACCGGCTGGTCCTGCAATCGATGAGCTGTACGAATGTCATGGCGTCGCCTCCGGCCCCCTGGGTCCGGTTGAACACCCTCAGTTTCCCACCGGAGGGACGACACCACCCACCGCGCGGTGGCCCCTACTGGGGGCCGTACTTCCGGCCCGTCTTCGACGTGACTCCGCCCAGCAGTCCTCGCGGCGCCACCTTCACCAGGCCCATCAGCGCCTTGTAGCGGGGGTCGGGGACGGACAGCGACTTGCCGCGGGCCAGGTCCGCGAGCGCCGCCGCGACCAGCTTGTCCGCGTCGAGCCACATCCAGTTCGGGATGTTGTCCGTGCCCATCCCGGCCCGCTGGTGGAACTCGGTGCGGACGAAGCCGGGAGCCAGCGCCATCAGCCGTACGCCGCTGCCCGCCAGATCCCGCGCCGCGCCCTGCGTGAACTGCACGACCCACGCCTTGGACGCCCCGTACGTACCCCGCGGCACGAACGCGGCCACCGACGCGACGTTGACGACTCCGCCCCGGCCGCGCTCCCGCATGGCCTCGGTCGCCGCCGACGTCAACCGCAGCACCGCCTCGCAGTGGACCTTGAGCATCGTCAGCTCGTCGGCCATCGACACCTCGAGGTAGCGGCCCTTGTTGCCGAAGCCCGCGTTGTTGATCAGCAGGTCGACCGGGTTCTTGCGGTCGGAGAGGCGGGCGGCCACCGCCTCGATGCCCTCGTCCGTCGCCAGGTCGGCGGTCAGCACCTCCGCCTCGATGCCGTGCCGGTCGTGCAGTTCGGTCGCCTGCTCGCCCAGCCGCTTGGTGTCGCGCGCCACCAGCACGAGGTTGTGCCCGTCAGCCGCCAGCCGCCGTGCGAAGGCGGCGCCGATGCCCGCGGTCGATCCCGTAATCAGAGCCGTTGTCATGGCCCAAGGCTAGTGACCTGACCAGGCCCGCCGCGCCCCCACCACCCAACGCCTGACGTTGCTCCACGAGTTCCCCGCACACCTCGGACGCCCCCGCCCCGCGCCCCCGCCCCGCGCCCCGCTTCGATCGGCTAGTCGCTGTGCCGTGCCACGTACTTCTCCGCCATCGCCAGCAACTCCGGGTGCAGCGCGTCGCCCGCGGCCAACACCCTTGGCAGCAGTGTCCGTTCGGTCGTCTCGGCGCGGAAGGCGAGGGCGACCGTCACCTCGTGGTCGGGCCGGTGCACGACCTCGATCGGGTCGCCCGCCCGGATCTCGCCCGGCTCGATCACCCGCAGATAGGCGCCGGGCGCGCCTTTCTGGGTGAACCGCTTCACCCAGCGCTGCTCGCCGACGTGCCCCTGGAACGTACGGCAGGGGATGCGCCCGCAGGTGACTTCGAGGACCACTTCGGAGCCGACGCGCCAGCGCTCGCCGATCCGCGCGCCGGACACGTCGAGCCCCTGGGTCGTCAGGTTCTCTCCGAACGCGCCGCTCGCCAGCGGCCGGCCGAGCTCGCGCCCCCAGTCGTCGAGGTCCTCGCGGGCGACCGCGTACACCGCCTGGTCGTTCCCGCCGTGATGACGCAGGTCGCACACCGCGTCCCCGGCGAGGCCGCTCGCGCCGACCCCCTTGGGCCCGGGTGCCGCCACCCGCACCGGCCCGCCCACCGGCCGCTTGTCGATACCGGTCACGCCCTCGGGCTGGTCCGTGTACGGGACGGCCCGCGGGCGGCCGATGTTCAAGGACAGAAGCTTCATGACAGCACGCTAGGCGATGAGAGCCAAAGCGGCGACGCGATATTCGCCGCCGTACCCAAGGATCACTTATGCTCGCAAGGTGATCGAGGCCCGTCATCTCCGTGTCCTGCGCGCCGTCGCCGCCACCGGCTCCTTCTCGGCGGCGGGACGGGAACTGGGCTGCACCCAGCCCGCCGTCAGCCAGCAGATGAAGGCGCTCGAATCGTCCGTCGGCACGCCGCTGCTCATCCGCACAGGTCGCGAGATGCGCCTCACCCAGGCGGGCGAGGCGCTGGTCCGGCACGCGGCGGGCATCATCGCGGGCCTGACCGCCGCCGAGGAGGAGGTCGCCGCGATCGCGGGCCTGCGCGCGGGCCGGGTCCGGCTCGTCTCCTTCCCCAGCGGCAGTTCCACGCTCGTCCCCACGGCCCTCGCCGCGCTGCGCGCCGCGCATCCCGGCACCCGGGTCTCCCTGGAGGAGGCCGAGCCGCCGGAGTCCGTCGAGAAGCTCCGGGCCGGCGACTGCGACATCGCCCTCGCGTTCCGCTACGAGGGAGCCGCGGGTGCCGAGGAGTGGGACGACCTGGTCGTACGGCCCCTGCTGCGGGACCGGCTCGTCGGGCTGGTCCCCGAGAGGCACCGGCTCGCGCGGGCCGGGTCGGTCGCGATCGCCGAACTTGCCGGGGAGCCGTGGATCGCGGGCTGCCCGCGCTGCCGCGGACAACTGGTCGAGGTCTGCCGCGCCGCGGGCTTCGTGCCCCGCATCGACTTCGCCACCGACGACTACCCGGCCGTGGTCGGGCTGGTCGGCGCGGGCCTCGGGGTCGCGGTCCTGCCGGAGCTCGCGATCGAGTCCGTACGCCCCAAGGGCGCACGCACCGTGACGGTGGAGCCGCCGGTGCGGCGCGAGATCGTCGCGCTCACCCTGCCGGACCTGGCACAGGTGCCGGCGGTGGCGGCGACGCTCGACCAACTGGCGCGGGCCGCGAGCCGCTGACGCCGCCCAAAAGCGGCTGACGCCGCCAAAAAGCATGGGCACGCGTGCGCGTGCCCGACGGTGGACCGAAAAGCAGAAACGTTCCTTCAGTTGTTCGAAGCGGGATCGCCGCTCCCGGTGGTCGACGCCGCCACCAGCCGGTTGCGCGCCCGCCCCATGAGTTCCTCGCGCTCGTCCTCGGTCAGGCCGCCCCATACGCCGTACGGTTCGCGCACCGCCAAGGCGTGCGCCGCGCACTGGGCTCGTACCGGGCACCGCATGCAGACCTCTTTGGCCGAGTTCTCGCGAGCGCTCCGTGCCGCACCGCGCTCGCCCTCCGGGTGGAAGAAGAGCGAGCTGTCGACCCCGCGGCAGGCCGCGAGGAGCTGCCAGTCCCAGAGGTCCGCGTTCGGACCGGGAAGGCGGGAGAAATCTGCCATTGCTTTGTCCCCTTGTTGCCGTTCTGGGCCGCTCTGTGCCCACCGACCGTACATCTACGATCTAAGGAGATGAAAATATGACTCATTGCGAATCTAGCCGCAGACACCAGCAAATGGGAAGAAAACAGGCTGAATGGGGCATAGGTTGTGATGAAACGTTGAGGGTCCGTTGCACATGTCTGCATCGTGTCCACGCCCTCACGTAGAGTGCCGAAGACGACGGACTGCCCCGTAACTCTTTCGAGTGACCATCGTTGAGAGTGCCGAGGCGGTTGAAGGAACAAGCGCTCGGGCAGACGGCAGTTCCGTCGGCGAGTGTCGACCGCACAGATGACGATTCGTACCAGCCTGGAGGCTCAAGGTGACGCGCATCAGCTGCGGAGGGCGGCCATGACATCCGTCCTCGTCTGCGACGACTCCCCGCTTGCCCGAGAGGCGCTCCGCCGTGCGGTGGCGACCGTGCCCGGCGTCGAGCGCGTGACGACGGCAGCCAACGGCGAGGAAGTCCTCCGCCGCTGGGGTGCCGACCGCTCGGACCTGATTCTGATGGACGTACGCATGCCCGGACTGGGTGGCGTCGAGACTGTCCGGCGGCTGCTGTCCGCCGACCCCGGTGCGCGCATCATCATGCTCACCGTGGCCGAGGACCTGGACGGTGTGGCGCTCGCCGTCGCCGCCGGGGCCCGCGGCTATCTGCACAAGGACGCCTCCCGCGCGGAGCTGCGCGCGACCGTGACCCAGGCGCTCGCCGACCCCACCTGGCGGCTCGCCCCGCGCAGACTGCGGTCGGCCGAGATGGGCGCGGCGCCGACGCTCACGGCGCGTGAGATCCAGGTGCTGGAAGGCATGAGTCACGGTCGCTCCAACGCCGAGATCGGCCGCGAGCTGTTCCTCTCCGAGGACACCGTGAAGACGCACGCCCGGCGGCTCTTCAAGAAGCTCGGCGCCTCGGACCGCGCGCACGCCGTGGCGCTCGGTTTCCGGTGGGGTCTGGTTCGTTAGGTGAGCCGTCGCGGGGGTACGACGCACCCCGCCTACCTCATGGTGGGCGGGGCCGACAACAGGGCCCGCCGAGTGCCCGCTGCTCGTTTCGCCGCGGATGCCGCATGCTTGAGGTGTGGAGTTCCTCGGGGACGAGTCGGTCGAGCGGAAGGGGAGGGCGACGGAGATGAGTTCCGGCGCACCTGCTCATAACGCTTCGGTGCACAACTACGGACGCGGTGCCACGGACAAGACGACGCCGAGGCACCATGGACCGATGCGCGACGACGAGACGACGGTGATCGGTGCGCTCGTCCATCGCGCGGTCGACGGCGACGAGCAGGCCACGCACGACCTGCTCGCGCATGTACATCCCTTGGCGTTGCGCTACTGCCGCACCCGCCTCTCCCGGCTTCCGGGCGACGCGCGGCACTTCGTCGAGGACCTGGCCCAGGAGGTCTGCGTAGCGGTGCTTCTCGCACTGCCGCGCTACAAGGACACCGGGCGCCCCTTCGAGGCGTTCGTCTTCGCCATCGCCGCGCACAAGGTCGCCGACCTGCAGCGCGCCGCGATGCGCCACCCCGGTTCGACGGCGGTTCCCTCGGACGAGATGCCCGAGCGCCCCGACGACTCCCTCGGCCCGGAGGAGCGCGCTCTCCTCAGCAGCGACGCCGAGTGGGCCAAGAAACTCCTGGCCAACCTCCCCGAGAACCAGCGCGAGCTGCTCCTGCTGCGCATCGCGGTGGGCCTCACGGCCGAGGAGACGGGCCAGATGTTGGGAATGTCACCGGGCGCCGTACGGGTGGCCCAGCACCGCGCACTGAGCCGGTTGCGGGCGCTGGCGGAGCAGTAGGCGGGTCTCAGGGGTCTTGGGCCACCGGGACCTCTGGGGACGCGTCGGCCGGCGAGGCGGGGCAGCCCTCCCAAGGGGCGGACCGGTTTTTCCTCGGGCGTGGGGCTCGCGTCGCACTCCCGCGGGGACCGGGCCCCGGCCCACAACTGAACGGCATCGCCACCCCGCCCGTACGAACCTACGAAGCCCAAGGGCGGTCCGAACCGTGGAATGGGAGAGCCTTGCTTCCCGTTAGCATGGACATCCGCACCGATCAAGGCCATTTGGGGAAGGTGTCATGACTGCCAACGTCGACGGAGTGCCCGCCAAATTCGCGACACTCGGGCTGACCTACGACGACGTGCTGCTGCTGCCGGGCGCCTCTGAGGTGCTGCCCAATGCGGTCGACACCTCGTCCCGCATCTCCCGCAACGTACGTGTGAACATCCCGCTGCTCTCCGCGGCGATGGACAAGGTGACCGAGTCGCGCATGGCGATCGCCATGGCCCGGCAGGGAGGCGTCGGTGTACTGCACCGCAACCTCTCCATCGAGGACCAGGTCAACCAGGTCGACCTGGTGAAGCGCTCCGAGTCCGGCATGGTCACCGACCCGATCACGGTGCACCCGGACGCGACGCTGGCCGAGGCCGACGCGCTGTGTGCCAAGTTCCGCATCAGCGGTGTCCCCGTCACCGACGGGAGCGGCAAGCTGCTCGGCATCGTCACCAACCGTGACATGGCCTTCGAGACCGACCGTTCGCGCCAGGTGCGCGAGGTCATGACGCCGATGCCCCTGGTCACCGGCAAGGTCGGCATCTCCGGCACCGACGCCATGGAACTGCTGCGCCGCCACAAGATCGAGAAGCTTCCGCTGGTCGACGACGCGGGCGTCCTCAAGGGCCTCATCACGGTCAAGGACTTCGTGAAGGCCGAGAAGTACCCGAACGCCGCGAAGGACGCCGAGGGCCGCCTGCTGGTGGGTGCCGCCGTCGGCGCCAGCCCCGAGGCCCTGGAGCGCGCTCAGGCGCTGGCCGAGGCCGGGGTGGACTTCCTGATCGTCGACACCTCGCACGGGCACAACAGCAACGCGCTCAACTGGATGGCGAAGATCAAGTCGAGCGTGAACGTCGACGTGATCGGCGGCAACGTCGCCACCCGTGACGGTGCCCAGGCCCTGATCGACGCAGGCGTCGACGGCGTCAAGGTGGGTGTGGGCCCCGGCTCGATCTGTACCACCCGTGTGGTCGCGGGCATCGGCGTCCCGCAGGTCACCGCCATCTACGAAGCGGCCCTCGCGGCCCGTGCCGCGGGTGTCCCGGTGATCGGTGACGGTGGTCTGCAGTACTCCGGCGACATCGGCAAGGCGCTGGCCGCCGGTGCCGACACGGTGATGCTCGGCAGCCTCCTGGCGGGCTGTGAGGAGTCGCCCGGCGAGCTGCTCTTCATCAACGGCAAGCAGTTCAAGTCGTACCGCGGCATGGGCTCCCTCGGCGCCATGCAGTCCCGTGGGCAGGGCAGGTCGTACTCGAAGGACCGCTACTTCCAGGCGGACGTGGCGTCCGACGACAAGCTCGTGCCCGAGGGCATCGAGGGGCAGGTGCCCTACCGCGGCCCGCTGGCCAACGTGCTGCACCAACTCGTCGGCGGTCTGCGCCAGACCATGGGGTACGTGGGCGCCGCCACCATCGACGAGATGGAGTCCAAGGGCCGGTTCGTCCGGATCACCTCGGCGGGCCTCAAGGAGAGCCACCCGCACGACATCCAGATGACGGTCGAGGCGCCGAACTACAGCCGTAACGACTAGCCGTACATGCGCTGACGACCAGCCGTACATGTACGTGAGGGCGGTCCCGGAGGTTCCGGGGCCGCCCTTGTCGTAGGTGTCGGGGATACTGGGAGGCGCAGAAGCGAAGAGGGAAAGGCCACACACGTGACTGAGATCGAGATCGGGCGCGGCAAGCGCGGCCGCCGGGCGTACGCCTTCGACGACATCGCCGTCGTCCCGAGCCGCCGTACGCGAGACCCGAAGGAGGTCTCGATCGCCTGGCAGATCGACGCCTACCGCTTCGAGCTGCCGTTCCTGGCGGCCCCGATGGACTCGGTCGTCTCCCCGGCCACCGCGATCCGCATCGGCGAGCTGGGCGGCCTGGGCGTACTGAACCTCGAAGGCCTGTGGACGCGCTACGAGGACCCGCAGCCGCTGCTCGACGAGATCGCCGAGCTGGACGCGGACACCGCGACCCGCCGCCTCCAGGAGATCTACGCCGCTCCCATCAAGGAGGAGCTGATCGGGCAGCGCATCAAGGAGGTGCGCGACTCGGGCGTCGTCACCGCGGCCGCCCTGTCGCCGCAGCGCACGGCCCAGTTCTCCAAGGCCGTCGTCGACGCGGGCGTGGACATCTTCGTCATCCGCGGTACGACGGTCTCCGCGGAGCACGTTTCCGGTGCCGCCGAACCGCTGAACCTGAAGCAGTTCATCTACGAGCTCGACGTGCCGGTGATCGTCGGCGGCTGCGCCACGTACACGGCGGCGCTGCACCTGATGCGCACGGGCGCGGCCGGTGTCCTGGTCGGCTTCGGCGGCGGTGCCGCGCACACCACGCGCAACGTGCTGGGCATCCAGGTCCCGATGGCGACCGCCGTCGCCGACGTGGCCGCGGCCCGCCGTGACTACATGGACGAGTCCGGCGGCCGCTATGTGCACGTGATCGCGGACGGTGGTGTCGGCTGGTCCGGCGACCTCCCCAAGGCGATCGCCTGCGGCGCCGACTCGGTGATGATGGGCTCCCCGCTGGCCCGCGCCACGGACGCGCCCGGCAGGGGCCACCACTGGGGCATGGAAGCGGTCAACGAGGAGCTGCCGCGCGGCAAGAAGGTCGACCTCGGCACCGTCGGCACCATCGAGGAGATCCTCACCGGGCCCTCGCACATCCCCGACGGCTCCATGAACATCTTCGGCGCCCTCCGCCGCGCCATGGCCACCACCGGCTACAGCGAGCTCAAGGAGTTCCAGCGCGTCGAGGTGACGGTCGCGGACTCGCAGCACAAGCGCTAGCGGTAGCGGTACGGCGGCTCGTACGACGCCGAAGGGCCCGTCCACCATGAGGTGGGCGGGCCCTCGCGCATGCCGGGCGGGGTTACTGACCGGCCTTCTTGGCGCCGGAGAAGGCCGCGTAGGCGGCGATGGCGAAGAAGAGGAAGGTCAGCGGGTCGGCCTGGGCCTTCCAGGCTTCCTGGACCACGTCGAAGTGCTGGAAGAAGATCTCGTTGAAGCCGACGCCGATCTCCTTGGCGCCGATCATGGCCTCGCCGACCAGCTGGCCGAGGTAGACCGAGGCCACCGACAGGATCACGCTGGCGATCGGCAGGATCGGGTTGCGTCCGCCGACGCGGCCCGCGGCGAGGCCGATCACGAAGCCGACGCCGACGGCCGCCCAGCCGATCTCGTGCTTGGTGAGGCCGATGATGACTCCGTAGAGGCCCGCCGCGACCAGGGCGGCACCGACGGCGGCCGCGAGGCCGAGCCCGAGCTTGTCGCGCACCGGAGCGGCCGGGGCGACGGGGGCCATCGGGAAGCCCGGCTGGGGTGCGCCCTGCGGGGCACCCTGCTGCGGGATCCCGGCCTGGGCGGCGTCCTGCGGCGGCGCGGACGGCTGGCCCGGCTTGCCGGCGTACGGGTTCTGGCCCGCGTACGGGTTGTCGACCGGTGGACCGGACGGCGGCGGAGACGACTGACTCATGTGGTTCCCCCCAGGGATGTGAGCGCACACCTGAGAGCGCCCGGGACACGGGCGCACTGGTGTGCGAGAGCTGACGCACAGTAGCAGTCGGCAGTGACATCCCGTCCAGGGGTTTCGCCGGGGTCAGAGTCGGTGCGCGGCTCCGGTCGGGGTCGCGCCCCTGGTGTCCAGCAGGAGCTGGGCCTTCACGGAGAGCCCCTGGAGGTCGTACGTGCGGTGCTGTTGGAGCAGGATCGTGAGGTCGGCGTCGGCGGCGGCCTCGTAGAGGAAGTCGGCGCGCGGGACGGGGCGGCCGAGGACGTTCCAGGCCGGGACGTGCGGGTCGTGGTAGCTGACGGTCGCGCCGAGCTCCATCAGCCGCAGGGCGATCTCATGGGCGGGCGTGCCCTGTTGCTCGGCGAGGTCGGGCTTGTAGGTGACGCCGAGGAGGAGCACGCGCGCGGCGCGGGCCGATTTCCCGTGCTCGTTGAGGAGCGTGGCGGCGCGCTGGATGACGTACCGCGGCATGTGGCTGTTGACCTGCTGGGCCAGTTCGACCATTCGGAGGGTGCGGCCCGAGTGGCCCGCCAGGTCCTGGGCGATGCCGTGGCCGCCGACGCCCGGCCCCGGCCGGAACGCCTGGAATCCGAACGGCTTGGTCTCGGCGCAGCGGATGACGTCCCACACGTCGACGCCCAGGTCGTGGCAGAGCACGGCCATCTCGTTGACCAGGGCGATGTTGACGTGCCGGTAGTTGTTCTCCAGGAGTTGCACGGTCTCCGCCTCGCGGGGGCCACGCGCGCGTACGACCTTGTCGGTGAGGCGCCCGTAGAAGGCGGCGGCCGACTCGGTGCAGGCGGGGGTGAGGCCGCCGATGACCTTGGGGGTGTTGGCGGGGGTGAAGTCCCGGTTGCCCGGATCGACGCGGCTGGGCGAGTACGCGAGGTGGAAGTCGCGTCCCGCGCGCAGGCCCGAGCCCTCTTCGAGGAGCGGGCGCAGGAAGCCCTCGGTGGTGCCGGGGTGGACCGGCGACTCCAGGATCACGGTGGTGTGCGGGCGCAGCCGTTCCGCCAGGGTGCGGGCGGCCGAGGCCACTTGGCCCAGGTCGGGGGTGCCGTCCGGGCCGGGTGGGGTCGGGGCGCAGATGACGGCCGTGCGGACGCGGCCGAGTTCGGCGGGGTTGGTGGTGGGCCGGAAGCCCCCCGAGAGCATCCGGCGCAGTTCGGCCGGGGTGAGTGAGCCGCCTTCCGGCCCGGTCTTGTAGCCGAGCGTGGGGATGCCGGCGGCGACGGCGGCCTGGGCCAGGGGCAGGCCGAGATGTCCGAGTCCGATGACGGCGAGATCTGCGGGCATGGCGTGGGCCGTCCTTCCCAGTAACCGAAGCGGGACAGGTGCGCAAGCCCTGTGGACAGAACGGGCGAGCGCAATGTCAGACTAGGAGTAAATATGACCGATTTACGGTATTGGGTGGGCGAGTTTCCGGGAGTGTTGTCCACAGGCTGGGGGCGCGTGGTGGCCGATGACGGACATCACGGTCAGACTTTGGGGCAGGGGGACGTGAGCCGGGCGTAGCCGGACAGGTGCGGCCAGCGCTACAGACAGCGGGAGGCAGCGGTGAGGACAGCGAAACTGGGGCCGGCGGAGCGCGCCGAGTCCCTGGCGGGAATGGCCGAGCGTGAGCTGGATGTGCTGGTGGTGGGCGCGGGCGTGGTCGGTGCGGGGACGGCGCTCGACGCCGTGACGCGCGGCCTGTCCACGGGCCTGGTCGAGGCGCGCGACTGGGCGTCGGGCACCTCCAGCAGGTCCAGCAAGCTGATCCACGGTGGCCTGCGCTATCTCGAGATGCTCGACTTCGCCCTCGTGCGCGAGGCCCTGAAGGAGCGTGGACTCCTTCTGGAGCGGCTCGCACCGCACCTGGTGAAGCCGGTGCCGTTCCTCTACCCGCTCCAGCACAAGGGCTGGGAGCGGCTGTACGCGGGTTCGGGCGTCGCGCTGTACGACGCCATGTCGATGACGAGCGGACACGGACGAGGACTGCCCGCCCACCGCCATCTGACGCGCAGCCACGCACTGCGCATAGCACCCGCCTTGAAGAAGGACGCGCTGGTCGGCGCGTTGCAGTACTACGACGCGCAGGTGGACGACGCCCGTTATGTGGCCACGCTGGTGCGCACGGCGGCGGCGTACGGCGCGAAGGTCGCCAACCGTGCCCGCGTGACCGGATTCCTGCGCGAGGGCGAGCGCGTGGTCGGCGCCAGGGTGCAGGACGTCGAGGGCGGCGGGGAGTACGAGATCCGCGCCAAGCAGATCGTCAACGCCACGGGCGTGTGGACCGACGACACCCAGGCCATGGTGGGCGAGAGAGGCCAGTTCCACGTACGGGCCTCCAAGGGCATCCACCTGGTCGTGCCGAAGGACCGCATCAACGCCGCGACGGGCCTGATCCTGCGTACCGAGAAGTCCGTCCTCTTCGTGATCCCCTGGGGGCGGCACTGGATCATCGGCACCACGGACACCGACTGGAACCTCGACAAGGCCCACCCCGCGGCCTCGAGCGCCGACATCGACTATCTGCTGGAGCATGTGAACTCGGTGCTCTCGGTGCCCCTGACCCGCGACGACGTGGAGGGTGTGTACGCGGGACTGCGGCCGCTGCTCGCGGGCGAGTCGGACGCCACCAGCAAGCTCTCGCGCGAGCACACCGTGGCCCATCCGGTGCCGGGACTGGTGGTCGTGGCGGGCGGCAAGTACACGACCTACCGGGTGATGGCCAAGGACGCGGTCGACGAGGCGGTGCACGGTCTCGACCAGCGGGTCGCCGAATGCGTCACCGAGGACATTCCCCTGCTCGGGGCCGAGGGGTACCGGGCGCTGTGGAACGCGCGGGCGCGGATCGCGCAGCGCACCGGACTCCATGTGGTCCGCGTGGAGCATCTGCTGAACCGGTTCGGTGTGCTGGCCGAGGAGATATTCGAGCTCATCGCCGCCAACCCCGCGCTGGGCGAACCCCTTCCTGCCGCCGAGGACTACCTCAAGGCCGAGATCGTCTACGCCGCCTCGCACGAGGGTGCGCGGCACCTGGACGACGTGCTCACCCGGCGCACCCGTATCTCCATCGAGACCTTCGACCGCGGTACGCGCAGCGCCCGCGAGGCCGCCGAGTTGATGGCGCCGGTCCTCGGCTGGGACAAGGACCAGATCGAGCGCGAGGTGGAGCACTACGAGAAGCGGGTCGAGGCCGAGCGGGAGTCCCAGCGCCAGCCGGACGACCATACGGCGGACGCGGCGCGGCTGGGGGCGCCGGACATCGTGCCGCGCTGATCGGGCCGCGCTGCCTACGAGGGCCTGCCCGGGAGGTCCCGTGAATGTCACTCGAACGGGTGTCGCGAGCTGGGATCTTTGCTCGAAACCCGGCCGTTCTACTGGGTGCGGGGGCAGAACTCGGCGGCGAGCAGTTCGGGTTCCAGGTCCGGGTCCTCGATCCCGTCCGTGTTCACCCGGACGGTGAGGACACGACGGCCGTCGACGCTAGCCGCGGTGCGCACGTAGCTGCCGGATATGTGGCCGTTGTGCCCCCACACCGTGGTGCCGCACGACAGCTTCACCGGATACAGACCCATGCCGTACAGGCCTTGTGCGGCGCGGGTGTCGAGCATCTCGCGCAGTTGGCGGGGCGGGAGCAGGTCGCCGGCGAGCAGGGCCGCGTAGAAGCGGTTCAGGTCGGCGAGCGTGGTGACCAGCTCACCCGCCGCGCCGGCCACGCGCGGGTCGAGGGCGGTCACGTCGGTGCCGTCGGCGGAGTAGGCGCGGCCGTGCGGGGAGGGCAGCGAGGTGCGGGTGCCGGGGAAGGAGGTGCCCGTCAGACGAAGGGGGTTGATGACGCGGCGCTCGGCTTCGGTGGCGTACGAGTGGCCGGTGACCTGGCGGATGACCATGCCGAGCAGGACGTAGTTGGTGTTCGAGTAGGCGAAGCGGCCGCGGGCGGCCGGGGGGTGGGTGAGTGCGATGCGGACGGCCTGGAGCGGGGTGAGGGGGACGGTGCCCTTGGTGTCATCGGTGAAGTCGTACAGGCCGCTGGTGTGGGTGAGCAGGGAGCGCAGCGTCAGACGCCGGCCGTCGTTGCCCGCGCCGCGCACCAGACCCGGTAGGTGAGCGTCCAGGGTGTCGGACAGGGACAGTCGGTGCTCGGCGGCGAGTTGCAGCACCACGGTCGCGATGAACGTCTTGGTGATGCTGCCCGCGCGGAAGTGGTCGCCGCGGGCGATGCCGTCACCGGCGTGGGCGAAGCGTGCGCCGGAGGCGTCACTGGCCAGCAGCGCGGCGGCGGGAGCCTTGCCGCGGGTGACCAGAAGGGGGAGCAGACGGCGGAAGGCGCGGGTGGCGCCCGTTGCCGGGGCGGCGGCGGGAGAGTGTGAGCCCGTCGGGGCCGCGGACCTGGGGGTGTGACGGGCGGCCGAGGGTGTGGTGGAGTGGGAAGGGCCGGCGGTCGGCATCAGTCGCGGCAGACCGATCGGGGCCAGGACGAGGACGGCCAGAGACACGGGTATGACCAGGAGTGTCCGAGGTGTCCGGGGCGCAGGCATCGGCGTTCCTTCCTTGTTGCGGCACATCATGGGGGACGGACCTGTGCGCACGAGCGGGCGGTCCGCAGGTGAGGGGCGTGCCGGTCGCCGAGGGCTTGTCGGCCGAAGGGCCCCCTGGGCGCTGAGCGCTTGTCGGGTGAGGGACAATGAAGGCTCTGTCAGGGCGGGTTGCATGAGGGGACGCATGTCGGAGGCGGAGCGGGCGGGAGCATCCCGTCAGGACAAGAGCGAACGTCTCCTCGCCGGGCGCTACCGGCTGGGAGATGTTCTCGGCCGCGGCGGCATGGGCACGGTGTGGCGGGCCCAGGACGAAACGCTGGGCCGCACGGTCGCCGTCAAGGAACTGCGGTTCCCGTCGAGCATCGATGACGACGAGAAACGGCGGCTGATCACGCGCACCCTGCGTGAGGCCAAGGCGATCGCGCGGATTCGCAACAACGGCGCGGTGACGGTCTTCGACGTGGTCGACGAGGACAACCGGCCGTGGATCGTGATGGAGCTCGTCGAGGGCAAGTCGCTCGCCGAGGTCATCCGCGAGGACGGCCTGCTCACGCCGAAGCGCGCTGCCGAGGTGGGGCTGGCGATACTCGACGTGCTGCGTTCCGCGCACCGCGAGGGCATCCTGCACCGCGATGTGAAGCCGTCGAACGTGCTGATCTCCGACGACGGCCGGGTCGTGCTGACCGACTTCGGTATCGCGCAGGTCGAGGGCGACCCGTCCATCACCTCGACCGGCATGCTCGTGGGCGCGCCCTCGTACATCTCGCCGGAGCGGGCGCGCGGGCACAAGCCCGGCCCCGCGGCCGACCTGTGGTCGCTGGGCGGGCTGTTGTACGCGTCGGTCGAGGGTGTGCCGCCGTACGACAAGGGTTCCGCGATCGCGACGCTCACCGCGGTGATGACCGAGCCGGTGGAGCAGCCGAAGAACGCGGGCCCGCTGGAGAACGTGATTTACGGGCTGCTCGTGAAGGACCCCGCGCAGCGGCTCGACAACGAGCGCGCCCGGGCGATGCTCAGCGAGGTGATCTACGCCCCCGAGCCCAAGGAGACCGTGCCGGAGCCGGCGGACGCGACGAAGGTCGTGGCGCTGCCGCCGGTGCCGGACGAGGGCCCGGGCAAGAAGAGTTCGGGCGGCTCGCGCGGTTCCGGGGCCAAGCGGGGCGAGGAGGCCGGGGAGCGGCTGCGCGGGGCGCTGCGTTCCGTGCGGAAGGCCGCCTCGGTCGCCGGTGCGGCCACGGCGGCGGCCACCGTTGCGGCGACGGCCCGTGCGAAGTCCGGCGCTGCGGGCGGGACGGGCGCTGCGGGCAGTGCGGGTGGTGCCGGCGGTATCGCGGCTTCCGGTTCGGTGGGCGTGGAGGGGGCGGCTCCGGTCGCTCCGAAGGCTCCCCCGGCTCCGCCGCGCGTGGATGTGTCGAAGCCCGCCGCGGCTGCGGGGAAGTCCGGGACGGTCACGCCCGGCCAGGGTGGGAAGGCGGCTGGGGGCTCCCCGAAGCCGGGCGTGCGTGACGGCGCGCCAGTGGGTTCGCCCTCCGGTTCCGTCGGCTCGAAGGGGACTCTCGGCTCGGCGGGTTCGGGGGGTTCCGACTCCACCGGTTCGGCCGGCGAGGCCAGGGCGGCCTCCGGGTGGCCCGTGGCGCCCGAGCGGCCGCCGCGGCCCGTGCCGCGGGCGCCGCTCACCGATGTGGTGCCACGGCGGACTCTGATGATCATCGCGGTGGTCGTGGCGCTCGCCGTGATCGGGACCGTGCTTGCCCTGACCCTCGGTGGCGGTGACGACAGCGGGGCCAAGAACGGCAAGAGCGGTGACACCAAGGCGGCCGCGTCCAGCGGGGTGACCGCGGGCAGTGGCGGCAAGGGCGCGACCAGCGGCTCTCACACCGACAGCGGCGACAAGACGGGCGGTGCCACCGGGTCGGCCGGGGACGGGAGTTCGGGCAGCACGCCGAACACCGACGCGTCGGGCAGCGCCGCCGACACGAACGGGACGAGCGGCGACGGCAAGGAGTCGGGCTCCTCGGGCTCCACCGCCGTGTCGACGTACACGGCCGGCCAGGGGTTCAAGATCGGGCTGCCCAAGGGGTGGAAGTACCAGTCGACGGATGATGCGGGAGCCCGCTTCACCGGTCCCGACGGGCAGAAGCTCCTCGTCGGCTGGACGACCACGCCCAAGAGTGACCCTGTGGCCGACTGGAAGAACCAAGAGGGGTACATGGTGCGCTCGCAGTACAAGCGGGTGCGCATAGAGCAGGTGGACTACCGCGGTTGGAACACGGCCGACTGGGAGTTCACCTATCAGGACGGTGGCACGAAGTACCGGTCGATCGACCGCGGATTCGTCGTCAATGATCATCTCGGGTACGGGCTGATGTACACGGCGAAGGCATCCGACTGGGACAGTCAGCTGCGCAAGGACACGTGGCAGACGCTGACGAAGACGTTCCAGCCGAAGTCGTGAGGCACGGGCCCGAACCCACGTCGTGAGGCGCGTGCCCATGCCGTGAGGTTCGGGCCGGTTCGCCCGGGGTGTCTGTTGTAGGGGTCGGTCACGGGCCGGTGACATCTTGCATCCCGACATTGCGGGTTGCCTCCGGCACGTATCGTGAGTGGTTGCGGACCGTACGAAGCCGTAACGGGGCGCAAGGCGAACGGAATTGACCACCGGGCGGCCGGGGGAGGCGTCGTGGACGACTATGCGGGACGGGTACTCGCCGACCGTTACCGCCTGCCGCTGCCGCCCTCCGACGAGTACGAACTCGCCGAGAGCCGGGCCTTCGACACCTACAGCGGACAGGAAGTCCTCGTCCGGCAGGTGCCGTTGCCGGAGGTCGTCGAGGCGGAGATGCTCGACGCGGACGGGCTGCCCGAGGGGTTCGTGGCGCGGGACGGCGGGGTGCGGCGCGCCTCCGCACGGACCACGCGCCGGCCCACCGAACCCGCCGTACGACGGGCGATCGAGGCGGCGCAGGCCGCCGCGCAGATTCCCGACCATCCCCGGCTCGACCAGGTCTTCGACGTGTTCGCCGAAGGCGGGTCGTTGTGGATAGTGAGTGAGCTGGTGCCCGCGCGGTCGCTGGCCGCGCTGCTCGCCGAGAAGCCGCTGAGCCCCTATCGGGCGGCCGAGGTCGCCGCCGACGTCGTCACCGCGCTGAGGGTGCTGCACGCGCACGGATGGGTCCACCGCAACATCACCGTGCGCACGGTGCTCGTCTGCGACGACGGCCGTGTGATGCTGACCGGCCTGGCCGCCGGCGCCGCGGAGGAGGCACTGTGCGGGTACGACCCGGTGCCGGTACAGGACTTCGAGGGTCCCGGGGGTGAGGGAGGCGCCGGTGCCGGTTCACCCCACGCGGGTGTCGGTGCGGATTCACGAGCGGGTACGGGCACGGGCGGCGGTGTTCCGCGTGGCGCGGCCCGTACGCGCGGTGCCGCGCCCGGTGGAGTGACCGGAGGGCTGCCCGGTGGGGGAGCCGGTGGTGCGTCCGGCGGGGGTCCCGGAGCCTCGTTCGGCGCGGTGGTCGCCAGTGCGCAGGGGGCCGATGCCGAGGCCGCGCGGCGGGCCGCGATCGAGGCGCGGGCCGAGAACACCACACCCGTGGGGGAGCCGCCCGCCGAAGGCGGAGCGGCCCTGGCGCGCAGGGCGCTGGAGGCCGGAGGCGACGCCCGGGCGGCCCGGGCCGGGGCCATCGCCGCGTACCGGGCCGGAGCCCGGGCCGCGGCCCGCGTGCACGAGCAGCAGCGGGGCGGTCCGGCGGCACTGCCCGCGCCCCGTCCCGCCCCACCGGCCGACGGCTCCATGTCGGGGGCCCAGGGCTCCGGTCAGGGTGTGGAGCAGCGGCCCGAGACGCCGCCCCCCGGTCAGATCGCCGACCCGTACGGCGTCGGCGTCGGGCGTGCGGGCGCGTGGCCCGGCGCGCAGCCGCGCCCCGGAACCGGCCCCGGCACCGGTACCGGCCCTGGCGTCAACGGCCCTGGCTTCGGTGGTCCCGGCCCCGGCGGCAACGGCGGTCAGGGGCGCCCGGCGCTCCCCGGCCCCGCGGCCGGTCCTGGAAGTGGCCACAGCGGCACCCCGGTGCCCCCGGGACCCCAGGACCTTCACGGCACCCAGGGCGCCCACGGCGCCCAGAACCACGGCATCCAGAACCACGGCACCCCCGCCCTCGTGCCCGGACAGCAGCCCGCCCCCGCCCCGACCCCCAACGGCCGTTGGGACGAGCTGGTCGCCGGTGCGCCCCCGCGGCGCGGTCCCGCCACCGCGCTCGCCGCGGAGCGGGCCCGGCAGGCGCGGATGGCCGTCGTCGGTCCGGTGACCGAGCGATGGGCGCCGGAGCAGGCCGGGCCGGTGCACGAGAACTGGCAGTTGGCGGCGCCGATCGGCCCCCAGACCGATCTGTGGGCGCTGGGCGCCCTGCTCTTCCGGGCCGTGCAGGGACACGCGCCCTACCCGGAGGACAACACCGCGGAGCTGGTGCAGCTGGTCTGCGCGGAGCCGCCCGCGTTCGCCGAGGAGTGCGGGCCACTGCGGCCCGTCGTGGAGTCGCTGCTGCGTCAGGACCCCACCGAGCGGCTGGACTTCGAGGAGCTGAGCGGCTGGCTGCGCTCGCTGGTGCGGTCCGCGCCGGAGCCCGAGGCGGGCGCGCACGTCGTCGCGGCGCCGCCCGTCGACCCCAGCCGGCTGCCGATCGTACGGCGCAGGGGCGAGCTCGTCCGCAGGCGCCGGGCCGGACTGCCCGCGACCAGCGCACACGCCCGCCACAAGCGCGCGAAGCCCGACCGGCAGGCGAAGCCGGCCAGGTCGACGGAGACGGCCAAGCCGCGCAAGCTGGGCCGGAACCTGGTCCTGCTGGTCCTGCTCCTGCTGGCCGCGGCGGTCGCGTACGCGATGGTCTTCATGCCGAAGAAGACCGACCCGAACGGCGACGCGAACGGCGAACGGACCGGCTCCGCGGGCCAGGTGAGCCCGGCACCCGGGAACACAGCGGGCACGGGCGCCGACGGCAGCGCCAGCAGCCGGCCGCGCCCCGACCAGACCTCTCCCGGCACGGACACGAACCCTTCGGGCGGCGCCAGTTCGACGACCTCGCAGTCCGACGACCCGGCGGTCGGCCAGGGCTTCACCCTGCGCAAGGACTCCGAGGGCTTCCAGGTCGCCGTGGCCAACGGCTGGAACCGCACGCCCAAGAACGGGCGCGGCCAGGTGGTCTACTCCCAGGGCGACTTCGAGCTCATCGTCGTACCCGGACGGGACAGCACCGGCAAGTACGGCAGCGATCCGCTGACGTACCAGCGGGAGACCGAGAGCGAGTTGCAGCCGTTCCGCGACTCGACGTGGGCCACGTCCAGCGGGATGCGGCGGATCGACGTGGGCGGACGGACCATGGCAGAGGGGCAGTTCACCTGGCAGAACTCCGCCGGGCAGTCACTGTACGTCCGCAATCTTGCGATCATCGTCGGCGGGCACTACCACGTGGTGCAGGTCCGCGGCCCGGAGGCCGAACGCGACGAGGTCACGAGACTGTACGAGCAGGCGTCGGCGACGTACCAAGTCACCGGCTGAGCAATTCCCGTAGTCATGAACCGCTGAACGCCGAATGGTTCCTTCCCGTACCCCGAAGGGAGAACCGTCACAGTGCGGTCTCCGTACGACCCCGCCGGTTCCCTGCGCGGGGACCGCTCTTTAGTCTGACCCTGTCAATACCATTGCGGGGAAACGTGAATCAGATGCAGGGCCTGCTCCTCGCGGGCCGCTACCGACTTGTCGAACCCATCGGCAGCGGTGGCATGGGCCGCGTGTGGCGCGCGCACGACGAAGTGCTGCACCGTGCCGTCGCGATCAAGGAGCTGACGGCCGCGCTGTATGTGACGGAGAGTGACCGGGTCGTGCTGTTGGCGCGCACCCACGCCGAGGCGCGGGCCGCCGCCCGGATCAACCACTCGTCCGTCGTCACCGTGCACGACGTCCTGGATCACGACAACCGGCCCTGGATCGTCATGGAGCTGGTCGAGGGCAACTCACTGGCCGACGAGGTCAAGGAGCAGGGGCGCGTCGAACCGACCGAGGCGGCGCGAATCGGGTTGTGGGTGCTGCGCGCCCTGCGCGCCGCGCACTCCGCCGGCGTACTGCACCGTGACGTGAAGCCCGGGAACGTACTGCTGTCCTCGGACCGACGGGTGCTGCTCACCGACTTCGGGATCGCGCAGGTCGAGGGCGACACGACCATCACGCGTACCGGCGAGATCGTCGGCTCGGTCGACTACCTGGCGCCCGAGCGGGTGCGCGGCCACGACCCCGGTCCGTCCGCCGACCTGTGGGCGCTCGGCGCGACGCTGTACACGGCGGTGGAGGGGCGGTCGCCGTTCCGGCGTACCTCGCCGCTGACCACCATGCAGGCCGTGGTCGACGAGGAGCCCACGCCGCCGCAGCACGCCGGTCCGCTCGGGCCCGTCATCACCGCGCTGCTGCACAAGGACCCGGCCGTGCGGCCCGGTGCGGAGGAGGCCGAGCAGATGCTCGCCGAGGCCGCGGAGGGGCGCCGGCCGAGTGCTGCGCAGGCGTATGTGCCGACGCAGCAGCATGTGGACACGGGCACCATGGGGATGGGCGCGCAGCCGGTGGCGGCCTACGGGACGGTGCCCCAGGGGACGGGATCGCACGGCGCGGCGCCCCACGGACCGGGGGCGCACGAGACGGCGTCGCACGGGTCCGTGGCGCACGGATCGGGCGCGCACGGGGCGACGCCGACGCTTCACGCGCCGGTGCCCGGGCCCATGGGCGACGGCACCGGCAGCGCGGGCGCGTCCGGGAGACGGCGCCGCGGTCGTACGATCGCCCTCGTCGTCGTACTCGCCGCCCTGATCGGCGGTGGCGGGGCCGTGGCCATGAACTACCTGAACGGCGCACGGAGCGACGACACCCACAACAGTGCCTCGTCCGGCACCGCGAATCCCCGTACCACCAAGCCCGGGAGCACCCCGACCGCGACTTCGGGCTCCCAGGAGCCGTCCGGCGCCGTGCCCGGCTCCTGGGTGCAGCGGGACGACGCCGAGGGCTTCACCATCTCCCTGCCCGACAAGACCTGGCAGCGACAGGCCAATGGCAACCAGGTCGACTACACGCCCGACGGCGGCGAGCACTTCGTCCGCATCGCCATCGACGACTCTCCGGATTTCCCCACCCCGTACGCACACCAGCAGGACCTGGAGCAGCAGTTGACCAAGCTGGCCGACTACCACCAGGTGCTTCTGCAGGCCAACACGTTCCGCGACTGCCCGGGCTCCCTGTGGGACTTCACCTGGACCGCGCTGGCGAAGCAGACGCCGTTCCCCGGCAAACGGCGGGCGATCGAGCAGACGTACCGCAGCCGCGAGGGTGTCGAGTACGCGATCTACATGTCCTCGCCCGCGGCGGACTGGGACACGGCACGCCGGCAGTTCGACGTGATTCTCCGCAGCTGGCTCCCCAAGACCTGACGGGCCGGGCGGACACGAACGGGCCGCAACCGGTCTGACAAGGCCGGATAACAGCCATCGCGCGGTCCGGTGCCCGGAGCGCGTCCGTCCGGTGCGGCATGATGGGGCGTATGGGGACCGAGGGGGAGAACGTCCGTGTGATCGGCGGCCGTTACCGGCTGGAGGCCAGGATCGGCCGGGGCGGCATGGGCGTCGTCTGGCGCGCCACCGACCAGCTGCTCGCCCGGCAGGTCGCGGTGAAGGAGCTCGCCCTCGACGACTCGCTCTCCGACGACGAGGCCCGGACGCAGCGCGACCGCACCCTGCGCGAGGCCCGCGCGGTCGCCCAGCTGCACCACCCTCACATCATCGTCGTGCACGACGTGGTCGAGGAGGACGAACGGCCCTACATCGTCATGGAGCTGATCGACGGCGGCTCGCTCGCCGAGCGGATCTCCGCCGACGGTCCTGTCGACGCGCGCGAGGCCGCCCGGATCGGCCTCGCCCTCCTCGGCGCGCTGCGCCGCGCGCACGACGCGGGTGTCCTGCACCGTGACCTCAAGCCCGCCAACGTCCTGATGGAGGCGGGCACCGACCGTGTCGTGCTCACCGACTTCGGCATCGCCCAGGTCGCGGGCGCCACGACCCTCACCGAGAGCGGGTCGTTCGTCGGCTCGCCCGAATACACCGCGCCCGAGCGGATGTCCGGGGTCAGGACCGGCCCCGAGTCCGATCTGTGGTCGCTCGGCGCGTTGCTCTGCACGGTCCTGAGCGGCGAATCGCCCTTCCGCCGTGACTCGTTGGGCGGCATCCTGCACGCCGTCGTCATGGACGAGATCCGCCCGCCCGCGCAGGCCGCACCCCTGCTGCCCGTCGTACGGGGGCTGCTGGAGCGCGATCCGGAGCGGCGGCTCGACGCGCTGGAGGCGGAGCGGCTGCTCAAGGCGTTCCTGGAGACGGGCCGTACGCCGAGGGCCGCGTCGGCCGGCTACACGCCCACGCAACGGGACGTACCGAAGCGGAAATCGCCCGCCCAGCAGGCCGCGCACCCCTCCTCTCCGCCGGTTCCTCCTCCTGCCGCCGCGCCCGGCCGTGCCCCGAAGCGGTCGGCGCGGACCATGCTCGTCGTCGCGGCGCTGGTCGCCGCCGTGGCCGGGGCCGGCGTGTCGGCGGCGCTGCTGGTGAACCACGGCGGGGGCGGTGGCGGGGGCGGCACGTCGACTCCGTCCGCCAGTTCGGCGCCGGGCACGTCCGTGAGCGCGTCGCACTCCCCGAGCGCGCCCGCAGCGCCGGGGTCTTCGGCCTCACCGAGCCCCGCCCCCACGGTCACCGTCACCCGGCAGCAGAAGCCGACCGCCGCCTCCGGCACGGCGCCCTCGGGCTATCGGACGGTCCATGACCCGGACGGGTTCTCGCTCGCCGTGCCGGACGGCTTCACACGCGATCCGGAGGGCGAGCGGATCTTCTACCTGTCGCCGGACCAGACCTTCCGCCTCGGCATCAAGGCGACCGACCCCGAGGCGGGCGGCCCGCTCGCGGTGATGCGGCGTGCCGACGCCGACGGGTCGTCCACGAACCCGGGCTACCACGACGGCACCGTCACCTCGACCACGCACGACGGACAGCCCGGCGCGCTCTGGGAGTTCACCTGGAACGGCTTCACCAAGGCGGAGGGCGCGCGGCACACGTACGACCTCTGCTGGGAGGAAGGCGGCCGGATGTACGACGTGTGGGTGTCGGCGCCGGTCGGCAAGGTGACGCAGGCGAAGGAGTACTTCGACGTGGCATTGGACACCTTCGTGGCCCCGTAGGCGGGAGACAAACGGGAGATAAGGGATGGTCCGCGTCACGGGTCTGTGACCGGTGCGCGACGGGTCTGGATGCCGGAGAGCGTGCCGCGATAGGGATGGACCCATGAGGAACAACGGGGGAGTCCCTTACGGGTCCGACGAGCCGACGAGTTTCGTTCTGCAACCGCCGACCCGGGTCGCCCCGGAGCCGACGGTCGAGTCCGTGCCCGATCCAGTGCCCTCGCCCGATCCCACGACCTCGCCCGATCCCACGACCGCGCCCGACCCCGGCACCGGGCGGCTCATCGTGGGCCGCTACCGGCTGCTCGGCAAGCTCGGTCACGGTGGGATGGGGACGGTCTGGCGGGCCAAGGACGAGACGGTGGACCGTGAGGTCGCCGTCAAGGAGCCGCGCGTCCCGGACCACCTTCCCGAGCGTGAACGCGCCAATGTCTTCGAGCGGATGCGCCGCGAGGCGCGCGCCGCGGCCCGGCTCGATCACCCGGCGGTGGTGAACGTCCACGACGTCGCGGTCGTGGACGGACAGCCCTGGATCGTCATGGAGCTGGTGCGGGGCCGTTCGCTGGGCGCAGCCCTCCAGGAGGGCACGCTCGGGGTGCGTGAGGCGGCGCGTATCGGTCTTGAGGTGCTCGGCGCGCTGGAGGCGGCGCACGCGGCGGGCATCCTGCACCGGGACGTCAAGCCCGACAACGTGCTGCTCGGCCCGCACGGCCGGGTCGTCCTCACCGACTTCGGCATCGCGCAGATCGAGGGCGAGACGAATCTGACGGCCACGGGCGGCTTCGTCGGGTCGCCCGAGTACATCGCGCCGGAGCGGGTGCTGGGCCAGCGTCCGGGCCCGGCCTCCGACCTCTGGTCGCTCGGTGTCTTCCTGTACGCGGCCACGGAGGGCGTGTCGCCCTTCCGCCGCAGCAACACGCCCGCGACGCTCCAGTCGGTCCTCAACTCCACCCCGGCACCGCCCGCTTCGGCGCGGGGTCCGCTGGCGGAGGCCATCAACGGGCTGCTGGACAAGGAGCCGTCCCGCCGCCCCGGCGCGGACCGGGTCCGACGGATGCTGGAGGAGGCCGCCGCGCCACCTGTCCCGGAGCCGACGCAGGTGGTGCAGATCGCGGGTCCGGGCGGCAAGGGTCTGCGTGTGCGCCGCACGCCCCTGTTCATCGGCCTCGGCGCGGTGGTCGTCGCGGCGGCGGTGGCGGCGTACCTGGTGTTCGCGAACCCCTTCGCGGGGCCGCTGCCCGACGGCTGGAAGAAGCACCACGAGACGGACGTCGTCGCGACACTGGCGGCGCCCGCGGGCTACCAGAGATCGACGCCGGACCGGACGTCGGACAAGGGGCACTGGGTCACGTACACCGACTGGAGCGGCAGCATCTGGATCGGCCTGACCCTGATCAAGAAGTCCGAGGACACGAGCCACCGGATCAAGGACTCCTCGGCCGCCGAGATGTACGCCGACAACGACGACTTCAAGGGCAGCGGCGCGTATGAGCTGAGCATGCCCGAGGCCCCGCGGACGGCCCCGGAGAACGCGAGGTACCACGGCAGGCAGGCCGCCGAGAACACCGTCGTCTACACGACCACCGACAGCCAGAACCCGCGTCCGCGCGAGGTGAAGATCTTCTACTACAAGTCGTCCAAGGGCGACATGTACAAGTTCACGATCAGCTATCCGGGCAAGGGCGACTTCACGGCACGCGGCCGTGAAGTCGCCAGGACGGCGATCGCGAACCTGGACATCGACCGGCTGTAAGGGCCTGGCGAGGGCTCAGGCGAGCTTGCCGGCCTGGGCCTTGATGAGGTCGGCCGGGATGCCGTACTCCTTGGGCTTCCCGTCGGCGAGGAACGCGGCCAGGTTCAGCGAGTAGTACGTGGCCACCGTGCTGCCGTGACGCACCGCCTCGGCGTGTACGACGATCTTGTCACCGTCCGCCTCGCCGGTCACGGCGAAGGCGACCGACTCGTCGCCGCTGCCCGAGGCCTTCTCCGCCTCGACCTTGGTGAACTTCTGGGGGTCGTCCTTCGCGCCCTTCGACGTGGCCTTGAACCCGCCCGCGCAGCCCTTGACCGCGTCGGAGACGGAGGACATGGCCTTCTGGGCACCGTCGCCCTCGTACGAGGAGAGCGAGACGATGGTGACTGTCCCGCCGAGGGTGTCGCTGATCGAGTTCAGCGCCTCGTCGAGCTCCTTCTCCGTCATGTCCTCCATGCTCTTGGTGGAGGACGCGCTGGGCTTGGCCTCCACCGGCGTGGCCATGGTGTTGACGTACGCGGTCGAGTCGCCCGGCGCGAAGCCGGTGAGGACATAGGCGAGCGGCGCGCACTTCTCGTCGACGACGGTGATCTCCTCCTTGGAGGAGGCGAACCGCTCGGACCGGTCGGCCGCCGCGAAGCGGTATCCGCCGAGGTCGCCCTTGCCGACGATCAGCTTCTTCAACTCGGCGTCGCTCAGGGCCTTGACCGTGGCCGCCGCCCCCTCGCCGCCCGTCGCCTTGTCACCGGAGCCGGAGCCGGAGCCGGAGCCGGAATCCGAACCGGAGCCGGAACAGCCCGTGGCCAGGGCGAGCGCGAGCGCCGACGCGACCACTGCGACGCCGGGGCGCGACAGCGCGGATCTCTTCATTCTGAGGAAGTCCTTCGGTGTGCGGACACGACCGGCCGCGCCTGAGGCGCGGCCGGTACCTGCCGTGTACATGAGGTGAAAGGACTATGTGGTAAAGGTCAAGGAAACGTCAAGTTGGTAAAGCGCCGCCCGCGGCGGTGGCGGTCACGCCTTCAGCTTGCCCGCGACTGCCTTGACCAGGTTCGTCCTCGCGACCTGCAGGGCGAAGCGTTTCCCGGCATCGGGGACCGGCTTGGCGTACCAGGGCAGGCCCCGGTGGCGCCACTTGGCGGGGGCCAACTTCTTCGGGAGTGCCGGGAGGGGCAACGCCCAATCGCCGAGGCGTAGTTCGCCGGTCCACTCGCCGACGGCGAGCTCGGTGACCTTCACCCGCACGGTGAAGGTGCCGTCACCGCCACCGCCACCGCGGACGGCGGCGAAGGAAGCGCTCCCACCACGACCGTCGTCCAGGACGGCGGCCAGCGCGCCCTCCGGATACTCGGCAAGGGTGCACCGCCCGGTGATCTCCAGTTCGGTGGGCGTGCCGGTGGCCCAGCGGACGCCGTCGAACCGCAGATGCGACCGTATGCCGTGCTTCTTCTCGCCGAGGTCGAGCGTGAAGTTGCCGTGCGGGTTGGTCGTGTAGAGCGTGGCCGCCCGCACCCCCGCGCCCGTGTCGACAACCCGTGTGCTGGCCTTGCCCGACACGTCGTCGGCGCGTCTGCTGCCGATGCGGACCTCGCGCGACACGCCCTGGGCGCCAACTGCGAGGGAGATGTCCCAGAGTCCGTCGTCGAGGGGCTTGCCGTCGGCGCCGGTGGCGATGTCGACGACCGCCTCGAACCCGGCCAGGTCGTACGCGTACGCGCCCTCGTCCGCGTCGGCGCCGAGGCCCGGTGTCGCGGTGTGCGTGACGGGCTGCCGGAATTCCGTGCCGCTGTCCCGCTCGCGCAGGACAAGGTCGGTGGTGACGGCCTGCGTCTCCACACGGTGCAGATAAGCGTGTCCGGCCAGGTGAAGGGTGGTGCCCCGCAGTTCGGCCCGGCTGACGTGGTGGCGGGTGCCCAGCTGACCCGTGACGTCGTAGCAGGCGTCGGGGACGGCGCGGGCGGGGTCGCGGAGGAAGGGGTAGCGGGCGTAGGCGCGGCCGCCGTCGAGGAGGACGGGAGTGGCCGCCTTGCTGTCGGCCAGTTCTTTCTCGAATCCCACCAATTCAAGTACCTCGTCCAGCATCCCGTGCCGTACGAGATGCAGTCGAACCCGGGCCATCGCCGAGAGTCGGTCGTTCATCCCCTCGTGCCACAGCGGGGCGATGATCTCGGCGATCTCGGCGAGAGACTTCAACTGCTGCGGGCGGGCTTCGTGAACCAGATGACTGTCGAGCACATGGGGCACGTCGACGGTGAGGTGCCGGTGCGCCAGGTGGTCGCGGCCGGGACCGGGCGGCACGTTCTCCAGGATGAGGTCGACCATGGCGGCGAGAAACCGCAGGCGAGGTTCCGAACCCTTGGTGCGCACAGTGATGTTGCCGCCGTCTTCCCGCAGGGTGCAGAACAGGCAGTCGTAGTCGGCGATCACGGAGATCCCCGAGGCATGCAGGTACGCCAGGGCGGTGAACGGCTGGTCCTCACCGACGGGCATGCCGGTCGGGAATCGCAGTGCGTGCCGCTCCAGCAGCCTGCGTCGGAACAGCTTCAGCGGGTTGAGGGCCCAGTAGACACGGGAGTTGAAGACATCGGTCTTCGGCTGGTTGCTTCGGAACATCGACATGGGCAGGCCGCGTCCGCCGATGCCGACCATCTTGCCGAGCACGATGTCGGTGCCGTTCTTCTCGGCCATGGTGACCATGCGCTCCAGGGCCTCTGGTCCCAGATAGTCGTCGGCATCGAGGAAGAAGACGAACTCTCCGCGAGCGAGGCCGAGTCCGGCGTTGCGCGGCGCTGAGGGGCCTCCAGAATTCTCCTGGTGGACGACCTGCAAGAGCCCTGGAAACTCGTCGGCGAGACGGTCGAGTTCCTTGGCCGTTCCATCCGTCGAACCGTCGTTGACCGCGATGATTTCCAACGCGTCCCGCCCGATGGTCTGTTCGGCCACGGAGGTGATGGAACGCGTCACATAGGGCATCGCGTTGTAGGCAGCGATAATCACCGAAACGGTGGGGCCGGCCATCGTCACGCTCTCCAAGTAGTCCGGGGTGCCCCTTTTCCGGTCGACTTGGCTATTTCTTTTGTGGCCGTCGATTATGCAAAGGAAGCGGCTGGAAATGCTTTGAGCAAATCATGATTTAGCTGTATTTTTTACTGAGTGCTTCTCGTGAAGCCGGCCGTTTCTCTCAGGGCTTGAGCTTTCCGGAGATCACCTTGACGAGATCCGTCTTCGCCACCCGGAGGGCGAACGCCGCACCGCTGCCGGACACGGGCTTTGCGTACCAGGGGACGCCCCGACGCCGCCACTTGGCCGCTGCCAGGTCCTTCGGAAGTCGGGGAAGGGGCACAGACCAGCCGGACAGACGCAGTTCGCCGTTCCAGAGGCCGGCTGGAAGGTCGGTGACGGGCACGCGCGCAGTGAAGGTGTCGCCGTGTGCGGTACGTGTGACCGGGAAGTCGGCGGTCGCGCCCTCGCCGTTACCGAGCACGAGGGTCAGCGGGCCGTCCGGGTAGGCACCCAACGTCCACCGACCGGTGATCAGCAGCTCCGTGGGGGTGCTGGCGTTCCAGCGGGCCGCCTCGAGCTTCAGATGCGACACCACCCTGTGCTTCTTCTCGCCGAGGTCGAGCGTGAAGTTGCCATGCGGCTTGGTGGTGTACAGGGTCACGGCACGAACACCTCGAGTGGTGTCCACGACACGGGTGTCCGATACACCGGACACGTCCGTGGCGCGCTTGCTGCCGATGCGGACCTCGCGCGAGAGTCCCTGGGCCCCGACGGCCAGGGAGATGTCCCACAGCCCGTCGCCGAGCGGCGCGCCGTCGGCCGCGCTGTCGATGCCGACGGCAGCCTCGAACCCGGCCGTGTCGTATGTGTACCGGCCCTCGTCCTCGTGGGCGCCCAGCCTCGGGGTGGCGGTGTGCGTGACGGGGAGGCGGTACTCCGTCCCGCTGTCACGCTCGCGGAGCACGAGCTCGGTGGTCACGTCGTCGGTCGCCACGCGGTGGAGATATGCGTACCCCGCCAGATGGAGCGTGGTGCCGCGCAGCTCGGCGCGGGAGATGTGGTGCCGGACGCCGACCTGGTCGGTGACGTCGTAGCAGTCGTCGGGCACGGCGCGTACGGGGTCGCGGAAGTACGGGTACTTGGCGTAGGCGCGGCCCTTGTCGACGACGAGCGGGGTGGCCACGCCGGACGCGTTCAACTCGTCTTCGAAGCGGTCGAGTTCGAGGAGCTCGTCAAGCATCTCGTGCCGTACGAAGTGGAGGCGCAGCCAGGCCATCGCCGAGAGTTCCTCGCGCAGGCCGTCGTGCAGCAGGGGGGCGATGATCTCGGCGAGGCGGGCAAGGGTTCTGCGCTGGCTCTCGCGGGTCTCGAGCTTGAGGTGCCAGTGGATGAGCGTCCGCACCTCCACTGTGAGGTGTCGGTGCGCCATGCGGTCGCGTCCGGGGCCGGGCGGGACCTTGTCGGTGATCAGGTCGACCATGCGCGCGAGGTAGCGCAGCCGCGGTTCGGAACCCGAGGTGCTCGTCGTGACGTTGCCGCCGTCGTCCCGCAGGACCCAGAAGATGCAGTCGTAGTCGGCGACCACGGAGATCCCGGACGCGTACAGATAGGCACTGGCCACGAACGGCTGGTCCTCGCCGGTGGACAGATCCGTCGGGAAGCGCAGCTCGTGCCGTTCCAGCAGCTCGCGGCGGAACAGCTTCATCGGGCTGAGAGTCCAGTACACGCGGGAGGTGAAGACGTCCGTCTTGGGCTGGTTCTGCCGGAACATGGACGTGGGCGCGCCGCGTCCGCCGACACCGACCATCTTGCCGAGCACGACGTCTGTGCCGTTCTTCTCCGCCATGGCGACCATGCGCTCCAGGGCCTCGGGCCCCAGATAGTCGTCGGCGTCCAGGAAGAAGACGAACTTCCCGCGGGCCAGGTCGAGCCCGGCGTTGCGCGGCGCCGCGGGTCCGCCGGAGTTCTCCTGGTGGACGACGCGCAACCACTGGGGATGCCTGGCGGCCAACCGATCGAGTTCGGGGCCGGTCCCGTCGGTCGAGCCGTCGTCGACGACGATGACTTCGAGTTGCTCCTGGCCGATGCTTTGCTCGGCGACCGAGGAAAGGGTACGCGTCACATAGGGCATCGCGTTGTAGGCAGCGATAATCACCGAAACTGTGGGCGTGGCCATCGTCACGTTCTCCTGGCAAGACGGGGCACGCCTCGTTTTAGGCCGCATTTGAAACCGCGAAAGCGAAGGTCCATGTGCGCGGGAGAAGGTGCCGACAGGGATGTGAATATACCGTGAGTTGCCAGTGTGTACAACATGAATGCCCAGTGAAGCGCGGGCTCGGGGCGTGCTGGAGGTCACTGTTCGGTGGTCGATTTATTCATGCTTCTGGCGAAATGCAGCTTCTGTTCAATTGATCTTGAATGGATGGGCTTGTCGATGCCCGTGTACCCCTCATGACAACAAGATGAAATTCTCACAGCTTTCCCGAGGAAGGGCTTCTTGCGGAATCGCCTGTGATTTCGGAAGGCGTTGTTGCCGATGTGCGTCACTTGATGGCCGTGGGTGAAGAGGCGTTGGCATTCGATACGATGTGCTCATGGCTCTACGAGGATTCTCTTGGCGATTCGGTGGATCAGGTCGCGGGATGTCGTCGGCTTGAGGGTCGCCCGCTCCATGCGGTCCAGGACCAGTCTGTATGTCTCCAACTTCCGAGCAATATCGATGAGTTCACTGCCGTGGCTCGTGTCCGGCTGCGCGGTGTCGAGGGCGGTTGCCGGGCCGTGGGCATAGTCCAGCCCATGGCCTGCCGTCGGGAACGAAGTCCCGTCGAAGGGGATGACCCGAAGGGTGACGTGCGGTTGATCGCTGGTCTCGACGAGGTGCCGGAGCTGGCCCCGGGTCACGTCACGGCCACCGAACTGCATGCGCAGGGCAGCCTCGTGAATGATCGCGGTGTACGGCACCTGATGGTCCCGGAAGAGGACGACTTGACGCTTGATGCGATGCGAGACGCGGTGCTCGATCTCATGCGGAGCCAGCGCCGGGACGGCTTCGCCGAAGAGCGCGCGGGCGTGGTCCGGGGTTTGCAGCAGGCCGGGGATGTTGATGACCTGGGCGACGCGCAGTGTGGTGGCGTGGTGCTCCATCTCGGCCAAGTCCAGGTGGGGTGACGGGAGGGCTTCGCGGTACTCCTCCCACCAGCCGCGCGTGCGGTCGGCGGCCATGCCGGCGAGGGCGTCGACCAGGGGCTGGTCGGCGCAGCCGTAGATGCGGGCGAGAGTGCGGACCCTGTCGGCGCTCACACCGAAGCGGTTGGCTTCGATGTTGCTCATCTGGCCTTGCGTCGTGCCCGGGGCGCGCGCCGCCTCCGCGGCGGTCATGCCCGTCCGCTCGCGCAGTCGGCGCAGTTCGACGCCGACGCGAAGGCGGCGCGTTGACGGTGTGCATCCGCATCTTGGGCCTACGCCCTCCAGTTGCCGCGCCATCCGCTCGCCCCGCGGATCGCCCGAGTCACCCTTCGGGCGGTGCTCACCGGACATGGCATGCCCGAGTTCACCGACGCCGCAGAACTCCTGACCTAGGAACTCGTCATGAACGCCTACCGCCACTCCACCGGTCCCGCCACCCTCCGCCTCCGCGCCCTCGGTGACACCCGCCTCCGCGTCAGCGTCTGGGACGCCGCCCCCACATCCCGCCTCCCTTCGACAAAGGTTCCGGCCCGCTCCACCCCGTCCCCTTCGACGCGGACGGCGGACGGCGGACGGCGGACTGTTCCTCGTATGTCACTACGCGGACGCATGGGGCGGCTACCCGCTCGGCGACGACCTCTTCGGGGGCGGGAAGCTGCTGTGGTGCGAGCTGGGACCGCAGGTCGACGGCCAGGCGGCCGCGGCGTGAGAGTCCACGGTTGCGAGCGGCGCAGTCCGCGCGGCGCTACCGTGGAGGCAGCGACACGCCCTGTAATCGGTGGAGGACCGCGGTGACCATCATGAGTGAGCGTCCGGCGGCCATAGACGCTCCTCCGGCCGGAGCCTTCGAGGACATGCTCCGGACCGTCGAGGAGCTGGAGACGCCTGAGGGTTACAAGGCCGAACTCATCCGGGGGAAGATCGTCGTGTCGCCGTGGTCGAAGCTGCGTTATCTGCGTCCTATGCGGAGGCTTCGCAGCCAGGTGGAGGCTCATGCGCCTGAAGGGCATGTCGCGGAGACCTCACCCTTCCTCTTCGTGTTTCCGCCTGCTGAGCGAGGCTTCGGTCCCGACCTCTTTGTCGCCGACGAATCCGCCTTCGAAGCCGAAGGCCGCCACGCCGACGGTGCTGCCCTCTCCCTCGTCGCCGAGCTGACCTCCGCGTCCACCAAGGACGCCGACTGGCTCGACAAGCTGGACACGTACGGGCGCGTCGTCCCCGTGTATCTGGTGCTGGACATGCAAGTGGGGGAGATCACCGCGTTCTGGGACCCGTCCCCGAAGGGCTATCGGTCGCGGACGACGGTCACCTTCGGCGCGACCCTGCATGTTCCCCCGCCCTTCGACTTCGACCTGGACACCTCGGAGTTCGCGGCCGGAGCGGACGCGGAGAGCTGATCAACCCGGCCGGCCCCGAATCGACACCGGCCGCTTGAACAACGCCCTGATCAGGGCATTCGCTGCCAGTGCCCACTGGCACGGTGTGTGCAGTCGGTGAAAGCGGGTTACCAACGGGTACCCAAAGCCCCCGCTCCGTCATACGCTGCGCCTCATGACGGACTCGCAGGCCTCGGAAATCACCGGCACGGTCAAGTCGGAAAAGACCGGCACCAACCCCCTCGCCCCCGCTCCCGTGGGCGCCCGCACCGCCGCCGACGTGGTCACGCCCGAGCTGGTCGCGCAGCTCACCAAGGGTGTCGTCGGCTCCGGACGGACCGCCAACCACACCCCGTTCACCGGCGAGAAGCTGGCCGACCTGCCCGAGTCCACCCCCGAGGACGTACAGGAGGCGTTCGAGCGGGCCCGTAAGGCGCAGGTCGCCTGGGGTGCCACGCCCGTACGGCAGCGCGCCGCCGTCCTGCTCCGCTTCCACGACCTGGTGCTCGCCCGCCAGGCCGAGGTGCTCGACCTCATTCAGCTGGAGACCGGCAAGGCCCGGCTGCACGCGCACGAAGAGGTGCAGGCCGTCGTCGTGGCCGCCCGCCACTACGGCAGGAAGGCTCCCGCCTACCTCCGCCCCAAGCGGCACGCCGGGGCCATGCCCACTCTCACCAAGGTCACCGAACTGCGTCACCCGCGCGGTGTCGTGGGTCAGATCGCGCCCTGGAACTACCCCCTCGAACTCTCCGTCGGCGACGCGCTCCCGGCCTTCGTCGCGGGCAACGCGGTGGTGATGAAGCCGGACACCGAGACCTGCCTCACCGCCCTGTGGGCGCGTGACCTGCTCATCGAGGCCGGGCTGCCCGCCGAGGTCTTCCAGGTCGTGATCGGGGACGGTCCGGTTGTCGGGCCGGAAGTCGTCAAGCACGCCGACTACGTCTCCTTCACCGGGTCCACCCGGACCGGCCGCGAGGTCGCCCAGGGTGCCGCCGCCCGGCTCGTCGGCGTCTCCCTCGAACTCGGCGGCAAGAACGCGATGGTGGTCCTGGCGGACGCCGACATCGAGAAGGCCGCCGCGGGCGCCGTCCGCGCCTGCTTCTCCTCCGCCGGTCAGCTCTGCATCTCCATCGAGCGGTTGTACGTCCACGAGTCCATCGCCGACGCGTTCGCGGAGCGCTTCGCCGCCCGGACCAAGGCCATGCGGCTCGGCACCTCCCTCGCCTACGGCGCCGACATGGGCTCGCTGGTGGGGGAGCGGCAGCTGGAGACCGTGACCCGGCATGTGGAGGAGGCGGTCGCGAAGGGCGCGAAGGTCGTCGCCGGCGGCGTCGCCCGCCCCGACATCGGCCCCTACTTCTACGAGCCCACCATCCTCGACGGCGTGGAGGCCCCCATGGCCGTCTGCAACGAGGAGACCTTCGGGCCCGTCGTCTCCCTCTACCGTTTCAAGACGGACGACGAGGTCGTCGAACTCGCCAACTCCACGTCGTACGGCCTCAACTCCTCCGTCTGGACGAAGGACGGGCGGCGCGGACGCGCGGTCGCGGCGCGGCTGCGCACCGGCACGGTGAACGTCAACGAGGGATACGCGCCCGCGTACGGCAGTGTCCAGTCGCCGATGGGCGGCATGAAGGACTCCGGCCTCGGCCGCCGACACGGCTCCGAGGGCATCCTCAAGTACACCGAGGCGCAGACCGTCGCCCAGCAGCGACTGCTGCCGATGGCGCCCTCGCTCGGCATGGACGACGAGAAGTACGCGGAGTTCATGAGCCGCAGCCTGAGGGTGATGAAGGCGCTCCGGCTGCGATAAGGGCCCCGGCAAGGGCTCCGTCAGGCCGCACCACGTTCTCAACGAGGAGAGCAGCACGTGTCACAGGAGAACTCCGTCCACAACCCGGACGACACCGCGTACGACTACGACGTCATCGTCGTCGGCTCCGGCTTCGGTGGCTCGGTCACGGCCCTCAGGCTCACCGAAAAGGGCTACCGCGTAGGCGTGTTGGAAGCGGGCCGTCGCTTCACCCGCGACGCGCTGCCCAAGAACTCCTGGGACATCAAGAACTACCTGTGGGCGCCGGCGCTCGGCATGTACGGCATCCAGCGCATCCATCTGCTGGGCAACGTCATGGTGCTGGCGGGCGCCGGAGTCGGCGGCGGCTCCCTGAACTACGCCAACACCCTCTACATACCGCCGAAGGCGTTCTTCGACGACCCGCAGTGGAAGGACATCACCGACTGGCAGGCGGAGCTGAAGCCGTACTACGACCAGGCCCGCCGCATGCTCGGCGTACGGCTCAACCCGACGATGACCCCCTCCGACGTCCATCTCAAGGCGGCCGCGCAGCGGATGGGCGTCGGCGACAGCTTCCACATGGCGCCGGTCGGCGTCTTCTTCGGCGACGGGCAGGACGCGGACGGCACGGCGAAGGCCACGCCCGGCGGTGAGGTGGAGGACCCCTACTTCGGGGGCGCCGGACCCGCCCGCAAGGCGTGCACCGAGTGCGGCGAGTGCATGACCGGCTGCCGGCACGGCGCGAAGAACACCCTCAACGAGAACTACCTGTACCTGGCGGAGAAGGCGGGCGCGGTCGTGCACCCGATGACCACCGTCGTGTCCGTCACCGACGACTCGCAGGGCGGATACGCCGTCGCCACCCTGCCCACGGACGAGAAGCGCAAGGGCGAAGGGCGGATGTTCAAGGCGCGCAGGGTCGTCATCGCCGCGGGTACGTACGGCACGCAGACATTGCTGCACCGGATGAAGGCGGGCGGTCAACTGCCGTACCTCTCCCCGAGGCTGGGCGAGCTGACCCGCACCAACTCGGAGGCGCTGGTGGGCGCCCAGACCGACAACCGCCGCTACCGCAAGGCGCACGGCACGCCCAAGGCCGACTTCACCCAGGGTGTCGCCATCACGTCGTCGATCCACCCGGACGAGAACACCCACATCGAGCCCGTCCGCTACGGCAAGGGCTCGAACGCCATGGGCGGCCTGTCGATCCTCCAGGTCCCGTACGCGGAGGGCTCGTCGAGGGTGGCGGGATGGCTGGCGAACGCGGTGAAGCACCCCCTTCTCGTGCTCCGCTCCCTCTCCAACCGCCGCTGGTCCGAGCGGACCATCATCGGGTTGGTGATGCAGTCGCTGGACAACTCCCTGACGACCTACCTGAAACCGAAGGGCGCGGGGAAGGGCCTGCTGACGGCCCGGCAGGGCCACGGCGCGCCCAACCCCAAGCAGATCAGGGCCGCGTCCGAGGCGGCGTCCGCCGTCGCCGCGGAGATCAACGGCTTCGCGGGCAGCAACGTGGGCGAGCTGATGGGAACGCCGCTGACGGCGCACTTCCTGGGCGGCTGCCCGATCGGCGACTCCCGGGAGGCCGGCGTGATCGACCCGTACCACCGGCTGTACGGCCACCCGGGAATCTCCGTCGTCGACGGCGCCGCGGTCTCCGCGAACCTCGGGGTGAACCCGTCCCTCACCATCACCGCCCAGGCCGAACGCGCGATGTCGTACTGGCCCAACAAGGGCGAGGCGGACCCGCGGCCGGCGCCGGGAACGGCGTACGAGCGTCTGAAGCCGGTCGAGCCCCGTGACCCGGCGGTGCCCGCGGACGCCTTCGGCGCGCTGCGGCTGCCGTTCCTGGGGATGCCGGCGGTGCCCCCGAAGCCGTAAGCAGTACAGCCGTGAGCGGCACAGCCGTGACCGGCACAGCCGTGACCGGCACAGCCGTAAGCAGCACTGCCGTGAGCAGTACAGCCGTGAGCAGTACACAAGGGCAGACGGCTCATGTGAACGCGAAGAAGGACCTGTGCCCCCCTCCGAGCCCAGGTCCTTCTTCTCTTACGAGGCGTGCTGCCTACGTGGGTGTGTCGCTCACCGCTTACGCGGTCGCGTCACCCGACTTGCGACGCCGCACCACGAACACCGCACCCGCACCGGCGACGACGGCGATGCCACCGGCGAGCGCGATCATCGGCAGGGCGGAGCTGGAGCCGGTCTCGGCGAGGCTGCCGTTGACCTCAGGGGTGTTGCCCTTGTCGGCCGGCTTGTCCGAGACCGGAACCTTGCCGCCTTCCTGCGGCTTGGTGCCATCGGTGTCGGTACCCGAGGAGACGATCTGGAACTTGTACGCGACCTCGCCGAAGCCCGTGCACTGGCCGTCCGTGTCGCCGTAGATGCTGGCGCCGAGCGAGAAGCCGGCGCCGACCGGGGCGCTGGACTTCACGTTGATACGGAGCGGGATGTCGACCTCGTAGTCGGGCTTGAGCTCGTCGGTGTAGCCGACGTAACCGACCGCGTAACCCTCGGAGTCGACGTCCTCCCAGGCCTTGGTGTCCTCGTTGTAGGCCTGGAGCTGGACCTTCTTGCTCTGGAAGAGGTCGTCGCCCGCCTTGTCCGAGGACGCGCCGGCGAAGAAGCCGAGCTCGTTCAGCGTGGACTTGGAGTTGTTGAGCACGTTCAGGGAGAACTTGTGCCAACCGCTGCCCGCCGCGATCTTGCCGGGCAGGCCGGAGATGGAGACGTCGACCTTGGAGTCCTGGCACTCGGACGGCTCGGGCTCCGGCGTGTCGGACGGCTCCGGCGACGTGGTGCTCGGCGCGGGGGTCGCGGAGGTCGTGCTGGTGGCGGTGGCGGAGGCGCTCGGCGTCGGAGTGGTCTCGGTCGCCGACGCGGACGGGGTCTCGGAGGGTGCGGGAGTGGTCTCGGTCGGGGTCGCCGACGCGGGCTCGCTCGCGGTCTCGGACACCGTCGCGGTGGGGGAGGGGCTCTCGTCCGTCGCGAACGCGGCCGGCGCAGAAAGCAGCGCCAGCGGGGCTATTGCTGCCGTTGCGGCCGCCAGGGCCATGACACGGCGAAGCTTCATGAAGACCTCGGAAAGTCCGGTACCGCGTCGTCACGGTACTCGTATGGGATGAGGCCTCCGCGTGTGGGGCGCGGGTGTGGCCGTTGGTTCTGCAGGTGTGACCCGCGAAACCCGTAAACGGTTGTGCCTTCACTCACAGAATTCTTATGTGGGCTGTGTCACACGCGGATCTGCACGGATCTGCCTTGTGTACAGGCTTTCGATCCACTTAGAACTGATCCTCGTGTCTGACAAGCAGCCCGAAGGGGCGGGGGAGTCCGGGGAGTTCGAGCAACCCTCCGTCCCCGACGACGTGTGGGAGCGGTTCGCCCGCGACACCGAACGTGACATCCGCAGTTCGGCGCCGAAGGAGCCGTCCGCCCGGGCGCGCATGGTGACCGAGCGGCTCCGGCAGAAGGAAGCCAAGGGCGCCCAGCCGGAGGGGTGGCGAACGGGTCCGGCCATGGGGGTCCCCCCTGGTCGAGCGAAGTCGAGAGCTTGGGGGAAGGAGATGAACGGGCGCGCGTCCCGTCGGCGCCGGCTGTGGGCGATCCTCGGCGTGCCCGTCGCGATCGCCGTGGCGCTGGTGGCGGTCAAGCCGTCGCTGCTGCCCGGCGACCCCTTCGGCGCGTCGTCCAATGCGTCGTCCGGTACGCCGTCCGGGGGCGCGTCCGCCGCCGCGCTGCCCGCCGAATCCGCGTCTCCGACCGCCGCTCCTTCCAGCGCCGCGCCCGGCACACCCACCCTCGACAGGCCGTTCGCCGGCTCGCCCGCCGAGCGCTGGGCCGACGGCGCCGCCGCCATCGTCGTACCGAAGGCCACGCCGGTCGGTACGTTCACGAGCGCGCAGGTGGCCGCCGCCCTGAAGCAGGCGAAGACCCTGCTCGTCGGCGCGAACCTGGCCCCGGGAACCCTGCGGGGCGAGCGCCCTGAGAGCGCGCTCGCCGTCCTCGACCCGAAGCAGCCCCGCATGCTCGACGACGTGAACAGCTGGCTGCGCGCGCCGGGCAAGAAGCATGATCCGCTGATGCTCTTCAGCCGGTTCGACCCGGCCGAGGTGCGGCCGGCCGGGGATGTGGTCAAGGTCCGTGGCCGGATGACGTTCAAGGCGGGCGCGCACGGGTCCGTCGCCATCCACATGGACTACACCTTCGTCTACCCCCTGATCCAGGCCGACGAGGCATCGAAGACGTCGGGGGCGCCGACCGAGGGTTCCGGCGGGGGCTCGACCGAGGTGGCCCGCACCATCGTGCGCCGCGTCCTCGACCTCGAACTCCTCGACCCGCGGAAGTACCAGGCCACTTCCGGCAAGCTGTCGGTCATCCGGTACGACCAGGACCTCGGCAACACCGCCTGCGATGTCTACGACGGTTTCCTGCACCCCCAGTTCGACTCGGCCGCTCCCACCGGCGCGCCTCCGACGGGGCCCGCGACCGACCCGTACGACCGCAGCCGGGACATCAAGCACTCCGGCACGGAGACGTGCGGCACGTTGTCCCGCACCTGACGGGATCCGACCGACGGGATCCGACGGGATCCGACGAGACCTGACGGGATCTGACGGGCGTGCGAAGGGCCCCGCGGGACGGAGACCGCGGGGCCCTTCTTCGCCAGCACCGACGTCAGGGCAGCGCCGGTGCCTGGGGAGCGGCGCCGGGGGTTGCGCCGCGGGTCTTGGTACGGATACGGGGGGACACGGGAGGACACGGGGGGACGGACACGGGGTACGGGACTTGGGACCGTGGAGCGGGGTGGAACAGAAGCCAAAGCCTGGGGGGTGTGCTCGGCCCGTCGAACAGATTCCGTCGGACGGCTCCGGGCGTCCCCGGAGCCGACCGATCTCTTGAGTGACCGGGCTGCTGTCCCCTGCCGTCCGGTCACACCCCTGGGACGAGGTCCCACGACGTACGGCACGATCCGTACGTCTCATCGCCCCAGTGGAGCCACGCGTGGTTCTTTCGGGCCCGCCCCTGGCTGGCACGGACACCAGGACCAACGAAGTCCGCGGCGCCCCGGTCACGCGCCGTACGGGTGAGAGGGCATGCGTACGTGCGTACGTTGTGTACGTTGCGTACGGGGTCAGACGCGGCCGCGGCACAGCTCCAGCAGCGTCATGGCGAGCGAGGTGCCGGGCTTGCCGAGCGCGTCCCTGAAGTGGGCGAGGATCTCCATCTCGCGCGAGAGGTTCACCCGGCGGCCACCGGACTCGATCCGGGCCTCCTGGATCACCTTCGACACGGCCATCCGTTCCTGGACGAGGCCGATGATCCGGTCGTCGAGGGCGTCGATGCGTTCATGGGCGCCGGTGATCACGTCTGCGGCCTCGTCGGTACGGGCGCCGGTCTTGTCGAGTACGTCGGCCATGGTGGGCTCCTCTTGGGATGAGGTGCCCCGGATCGGCAGGACCCGGAAACGACAGACGCCCCGGGCCTTGTCGGCCCGGGGCGCCTGGGAAGTCGCTTGTCAGTTGCTCAAGCAGCACGACCATGGCAGCCGGTGGGCCGGTTGCCATAGGTAAACAGGAAGGTCGCCTGCGAAAGCATGGCAGCAGTATGCCCGCACGGCCGTGCCACGTCCAAGCGGGTTCGGATCCTGAGATTCGGACTCGACCGCGAGCGGGCGGCGCTGCGCGCACCTTCAGCCCGTCCGGCGTTCGAGGACGAGCCCTTCGGGCGATGCGGGGTCGGGGGCGGAGCCCCTGGCGGGGTCGAAGCGGCGGAGCCCCTGGGGGTGGGACGGGCACGGGCGGCGGAGGCCGAGAAACCCGGTGCAGGCACACCCCCGTGGACCCCCGGTAGACTCGGTACCCCACACCCCCTGCTCACCGCCGGAAGGCAAACCGTGCCAGAAGCGTCCCCCGCCGCCCCCGACACCGTCCTGGTCGTCGACTTCGGTGCGCAGTACGCCCAGCTCATCGCCCGCCGCGTCCGCGAGGCCCGGGTCTACAGCGAGATCGTGCCGAGCACCATGCCGGTCCAGGAGATGCTCGCCAAGAACCCGGCGGCGATCATCCTCTCCGGAGGCCCCTCGTCGGTGTACGCCGAGGCCGCCCCCCGTCTCGACCGAGCGATCTTCGAGTCCGGCGTCCCCGTCTTCGGCATGTGCTACGGCTTCCAGCTGATGGCGACGACCCTCGGCGGCACGGTCGACAACACCGGCGCCCGCGAGTACGGCCGTACGCCCCTGCACGTCTCCAAGTCCGGATCGACCCTCTTCGAGGGCACCCCGGACGAGCAGTCGGTGTGGATGTCGCACGGCGACGCGTGCAGCGCCGCCCCCGAGGGCTTCACGGTCACGGCGTCCACGGACGTCGTCCCGGTCGCGGCCTTCGAGAACGACGAGAAGAAGCTGTACGGCGTCCAGCACCACCCGGAGGTCATGCACTCCACGCACGGCCAGCAGGTGCTCGAGCACTTCCTGTACCGCGGCGCGGGCCTCACGCCGAACTGGACGACCGGCAACGTCATCGACGAGCAGGTCGCCCTCATTCGCGAGCAGGTCGGCGACAAGCGCGCCATCTGCGGCCTCTCCGGCGGTGTGGACTCCGCCGTCGCCGCCGCCCTCGTACAGAAGGCCATCGGCTCCCAGCTGACCTGCGTGTACGTCGACCACGGCCTGATGCGCAAGGGCGAGACCGAGCAGGTCGAGAAGGACTTCGTGGCCGCGACCGGCGTACAGCTGAAGGTCGTGGACGCGCAGGAGCGGTTCCTCACCGCGCTCAAGGGCGTCTCGGACCCCGAGGAGAAGCGGAAGATCATCGGCCGGGAGTTCATCCGGGTCTTCGAGCAGGCCCAGGCGGAGATCATCGCCGAGGCCGCGGAGGGCGAGGACGTCGCCTTCCTGGTCCAGGGCACGCTCTACCCGGACGTGGTCGAGTCCGGTGGCGGCACCGGCACGGCCAACATCAAGTCCCACCACAACGTGGGCGGTCTCCCCGAGGACCTCGAGTTCGAGCTCGTCGAGCCGCTGCGTAAGCTGTTCAAGGACGAGGTCCGGATGGTCGGGCAGGAGCTCGGTCTCCCCGACGAGATCGTCCAGCGCCAGCCCTTCCCGGGCCCGGGCCTCGGCATCCGGATCGTCGGCGAGGTGACGAAGGAGCGGCTCGACCTGCTTCGCGAGGCCGACGCCATCGCCCGCGAGGAACTCACGGCGGCCGGTCTGGACCGTGACATCTGGCAGTGCCCGGTGGTCCTGCTCGCGGACGTCCGCAGCGTGGGCGTCCAGGGCGACGGCCGCACGTACGGTCACCCGATCGTGCTGCGCCCCGTCTCCTCCGAGGACGCGATGACCGCCGACTGGTCGCGCCTCCCGTACGAGGTCCTCGCCAAGATCTCGACCCGCATCACCAACGAGGTCGCGGACGTCAACCGGGTCGTCCTCGACGTCACGAGCAAGCCCCCGGGCACCATCGAGTGGGAGTAGTCCCACCCGTCAGGTCCGCCTGAGAGTCCGCACCGGCTCTCCGGGCTTCCAGATCTCGACGACCAGATACGTGTCGTCCTCGACGTAGGTCCGTACGACCTCCGTCAGCTCGGTGCGGAAGAGGTGGAACGGCTCCGGCGGTTCCACCTCTTTCACGTACGCGGCCTTGGCCGCCCCGTCGTCGACCTCGACGGCCCGTCCGCTGATCCGGACGTCCCCGCCTCCCATCGCCGTGCCCGGCCCCGGGTTCGCCTGGAGTGCGAAGCGCGGGTCGCGGCGCAGGTCGAGCGCCTTGAGCGAGTCCGGCATCATGCCGAGCCACAGCTCGCCGCGCAGGAAACGCACCTCCAGGCCGGTGGTCCGGGGCGAACCGTCCTTGCGGAGAGTTGCGAGGACGTGGTGCGTGAAGGCCCCGAAACGGTCTTCGACCGACCGGGCGAGTGAGGGTTCGGCGGCGGCGAAGGTGCCCCAGCGCGCAGGGTCCGCAGGTTCGGCAGGGTTCTCGGTAAGGCCGTTGGTAGCGCTCATACGGTGAGTGTGGTGCCAATACCAGACACGTACTGTCGGGTATTGGCGGGGGCTCGGCAAGCGCCCTCGGGCCCCGGCCCCGGCCCTCTCGTAACGGTTGCGCACTCTCTTCACCGAACGGCTCTGTTCTCCTGCACCGACCAGAGGTAACTTCCGCTCCGTATCGGACACGCCAGTGCTGGAGGACCTATGCAAGGGCCCACGCCGCCCGTGCCCCTGCCCACCGACCAGCTGCAGTTCGCCATGCCGCCGATGTACGACTCGTCGGACGACGAGCGACGCCATCGCAAGGAGCGGTTGGCCGGGGCGCTGCGGCTTTTCGGGCGGCTCGGCTTCGAGGACGGGGTCTCCGGTCACATCACCGCGCGCGACCCGGAGTACAGCAACTGCTTCTGGGTGAACCCCTTCGGGATGCCCTTCAAGCACGTCACCGTGAGCGACCTGGTCATGGCCAACCAGGACGGGCAGGTGATCGAGGGCCGCTACCACGTGAACCAGGCGGCGTTCACCGTGCACGCCCAGGTCCACGCCGCCCGCCCCGACGTCGTCGCCGTCGCGCACTGCCACTCCGTGCACGGCCGCGCCCTGTCCGCCCTCGGTGACCTGCTCGACCCGATCAGCCAGGAGAGCTGCGCCTTCTACGAGGACCACGCGCTGTACGACTCGTACACCGGTGTCGCCGTGGACACCGAGGAGGGCCGCCGGATCGCCTCCGCGCTCGGCACCCGCAAGGCGCTCGTGCTGCGCAACCACGGGCTGCTGACCGTGGGCGACTCGGTGGACGCGGCGGCCTGGTGGTTCCTGTCGATGGAGCGCTCCAGCCAGGTCCAGCTGACCGCGCGGGCCGCGGGCCGCCCCATCCTCATCGACCACAAGCAGGCGGTCGCGACCCGGGAGCAGCTCGGCGGTGATCTGGTGGCGTGGATCAACTACCAGCCGCTGTGGCAGGACATCAGCCGCAGCGAACCGGACCTCCTCAGCTGAGTACCGGACCTCCGCAGCTGAATGCCGGACCTCCTCGGCCGAGTTCCGGAGCGCGACGGCTAGAAACCCCGCAGCACGGCCGCCTTGGTCGCCGCGAACTCCTCGTCCGTGAGGACACCGTCGCGGTGCAGCTCGCCCAGCTCCCGCAGTCGGCGCAGCAGTACGTCGTGATGGTCGGCCTGGGCCGGTACTGACGCTGTCACCGGTGGCGATCCAGGTCCCGCCGCGGTGGTGAGCTGCGGCGGCCGGTCGATGTGCTCGCCCGCCCGGAGGGACGGGTGCGGCAGCCGGGCGGTCACCGCGGCGGCGACGAGCGCCGTGAGCAGGTCGCGGCGGGCGCTGCCCCACAGGTCGAGGGCGAACGGGTCCTTCTCCGGCGGCAGTTTGGAGAACACGGTCTCGCGCGTCACGAACCGCAGAAACCCGTCCTCGTACCCGGAGTTGGGCAGCCACTCCACCTGCACCAGGTCCCCGACGGCGATGATCCGCGGCCCCGTCGCCCGCTTGACCCGGTCCGAGGTGTCCGCCCAGTCGATCCGCACCTGCGCGCCGTCGAAGGAGACCGTGCCGTCGCTGGACCGGACGGACACGGGCACGGGCGGCCCCGCGAGGAGGAAGGCCTTCGCCGGCTCCTTGGGGATCTGGTCCAGGAGCAGAGCGTGCCGGATCTCCTCGGCGACGTACTCGGCGACCCCGGTACGGTCGATGTCGACCGTCAGCCGGTAGGGGTCCGCCGCGTCGGGGAGGCGCCCGCCGGTCGCCTGGAGCAGCGGATCGGCGCCCTCGCGGAGCCTGAGGCGCAGTCTGCCGCGCTTGCGTTCTGGTTCGTAGACGATGCCTGAAACCGCCTCCAGGGGAACGGCGATCTCTCCGTACGTCTGCCGGAACAACGGCACGGAGCGGTGGAGTCCCGGCGTGATCCTGACCGTGCTGCCGTCGAAGGCCCAGGTCCCGTCGCGCTGGATGATCTCGGCCATGGGGAAATTCTCGCAGCCGGGTCAACACGGGGTCCCCCGCTTCACCCGCACTGACCAGACCTGCCCGACGCGAGCACTGTTTCGTGCGGCACAATGCCCTGTCATCGCAAGGCAGTTGCAAGACTTGCGAGGCAGCTCTCGGCGCGGGGAAGGCGGCAGCGGGCGTGGCGGTGCAGGAGGCGAGACACGGCGCGGAGCGCGGTGGCGGGCTCGGCGCGGGACAGGGGGCGGCGCACACGGGCGGCTGCACCTGCGGGGACTGTCCGCACGGGGCGCGCGAGGGGCACCGGCGCGCCGTCGCCGCGTTCCTCGCCAAGCGCGACGAGCTGGCGTCCGGACAGGGACTGCCCGCCGCCGTCGCGCACTCGGCGTCCGCGTCCCGGCAGTGGGTCTCCGACGAACTCACCCAGTCCGCCGACCTGGTCGCCGAGCGCGGACGCGTCGACGGCGAGGCATGGCTGGGACGCCTGTGGCGACGCACGGCGTACGCGGTGTGGGGAACCGTCCTGACCCTGCTCATCGTCCAGGCCCTCACGGCGATCGGCGCGGGCTGGACGGCGGCGCGCACGGCGGGCCTGCTGGGCGCTCTGGTGGTGGCCGCAGGGCTGACGGGCGCGGGCTATCTGCACCGGGCGCGGGGCGGGGCCCTCGCCCCGGTCGTCGGCGAGGACAACCGCCTCTCCACCTCGCGGGCGATGGCCGCCGGCTGGGTCCTGTTCGTCGTCTACGCCGTCCTCGTCCTCGTGGGCCAACTGGCGGCGGCCTCCGCCCACGGCAAGCGCGACGACCTGATCGCCGGCCTCGAACTCGCGCGCGGTGCCGGTGTGGTGACCGTCGTCGCCGTCGTCTGCGCGATCGCGGTGCTGGTACGCCGGGTCGTGGGCCTGCGGGTCCTCGGGCAACGCCTGCAGAAGGTACGCGCGGACCGGCCGCGCGCCGCCGACCTCCTCACGGACGACTCCGGCCGGGGCAGCTTCGCCGACATCCAGTACGTCGTCGTCGGCGCCGTCGCCCTGGTCTTCGCGGCGGTACGGCTCGCCAGGCGCCCGGAACAACTGCCCGACCTCCCCTGGGGCCTGGCGCTCCTGGTCCTCGTCTCGGCGGCCACCTACCTCGCCGGGAAGTACGCCGAAGGCGGCCGCCCCGTCATTCTCTCCGTCGTCCGCTCCCGTGAGGCCGGCGACCTCGACGCGCCGATCCGCACCGGCGACGACATCGAGATCCGGGGCGCCGGTTTCGTCCCGCCCGGCGCCCAAAGCGCCGACCGTCTGTCCCGCATGGTCGTCCGCATCGGCGCGGTGCATGTCCATGTCCCCCTGGTGCCGGTCCCCGGGGGCTTCAGTAACCCCACGGACGCGGTCCTGACCGTGCCGGTCCCGGTCGACGTGGAACCGGGGCGGGTGGAGGTCCAGGTCGTAACGGCAGCCGGAGTGGAGACGAACCGCTGCCAGATCGAGGTGACGGACTGAACCCCGCGGCTGCGGGCGAGGGCCTCACCGGAGTAAGTTCGAAAGCGGGCGGGTGGGCTCACCGGAGTCGTTCGACTGCGGGCCGGTGGGGGCCGTTCGCGCAGTTCTCCGCGCCCTATGGGGGCGCGCCCGCGCCATCGAAAAAAAACTGGCCCCGAGCGTTGAGCGGGAACCCGTTCTCGTACGTATGGTCTGTTGAGGGGTCAACGGCACGTGGCGAGAGGCGGCGGAGAGCGATGACTCACGGTATGCGGTCGGACACCCAAACCCCCTATCTCGACGGCGGCGGACGAGACTGGCGGGACACCGCCACCCGCTACGCCCTGTTGCCCCTGCGCGTCTTCCTCGGCGTCACCTTCATCTACGCCGGCCTCGACAAACTCACCAACAGCGCCTTCCTTTCCGACTCCGGCTCCGGCTCGATCGGCGAGCTGATGCGCAACGTGCACGACTCCGCTGCGATCCCGGCCCTCGTCGACCTCGCCCTGAAGAGCCCCGTCGGCTTCGGCTACGCCATCGCCTTCGGCGAACTGGCCGTCGGCATCGGCACTCTCATCGGCCTGCTGGCCCGCCTCGCGGCCCTCGGCGGCGCGCTCATCTCCTTCAGCCTGTGGATGACGGTGAGCTGGGCCTCCGACCCGTACTACTACGGCAACGACCTCGCCTACCTGATGGCCTGGCTGCCCCTGGTCCTCGCGGGCGCCTCGTTCTTCTCCGTCGACGCGGCCTTGCGCGCGAGGCGCAGCCAACGGTCCGGAAACCTCCGCTACTGAGCAACGCGGGTCAGGGCGGATCAGCGCAGAGCGTCGCAACGACATCGCAGGCCGGATCGCACGGCCTCGCAAGGTTTGGATCGCACGACATCGCAGGCTGGTAGGCGCGGGGTGTGGGTCGTCCTGCACCTACCAGCGCTCCGTTCACGCCCCGCTACCCGGACACCCCCGCCCCCCGTCGCCGCAACCGTCGCCGACGTATGCCATGGGTCAGGAACGCCACCGCGCCCGCCAGACAGAGCCCACCCGTGACGACGGGGATGATCGCGAACCACGGTGTGTCCCACCAACCGCCCGCGTCGCCCGCGTAGGTGACGCCCGCGGCGGTGAGGAAGAGGCCGGCGACCAGCTTTCCCGGCTGGAACTCATGACGTGGCACGGATCACCTCCGCCTGTCCGACGCCGACCTGGAGGTTCAGGTCGAGCGTGCCGCCGTTCTTGCCGCCGGTCGGGGCCGGCAGGGTCACCTGCTTGTGCTTGCCCGGTTCCACGTCCACGTCCTTCTTGCCGTCGCCCGGCAACTGGATGTCCCCGACGCCCACGTCGATGTTCAGCTTCACGGTCGCGTCCTTGGGGACGATCACCTTCAACTGGCCCGCGCCCACCTCCGCGGTCGTCGTCACCGTCTGGCCCTTGGTGAGGCCGAGATGGGTGAGATCGAGGGTGCCCACACCCGTGCCGAGGTCGAAACGCTCCGGCACGGCGGCAGCGGTCCTGGGAGTCCACTCGACCCGCATCCAGTGCGTGCTGATGTCCTTCGGCATGGCCACGGAGCCCGCCAGCAGTGCCGCCGTGATCACTGCGAGGAAGATCGACCCCGCGCCCGTACGCCCCACGAACGCGCTGAGCGCGATGCCCAGGCCGAACACGACGAGCGCGCAGGACAGACCGGTCTGCAGGCTGGTGGCGAGCGGATGGTCGTTCCACGTCAGGCTCGTGCCGAGGCCACCCGCGACCAGCGCGAACAGAAAGACCCAGCCGCCGATCCAGCGCGGGCCGCGCGGCTGCGGCTCACGGGCCGCGCAGAGGTCCCGTATGTCCGGGCGGGGCGTGCCGCGGGCGATGTTGAGCGCCGCCGCGACATCCCGGTCCCGGGCGTCCGGCGGGCCCCACAGATAGCCGGTGCCGCCCACGTGCGAGCCGTCCTTGACGATCGGGTCGCGCCACCAGGAGGGGTAGGAGACGGGGACGGGCGGGGCCTGCGCCTCCGGCGGGGCGTCCGCCACCGCCTGGGCGGCGAGCGGGTCGGGGTCGGGGGCGCCGCGCTGCTGCGACCAGTACCCCGCGCCCGCGAGAAGCAGGGAGAGGACGACGGCGAACGTCAGCACGCTGCCGTTGTTCAGCATGGACAGGAACACCCCGCAGCCGACCAGCGCGAAGAGCACGGCCGCCAGCGCATGGCCGTCGACGCGGCCGGTGAGGAGCTTGCGGACCTCGTTCTCCTCCTCGTCGTCGTAGGGAACGAACAGCCAGACGAAGCCGTAGAAGATGAGACCGATGCCGCCCGTGGCGGAGAGCACGGCGAGCACGATCCGGAAGATCACCGGGTCCATGTCGCACTGCCGCCCCAGCCCGGCGCACACGCCGCCCAGCATCTTCTGCCGACGGTCGCGCCGGAACCTGCGCGGGCCCTCGGGCGCGGGCGGCTCCCCGTGTGCGCGCGGTTCCTCACCTGTCGCGCCTGGCGCTCCCGCACCCTCCGCGGCTCCCTCGGCGCCCGTGGCGGTGCCCGCGGAGGGCGGCACGGCGTCCTGCGGCCCGGCGCCCGATGGCGGGGCGCCCGGGCCGGGGCCGGGATCCGGCTCCGCCGCCGCGTGCTGCTGATCTGTCATGTGTCCATGGTGACGGGCGGGAAGGCCCGGCGGCAGTCGGGACGACCCTGGCCGAACCCTGATATCGGCCCTGACGGGGGCGGAGGGAACCGTTCGAGCACCGGTCTCTCGAAGATCAGGGGAGTCTCGGGGGTCGACCCTGATGCTCCTGCCCTCCGGCCGTGTGAACATCGATGGCATGCCGGAAGCCGCAGCAGTGCCCCTCGACGACCCGCGGCCCCCGCGCAAGCTCTACCGCAGCAGCGACGGACGCTGGCTCGGGGGCGTGGCGCGAGGGCTCGCCGGGCACCTCGGGCTGCCCGTGATCTGGGTGCGGCTGGTGTTCGTCGGCCTGTTCATGGCGGACGGTCTCGGGGCACTGCTCTACGCCGCGTTCTGGTTCTTCGTGCCGCTCGGCGTCGGCGGCGTCGACTCCGGGCGCACCCCGGCCTTCACCACCGAGACCGCCCCCGACGGCCGCCGCAGACTCGTGGCCCGCAAGCCGGACCGGGGCCAGATGGTCGCCCTGCTCCTCATGGTCGTCGTGGCCATGGTCTTCGTCGGCAATGTGAATCTCGGCGGTGGGGCAAGGGCCTATCTCTGGCCGACCGTTCTCGTCGGCGCGGGCGTCGCCCTGGTCTGGCGCCAGGCGGACAACGCGCGGCGGGCCCGCTGGGTCGAGGTCGGCCGTCGTCGTCGTACGCTCACGCTGCTGCGCTCCGCGGCCGGTGTCCTGCTCGTCACCGCGGGCGTCTCCGGAATATTCGTGCTCCAGGGCTCGGCGGCCCACCTCGGGTCGGTCCTCCAGGCGGCACTCGCGGTCCTGGTCGGCACAGCGCTCCTCGCCGGCCCCTATCTCGTGCGCATGACCCAGGACCTCTCCGAGGAGCGCCTGATGCGCATCCGCGCCCAGGAGCGGGCCGAGGTCGCCGCCCACGTCCACGACTCGGTGCTGCACACCCTGACGTTGATCCAGCGCAACGCGGAGAACGCGAACGAGGTGCGACGGCTCGCCCGCGCCCAGGAGCGCGACCTGCGCGCCTGGCTCTACAAACCGGAGGGCACCGGCAAGGACGAGGCGGACGAGCCCGCGACCCTGGCCGAGGCGGTCCGCCGCAACGCGGCCGAGGTCGAGGACAAGCACGGCGTCCCCATCGAGGTCGTCGTCGTGGGCGACTGCCCGCTCGACGAGGGCCTGACCGCACAGATGCAGGCCGCGCGGGAAGCGATGGTGAACGCCGCCAAGTACGGTGGCGAGGGCGGCGCCGTACAGGTCTACGCCGAAGTCGAGGGCAGGACGGTCTTCGTGTCCGTCCGCGACCGCGGTCCCGGCTTCGACCTCGACGGGATACCCGCCGACCGCATGGGCGTCAGAGAATCGATCATCGGCCGCATGGAGCGCAACGGCGGCACGGCGCGACTGCGCGCGGTGCCGGACGGCGGCACGGAGGTCGAGCTGGAGATGGAAAGGGCGGAGAAGACGTCATGAGCGACGTGAACGGACCGACCGGGCAGGCCCCGGCATCGAACGGGCCGGAGGATGCCGCCGTGGGTACGGCCGGGGCCGGGGCTGAGGCCGCGACCGAGTCGACCACCGGGCCGGGCGCCGAGTCCGTCGCCGGTGCGGGCGCGCCCACGGGTTCGACCGCCGTCGGCGCCAACGCGACCGCTGCCGGGGGCGGCCGCCGTGTGCGGGTCGTGCTCGTCGACGACCACCGAATGTTCCGTACGGGAGTGCAGGCCGAGATCGGAGAGACCGAGCGGACCGGCGTCGAGGTGGTCGGCGAGGCCGCGGACGTCGACCAGGCGGTCACGGTCATCACGGCCACCCGGCCCGAGGTCGTCCTGCTGGACGTCCATCTGCCGGGCGGCGGCGGTGTCGAAGTGCTGCGCCGCTGCGCCCCGTTGATGGCCGACGCCCGGCAGCCGGTCCGATTCCTCGCGCTCTCCGTGTCGGACGCCGCGGAGGACGTCATCGGCGTGATCCGAGGCGGCGCCCGTGGGTACGTCACCAAGACCATCACCGGCACGGACCTGGTGGACTCCATCTTCCGTGTCCAGGACGGCGACGCGGTCTTCTCGCCCCGCCTGGCCGGATTCGTCCTGGACGCGTTCGCCTCCACCGACGCCCCGCCCGTCGACGAGGACCTCGACCGTCTCACCCAGCGCGAGCGCGAGGTCCTGCGTCTCATCGCCCGCGGCTACGCCTACAAGGAGATCGCCAAGCAACTGTTCATCTCGGTGAAGACGGTCGAGTCGCACGTCTCGGCGGTCCTCAGGAAGCTCCAGCTGTCGAACCGCCACGAGCTGACCCGATGGGCCACGGCGCGTCGGCTGGTCTAGCCGATCGCGTCGAGAGGGTTCAGGGCCACGTCCGCTGAGCCCGCCGGAGGTGCCCGGTGCCTACCGGTGTTTCGCGTCGGGCGCCGGGCCCAGTATCCGTAGCGCCCAGCGGTAGTGGCGTACGGCCTTCACGATGCCGATGAGGCCGGTCAGCCACAGGATCAGGCCGATGCCCATGCCCTGGACGACATCGCTGTACAGGGGGTGGCCGGGCGCGGCCCGCGCGGCCGCCGTGAAGGACGTCCACGCACCGATCGCGCAGACGCCGAGCGAGGAGAGCAGCCAGAAGAGGCTGAGGCCGGGGGAGCGGAGCCGGGAGTCGGTCGCGGGGTGCCGGTCCAGCTCGGACCAGGCGTCGAGCAGTCGGTGTATGTGGTGGTCCCGGCGGACGGAGAGGGCGACTGCGACGACGGTCGGGGCGAGCGCGGCCAGGCCCAGCAGGGCGAAGAGCGGGCCCAGGACGAAACCGGTGGGGTCGCGCTGCTCGAGTTGTCGCAGCGGCAGCACCAGCAGCGCCCAGCCGACGATCGCCGCGAGCGCCAGCAGCCAGAGCAGCAGCACCCGGTGCACCCCCAGGCTCCGTCGGCGCAGCTCCTCCAGCGCCCGCCCCCGGTCGGCCAGCAGTGCGGCCCGGTCCGGCCAGGTCCTGATGTGCGCGGGCGGCGGCGGAGGCGGCAGAGAGCCGGGCATCAGAACCTCTCGGACGACGGAGCGTCGACGGAACGACGGTGGGACGACGGAGCGATGACGACGGAAACAGAGTCCGCGTCGACGCTACCGTGATCCACTTCTCCGTCCGCACCACACCGCGGTCGCCCCCGCGTCTTTCACGCCACTCGGGTGGCTCCCGCGAACGGCATCTCGTCGACCGGCGCCAGCCGCACGGGCGCCGACGGGTTCGGGGCGTGGATCATCTGGCCGTTTCCGACGTAGATGCCCACATGGCTGATTCCCGAGTAGAAGAACACCAGGTCACCGGGGCGGAGTTCGGACCGCGAGACCCGGCGTCCGGCGTTGATCTGCGCGTACGTCGTGCGCGGCAGCGAGATGCCCGCGGCGCGGTACGCGGCCTGGGCCAGGCCCGAGCAGTCGAAGGCGTCGGGCCCGGTGGCGCCCCAGACATAGGGGCTGCCGAGCTTCCCGTAGGCGTACGCGACGGCCTCCGCCGCACGGGAGTTGGGCGCCGCGACGGAGCCGGGCGACGACACCGGGCCGAGGTCCCGCGCGGCGGAGCGCGAGGCGCGCTGCCCGGCGCTTCCCGTGCCCCCGGCCGCTCCCAGGTCCCCGAGCTGCGCGCGCTGCTCGTCGGTGAGCCGCGACAGCAGTTGCCGCGCCGTGTCCAGCTTCCCGGTGATCGTCTTCTTGGCCCGCTTCAGCTCCGCCTGACGCGACTTGAGTGAGGCCAGCTCGACATGCGCGGCCCCGCGCAGCTGCTCGATCTCCCGCAGCTGCTTGCGCACCCGGGCCACGGCCTCCGCCTGCCGGCTGCCGGCCCGCTCGGCGAACGCGGCCCCTTCCAGGTACTGGTCGGGGTTGTCGGAGAGCGCGAGTTGCAGCGCGGGGTCCAGGCCTCCGCTGCGGTACTGCGCGGCGGCGATCGAACCCAGCGCGTCCCGAGCGTCGTTGAGCCGGTCCTCCTTGCGCGCCGCCTCGTCGCGCAGCGCGTTCAGCCGCTGCTCGGCCTTGTCGGCCTTGTCCTTCGCGCCGTCGTACTTCTGGGTGGCGACCTCCGCCTCCTCGTACAACTTGTCCACCTTGGCCTTCACCTGTGCCGGCGACAGCTGCGGGTCCGCGTGCCCCGTCCCGTCGAAGCCCGTCGCCGTGGCCGCGCCCGCGAGGGCGATGGTGGCGGCTGTGCGGGCCGTGTTTCCACCGAGCGAGCGCTGTCTGGGCTTTCGGTGCGCTGCCACGAGGGCCCACATCCTTCCCGGAGACTTGCCTACGACCGCCGGGGACGAGCGCGGTCAGCGGGGGACACGTCCGGCGGCGGCCCCACACAGGGGGAGCGGGCCGCCGCCGGACCTTTCTCGGCGGTGGTGTCCGGCTGCCGCCCCTGGCCCGGGCGGCGGTGGGGAGCCGGTCACCTGGTGGAGGACGCTAAACCTGAGAGTGATGCCCCGGTAACGTCATGTACGGAAGTGGCGCCACTGGATCGCGGGGTGACCGCATCTGACCGTGATCCCGGCCCGGCGCCGTCGACTTCACGCGGTGTGATGACCGATGGGGCGGTTCCGGGGCAATCGGTGGTTCCCAGGTGGTAGTGGTCTACAGGGGGTGGGCCGGTGACAAGAGGGGTGAGGGCCGCCGATTAGGCTCCGGCTCCATGGACGTACTCATCCATCTCTTCGTCGGCCTGCACATCATCGGCATCGCCTCGCTCCTCGGTGGTTTCCTCACCCAGATGAAGGCGATGGGCCAGGGCACCGCCCGGTTCGTCCCCGCCATGCTGCACGGCGCGCTGACCATGCTGGTCACGGGCGTCGCCCTCGTCGGCCTCAACCAGGCCGACGACCACTCGGTCAACACCATCAAGATCGGCGTGAAGCTCGCCCTGCTGATCGTGATCCTCGGGCTCGTCTATGTGAAGCGGGACGACGAGAAGGTGGACAAGGGCCTGTTCGGGCTCGTAGGGCTGCTCACGACCGCGAACATCTTCATCGCGGTGCTCTGGACCTGACGGCTCCCCGAAGGCCCCCACGGACGGCTACGGCGCTTCCGGACACCCGACGGCTACGGCTCGTGCGGACGCCCGACGGCGCTACGGCTTCTGCGGCTCCTGAGGACGCCTGAGCGCTACGACCACCACCGCCAGCCACGCCGCGACCGAGATCCACAGCAGTACCTGCCCGAGCCCCCTGAGCCAGCCGACGCCGATGGCGGCCGCGACCGACAGCGCCGCCACCGCCGTCATTCCCAGCGGGAACACGGTCGCCCAGCGCAGCACGTCGTAGCGCGGTCGGGGCCACAGGGCCTCCGTCACGGCCAGCACGCAGTACGAGCCGAGGACGAGCACGAGCAGCGCCTCGGTCACCCAGCGCAGCACGCCGTTGTCGTCGTTGTTCCACAGGTAGATGTCCGCCTGGTACGCGAGGATCAGCTTCGACCCCGCCAGCGCCGAGATGGCGAGCGCGCCGCCCGCGACCCACTGGTCCCCGGCGCCCGTGGCGACCTCGCGGTAGTCGAAGTAGAACAGCGCCATCGTGTAGAGCAGGAGCCCCAGCCAGAACAGCACCAGCGCGGTGTGCGCGAGCCAGTCCGTGTGCGTCGCGGGGGCGAGCGTCGCGCCCAGCACCGCGAGCCCCTGCGTGGCCACACAGCCGAGGAACACCGCTCCGGGCATACGGGGCCGCCATTGCCGTACGACCAGGAGGAGCAGCCCCGGCCAGAGCGCCGCCGACAGGGCGAGCAGGGCCTCGGCCGGCACCTCCCACCCCAGTGTGACCAGCCGCGTGCCGAGCACGGTGGTCGCCGCGACCGCGGTGAGCGCGCTCGGTGTACCGGCCTCCGTCAGCCACCGCTCCCGCTCCCGCAGCAGCCGTACGACGAAGGCCGCGGCGAGCCCGAGCCAGCCGACGGCCGCGAGGGCCAGCACGATCCGGGACAGGATCTCGTAGCCGGTCTGCTCCAGCCCGATCGAGATGATGCCGGTGGCCAGGATCGCGGCTCCGGCGCCCGGCGGACTCTGCAGCCACCAGGTGCGCAGGCCGGTCCACCGGGTGCCGGGCGGGGAGATGGCTGACATGGGCCCGATGCTAAGGACCTTCGAGCGGGTTGGCGGCGGGCCACGCGCGCGTGGAGCTCGATGAGCCCCACGCGCGCGTGCCGGGCGCCGGGGCGTTAGGCCGGACGCACCACGCTGTGGATGATCGACTCGCCGCCGTAGAAGATCGACTCCTCGCGGACGTACGCGCCCGGCTTGGGGGCGTGGATCATCATGCCGTTGCCGATGTAGAGGCCGACGTGGCTGATGTCGTCGTAGAAGAAGACGAGGTCACCGGGCTTGATGTCGGAGAGCGGGACCGTCGTGCCCACGTTGACCTGGTCCCAGGTGGTACGCGGGAGATCGACGCCGGCGGCCTTCCAGGCGGCCTGGGTGAGGCCGGAGCAGTCGTAGGAGCCGGGCCCGGTCGCGCCCCAGACGTACGGCTTGCCGATCTGGGTGCGGGCGAAGGCGAGGGCCTTGTCGGCCTTGGCGGTGTACGAGGAGTCGGTGGTCGAACTCCCCGAGGTGCCCGAGGTGCCCGAGGTGCCGGTGGTCCCGGAGGTCGTCTGCTGCTGGGCGGCCGCCTCCTGGGCCTTCTTCTCCGCCGCGGCCTGCTGCTGGGCCAGCTCCGCCGCCTTGCGGTCGGCCGCTTCCTGCTGCTTCTTCTCGATCGCCGCGAGCCGGGCCTTCTCCTCGGCGGTCAGTTTCGAGAGCAGGTCGCGCGCCGCGGCGAGCTTGCGCTGCACGTCGGCCTTGGACGTCTTCAGCGCGCTCTGCGTCGTGGTGAGCGTCTGCAGGCTCTGGGAGGCCTCCGCGCGCTTCTTGGTGGTGGCGGCCTGCTCGGTGATGTAGTCGTCGACGGCCACCTTCTGGCGGCTGGTCAGCCGGTCCATCAGCTGGGTCTGGTCGAAGTAGTCCTGCGGGTTGTCGGCCAGCAGGAGGGTCGCGGTGTCGGGGGCGGCGGCGCCGGTGCGGTACTGCGCCGCGGCGAACGAACCCAGCTCCTCGCGCGCGGTGTTGAGCTTCTCGGTGCGCTGAGCGACGTCGTCGAGGAGGGAGTCGACGCGCTTGCGCTGCTGCGCGGTCTTCTCCCTGGTCGCGTTGTATTTCTCGGTCGCCGCCTCGGCCTGGTGGTAGAGGTCGTCGACCTTCTTCTCGACCTCTTCGACACTCGGCTTGGAATCGGCCGAGGGTGCGGCGTTCGCCGTCTGGGAGAGCAGGGCCACGGAGGTGAGGGCCGCCGTGGCGAGGGCGGGGGTCCGTATACCCGCTATGCGCGTACCCGTAGGACTCCACTTGCGGTGCGACGCCAAGAGAGGCGACTCCTTCCGTCTTCCGCCTACCGAGTTAGCTGTCGGGTTCGGGCGGGTGCTTCCGGAAGGTTTGCCCTACGGTCCTTGCCCCAGCGGACAGTTGGACCGATTCACCCCAAGGTCGGTTGGGTCCCCGGCTCCGGCTGCCGTACGGCGCACCGGACTCGGCGGAGGCCGCACGGCCCGGCGGTGTTCGCCGGTTGGGTCGAGCGGCCTGCCCGGCACGCTAGCCAACTCATAAGTGTTCTGTGAAGTTTGATGTGCGATATGCCCGATACATTTTCGTGACCTTGACCTTGGGGGTCATTGATCGTGGCTGACCGTAATGAAGCGATCCTGAACGGTGACGGCGTCCCGTGCGGGAAAGGAATCGTGCGCGGTCGCGGAAAAACCGGTCGGGTTTCCAGGGTGGCCGCGGGTTGTCAGTGAGGCCGCCTAGACTCGGAGAGCGATGAGCAGCCTCTTTGATGACAGCTTTCTGGCGGACCTCCAGCCTTCCGGGGCCCACGAGGAAGAGCCCCCGCCGCCGCCCGAGGACGGGGCACCGGAGCCGCTTCCGGACGACCTGTTCGGTGGCCGCTTCGACGTGCCCGCGAGCCGGGACGCCTTCTACCGCGACGGCGCGCCCCGCCCCGCCGTGGACCCGGCGGCCCTGCTGGACGGGCTGAACGAGAACCAGCGCGCGGCCGTGGTGCACTCCGGCTCCCCGCTGCTCATCGTGGCCGGCGCGGGCTCCGGCAAGACCCGGGTGCTCACCCACCGCATCGCCCATCTGCTGGGCGAGCGTCATGTCCACCCCGGCCAGATCCTCGCGATCACCTTCACGAACAAGGCCGCGGGTGAGATGAAGGAGCGCGTCGAGCAGCTCGTCGGCCCGCGCGCGAACGCGATGTGGGTGATGACCTTCCACAGCGCGTGTGTGCGGATCCTGCGCCGCGAGAGCAAGAAGCTCGGCTTCACCTCCTCGTTCTCGATCTACGACGCCGCCGACAGCAAGCGGCTGATGGCGCTCGTCTGCCGTGACCTGGATCTCGATCCCAAGCGCTTCCCGCCCAAGTCCTTCAGCGCCAAGATCTCGAACCTGAAGAACGAGCTGATCGACGAGGAGGACTTCGCCACCCAGGCCGCCGACGGCTTCGAGAAGACCCTCGCCCAGGCTTACGCGATGTACCAGTCGCGGCTGCGCGAGGCCAACGCGCTCGACTTCGACGACCTGATCATGACCACGGTCAACCTGCTGCGCGCCTTCCCGGACGTCGCCGAGCACTACCGGCGCCGCTTCCGCCACGTCCTGGTCGACGAGTACCAGGACACGAACCACGCGCAGTACGCCCTGGTCAGGGAGCTCGTCGGCCCGGCCGTCGGTGACCGGCCCGAGGACGCGCCGCCCGCCGAGGGCGAGCTCGGGCCCGCCGAGCTGTGCGTCGTGGGCGACGCCGACCAGTCGATCTACGCCTTCCGCGGCGCGACCATCCGCAACATCCTCCAGTTCGAGGAGGACTACCCGGACGCGACGACGATCCTGCTGGAGCAGAACTACCGCTCCACCCAGACGATCCTGTCCGCCGCCAACGCGGTCATCGAGCGCAACGAGTCCCGCCGCCCCAAGAACCTGTGGACCAACGCGGGCGCCGGTTCGAACATCACCGGCTATGTCGCCGACACCGAGCACGACGAGGCCCAGTTCGTCGCCGACGAGATAGACCGTCTCACCGACGCGGGCGAGGCCAGGGCGGGCGACGTCGCCGTCTTCTACCGGACGAACGCCCAGTCCCGTGTCTTCGAAGAGATCTTCATCCGCGTCGGCCTGCCCTACAAGGTCGTCGGCGGCGTCCGCTTCTACGAGCGCAAGGAGGTCCGGGACGTCCTCGCGTACCTGAGGGTCCTGGCCAACCCCGAGGACTCGGTCCCGATGCGCCGCATTCTGAACGTTCCCAAACGCGGCATCGGCGAGCGCGCCGAAGCCATGATCGACGCGCTCTCGCAGCGCGAGAAGATCAGCTTCTCGCAGGCGCTGCGCCGCGTCGACGAGGCGTACGGGATGGCGGCGCGGTCGACGAACGCCGTGAAGCGGTTCAACACGCTCATGGAGGACCTCCGCACGATCGTCGAGTCCGGCGCGGGCCCGGCGACCGTCCTGGAGGCGGTGCTCGAGCGCACCGGCTACCTCGCCGAGCTGCAGGCCTCGACCGACCCGCAGGACGAGACCCGGATCGAGAACCTTCAGGAGCTCGCCGCCGTGGCCCTGGAGTTCGAGCAGGAGACCGGCGAGGGCGAGGGCGAAGGCACGGGGGCGGCTGCGGGTACGGCGGATGCCGGTGCCGGTGCCGGTGCGGCTGCGGGTGCTGGTACGGCGTCCGGTGGGCTCTCCGCGTTCCTGGAGCGGGTCGCGCTCGTCGCCGACTCCGACCAGATCCCGGACGAGGAGGACGGCAACGGCGTCATCACCCTGATGACCCTCCACACCGCCAAGGGCCTGGAGTTCCCGGTCGTCTTCCTCACCGGCATGGAGGACGGCGTCTTCCCGCACATGCGCGCGCTGGGACAGGTCAAGGAGCTGGAGGAGGAGCGGCGCCTCGCGTACGTCGGCATCACGCGCGCGCGGGAGCGGCTGTACCTCACCCGTTCGTCCATGCGCAGCGCCTGGGGCCAGCCCTCCTACAACCCGCCGTCCCGTTTCCTGGAGGAGATCCCGGAGACGCACCTGGAGTGGAAGCGCACCGGCGCGACCGCTCCCGTGTCCTCGGGGCCCGTCTCCGGTGTGGCCGCCTCGCTGTCGTCCTCGCGTTCGCGGTCCGCGGCGTCCGGCGCCTCCGGCTTCGCGACGCGCCGCGGGATCTCCGAGAAGCCGGTGGTCTCGCTGGCGGTCGGCGACAGGGTCACCCATGACCAGTTCGGCCTGGGCACCGTGGTCGGCGTGAAGGGAACGGGCGCGAACGCGGAGGCGACGGTCGACTTCGGCGAGGCGAAGCCGAAGCGGTTGCTGCTGCGGTACGCGCCGGTGGAGAAGCTGTAGTTCTACGGGTTCTACGGGGCGGCAGCTCGGAGCCCGGCGACGGCGTTCGGTCACGTCGTCGGGTGAGTCGGGTGAGGAGCCGGTGGGTTACGTCGGGTCCAGGCCGTGGCTGCGCAGCCACGGCAGCGGGTCGATCGCCGAACCGCCCGCGGGGCGGACCTCGAAGTGCAGGTGCGGACCGGTCGAGTTGCCGGAGTTCCCGGAGAACGCGATCTGGTCACCGGCCTTCACGACCGTCCCCGACGGCACCTTGTAGCTGGAGAGGTGGCAGTACCAGGTCTCCGTGCCGTCCATCGCGGTGACGATCGCCATGTTCCCGTACGCGCTGTTCCACTGCGTCCGTACGGTGCCGTCGGTCGCGGCCATCACCGGCGTGCCGTACGACACCGGGAAGTCGATGCCCGTGTGCACGGACATCCAGTTGATGCCGGCCTGGCCGAAGTAGGCGCTGAGGCCCTTCTGCGTGACCGGGAGCACGAATTTCGGCCGCAACCGCTCCTTGCGGGCCGCCTCCGCCGCCGCCTTCTGCTTCTCGGCGGCCTGCTGAGCCTTGAGGTCGATACGTTCCTGCGTCCGGCTGGCCCGGTCGGCGAAGTCGTCCGCGCCCGCGGAGAGGCTCTGGAGCTGGGTGTCCAGTTTGTTGTTGGCGGCCGACGGCTTCACCGCGGTCCCGTCGGACGCGCTGAGGGTCGTGTTGTCCTTGCTGTCGTTCCCGCCGATGGTGCCCACGGAGGCGGCGGCGATTCCCGCGACCCCCATCACGCAGGCCGAGGGAACCGCGACGGTCAGCAAGGCGGAACGCTTCGCCGGGGTGCGCCGCCGGGAACGGGACGCGGACCGGTTCGCGGCACGGGGGGCCGGAATGACCTCTTCCATGTCCTCGAGCAGCGGCGCGTCCTGCGCGTCACCGGCGTCCTCGAACTCGTCCTCCGCGGCGCCGGGTTCCTCGTACGACACCTGCTCGAAGGCCGCGGTCGCCTGCTGGTCGAAGGGCCGGTCGTGGACGTCGGACTCGGCCACCGGCTGATGCTCGTAGGCCTCGGCGGCGAGCTGCTGCTCATACGACTCGGCCTGCTGGTGCTGCTCGTACCCCTCGTAGGGGTCGTGTTCGCCCGCGGTGTTCCACTGCGTGGCGTCGTACGCGCCCGTCTCCTGGGTGTGCGCGGTCCACTGCTGGGTCTGGCCGGTCTGTTCGGCCTGGAGCCAGGCGGCCGCGTCCCACTGGCCGGTGCCCTCGGGGCCCGGGTGCTGCGCGGGGATGTTGGCGAGCTGCTGGTATCCGCTCGCCCAGGCGGTCGTGTCGTAGGCACCGGTGTCGTACGCGGCCTGGTGCTGTGCGGCGTACGGGTCGTAGTGCGGGGTCTGGTGGCTGCCGGTGCTCCACTGCGTGGCGTCGTACGAACCCGTGCCGTCGCCGCCCGACATGTCGCCGAAGAGGGGGTCCGCCGCGAAGGTCGAGGTCTCGAAACCCGTGGTCTCGAAGCTTCCGGTCGCGTAGGTACCGGTGGTGGCGTAGCCGTCGTACGAGGTGAAGTCGCCGTACTGGGCTTCCTGGCCACCGTACGACGCATAGGGCGCCGCGGCGGCATCGGAGGCCGGAGCCGGGGGCGTTACGGTCCCCGACGGGTGACGGTCGTTCACCAACTTCTCTTTCGCCTCGACAACAGGGGCTGGCAGAGCAGTGCGGTGACTGTACCCGGCGGTACGCGGGCGCGACAATCTTCGGCAGGTTTCCTCCACTCGGGAAACGGGCATTCGGCCGTGTTTCGGGGGAGGGCGGGCACGGCTTTGGCCTGGCGTTCGATTGCCGTTCGATGTTGAGGGTGTTCCGCGGAGGCGTTACGCCACTGTCAGACCCCCTGTCAGACCCCCGGTTTCGGCGGCGGGCGCGGCGGTGGGGCGGGCCTGCGTCTCCTCGAAGTCGAGTGCCTGCCGTATCCCGGCGGCGACCGCGGGGTGGACCGGCAGGGCGAGATGTCCGATTCCGCTCACTTGGACGCTCTGCGCGAGCAGGTCCGGATGGTCGATGGAGGCGGTCTCCAGCGGGTCCATCAGGTGGTCGAGGTCGCTCCAGAAGCTCACGAACTGCGTACGGCAGTCGGGCGCGGGCTTGCGCAGCTCCTCGATCACCTCCGAACCCGGACGCATCTGACGGACGATCGGGTGCGCGTTCATCAGCGGAATGACCTTCGTGCCCGCGTGCGGCGTGCCGAGCGTGACCAGGGTGCGGACGCGCAGGTCTCCGCCGAGGCGCTGGACGTAGTAGCGGGCTATCAGTCCGCCGAGGCTGTGGCCCACTATGTCCACCTGATCGCGCCCGGTGCGCTCACATATGTCCTCTATATGCCGTCCGAGCAGCTCCGCGGCGGCGCGGATGTCGTGTGTCAGTGGCGAGTAGTTGAGCGACTCGATGTGCTGCCTGCCGTGCTGGGCGAGGTTGCGGCGCAGCAGCACGAAGACCGAACGGTTGTCGATGAAGCCGTGCAGCAGCACGACCGGCGGCTTGGTCCCGGTGGGCAGCCGGGGCGCGTCGGGCGGGGGGAGTGCGGAGGTGCCGCGGCGCTCCTGGGTGATGCCGGACGGATAGAGGAGGAGGTGCCCGGCGAGGATGGCGATCTCCAGGGCCGTCGCCTTCAACAGGGCCACCGAGAGCCCGGTCAGTCTGCTGGGCAGCAGACGCCGGTGGAGAGGGAGAAAGGGCAACTCAGCCCCGGTGACCTTCATGGCCGACCTCCAGTCGGCACGCGACGGGACCGCTTTGTCCCCCGTGTGCCCTCGTGGAAAGCCGCGGTGGCGATGCCGGTGGCGATGGCGTGGGCGGTGGCCGACGGTGCGTCCGTGGCGTGTGGTGCGCCGGTGACGCGACGGGATTCCCTGCCGTCGTGCTCCCGCCGATGCGCCGCACCGCCGTCGCGCCTCCCTGATGCGACGGTGGTGCTGCCACCTGTTGGCGGCTCTCCTTGCGCAGGCTCCGGCCACGGCCCGCGCGACGCAGATCCCTGCGGCGCGTGTGCCGCAGAGACGCGGAGCGGTGCGCGGCGAATGTGTCCCACCGTGTGATTTCCCCCTCGGTCTTCAGCGGGAAACTGTGGTTTGCACGGATCTGACGATAACGTTCGTTCACTTCCCCTGCCGGTGCGGCGCGGGGCGGTCGATGAAGTCCGTTCATGGAGGCAGTGATGGGTGTGGCAGCCGGTCCGATCCGCGTGGTGGTGGCCAAGCCGGGGCTCGACGGCCACGATCGCGGGGCCAAGGTGATCGCGCGGGCGCTGCGCGACGCCGGTATGGAGGTCATCTACACCGGGCTCCACCAGACCCCGGAGCAGATCGTCGACACCGCGATCCAGGAGGACGCCGACGCGATCGGCCTCTCGATCCTCTCCGGTGCCCACAACACACTGTTCGCCGCCGTCATCGATCTCCTCAAGGAGCGCGACGCGGAGGACATCAAGGTCTTCGGCGGCGGGATCATTCCCGAGGCGGACATCGCGCCGCTCAAGGAGAAGGGCGTCGCCGAGATCTTCACGCCGGGCGCGACGACCGCGTCGATCGTGGAGTGGGTCCGGGCGAACGTGCGCCAGCCGGCGGGCGCGTAGCGCCTCTCCTGCGGGGGAGCCGTCCCGACGGCTCGTGGGGCGGCTGCGGGTGGGTGGGGGCTGGTCGCGCAGTTCCCCGCGCCCCTCAAGGGGCGCTCCTGTCAGCGCGGACCCGCACCATCCAGCTCCGAGGACATCACCGCGCGCAGACGCAGTGTGGTGACGAGGCGTTGGAAGGCCTCCGCCCAGTAGCCACCGGCACCGGGCGCCGCGTTCTCCGGCTCGTCGGCGACCGCCGTGAGTCCCTCCAGCCGCCCCGCCTCCGCCGGATCCAGGCACCGCTCGGCCAGCCCCATCACCCCACTGAAGCTCCATGGATAACTCCCCGCGTCCCGCGCGATATTGAGCGCGTCGACCACAGCCCGTCCCAGGGGCCCCGCCCACGGCACCGCGCAGACCCCGAGCAGCTGGAACGCCTCGGACAACCCGTGCGTGGCGATGAACCCGGCCACCCACTCGGCCCGCTCGGCGGAGCCCAACGTGGCGAGCAGTTTCGACCGCTCCGCCAGTGACACCGCCCCCGGCCCGCCGGCCTCCGGAGCCGACGGCGCACCGAGGAGCGCCCGGGACCAGCCCGGGTCCCGCTGCCGTACCGCCGCCCGGCACCACGCGGCATGCAGCTCGCTCTGCCAGTCGTCCGACACCGGAAGCGCCACGATCTCCTCCGGCGTACGTCCGCCGAGCCGTCGCGACCATGTCCCGAGCGGCGCTGCTTCGACCAACTGGCCCAGCCACCACGACCGTTCCCCTCGTCCCGCCGGAGCTTTCGGTACAACACCGTCGCGCTCCATGCTCGCGTCGCACTCGTGCGGCGCCTCGACGACGATCGAGGGTGTGCCCTGCGTCCGGTCGACGGCCACGCACGAGCCGGCCCGCGCCCCCATCCGCGCGGCGAGCGCCGAACCGGGCAGCGCGGACAGCAGTTCCGCCGCCGTGGCCCGGACGTTGCGGCTCCGGTCGGCGAGCGCCCGCTCCAGGAACGGTTCATCCGCCGCGCACAGTCCGGAGCGCAAGGAGTCGAGGAACATCAGCCGGTCCTCGGCCCGCTCGGTCGCCCAGGTGGTGGCGAGCAGCTCGCGCGCGGCCCTGGGGTCCTGGGCCCGTATCGATGTGAGCAGTGCGACCCGCTCGGCGAAGAGTCCCTCCTGCCAGAGCTGTTGCGCGCGCCCGGGGTCCTCCGGGCCGGGCAGCGCGGTGCCGCCGCCGGGCAGCGAACGCAGGGCGAAGCGCCACTCCGGGTTCAGCCGGGCGAGCCACAGGGCGCGCGGCCCCGCGAAGGCCAGGGCCGCCGGCCGCAGGTCCGTACGGCCCCGGGCCGCGTCGAGGAGCGCGGGCAGTGTCTCCGGGGGCGGCGCGAAACCCCGCGCGTTCGCCAGCGCGAGCCACTGCGGGAGCAGCTCCATGAGGTCGGGTGCCGTGCCCCTGCGGCCACCGCCTCCCGCGCCGGGCCGGTCCGCCAGCAGCGTCGTGAGGCGGTGGGCCGCGGCGGACGGGAGGGCCGGTCGTGGGTCGGGCGCGGCGGGCTCGGGACGGGCGGCCGCCCGCGCGGCCCGTACCCCGGCCCGCCGCCGCAGGGTTTCCACGGCGGCCGCGTCCAGCAGGGCCACCGGCGCCTCGCGCCCGGCGGCCCAGGCCGGAGGCGGGCGCCGCTCGGTCCCGAGCAGGGCCATCGTGACGAGCTCCTCCCAGGAACCCCCGACGGGTGCGCCCGCGGAAGCGGAGGTCGTGTTCATGAGCGTCCTTTCCGTGGGGAGGCGGTGGTGAGAACGGAAGCGGTGATGCGAGCGACGGAGGTCGGGCGGGTGATGCGGGTGGTGCCGGTGATGCTGATGGTGCGGGTCGTGCGGGTCGTGCGGGCGGTGCCGGCGGTGTGGGCCGTGCCGGTGGTCAGCACAGTGACACCGGCTCTCCGTCGCCCTCCGGCCAGGCCGTCAGGGGAGTGAAGCCTTGGTGGCCGCACTCTCCGAAGACCGTGACGGGGGCGCCGCCGGAGAGGGCGGCGAGGCGCCACAGGCCGGGTCGGGAGAGAAGGGAAGGGGCGATCGGGAGTCCGAAGTCACCCTCGGCGTCCGCCAGTTGCCAGGTGTCGTCGACGGGGGTGGGTATCACCCGGGCCAGCGTGACCGGCTGGGAGTCGAGCCAGGGGTCGGCCCGCAGGGCCTCGCCGAAGCGGGCCGCCGCCTGGGGTGTGGTCAGCCCCGGCGGTCGTGTCCGCGCGGGGGCGGGCGGCGTGAACCGCTCGCCCAGGGCCGCTCGGAGCTGTCCGGCGCCCGGATACGCGGACACCTCCGCCTCGAAGGCCAGCCCCACCGGCAGCGTCAGCTCCGGCGCGCGGCCGGCGGCCCCATAGGAGAGGAGCAGCACGGTGCGGTCGGTCTCCGCGCCGTGGAGCCAGATCCTGCGGGTCGTGAGCCGGGTGTCCGCCGTGTCGTACTGGGCGAGGACCAGCCAGCGGTCCCGCACCGGCGGCCCGTCCGCCGAACCGGGCAGCCCCACCCGCGAGCGAACCGTCGCGGCCAGATCGTCCGGCAGCCGCTCACGACGCAGCCAGCCCTGGTCGAGGAGATGGAGCAGCGCGCATTCCTCCAGCAGCCGCACCGGCCAGCCGGGTCCGGAGGAGGGAATCGCCCCCAACTCCCTGACCCGCGCGGCCAGTCCGGGCGCCTGCGCGTCGACCATGCGGGCCGCCGTCTCCTCCCACATCCCGTACCCCGCCTGCTCGGCCGACGCGAGGCCGCCCCGCAGCAGGTCCGCCAACCGCTGCTCCAGCTCCGCCGCCCCCGCGGTGATCCGCTCGGCCCGCCGCTGCGCCCTGCGCCGCGCCGCCTCCGGATCGCTCGGTGACGCCGTCCCAGATGCCCCGCCCGTCGTCCCCTTCTCCCCCGCTCGCTCTCGTCTCCCCTCTATCCACTGCTCCGCCCAGTCCGGCGCCGGCCCCCGCGACACCGAACCGTCCTCGCCCGCCCAGAGCAGCAGCAGTCCCAGCGCGTGCTTGCACGGGAACTTCCGGCTCGGGCAACTGCACTTGTACGCGGGCCCGGTGGAGTCCGCGATGTCGATGACCGTCTGATAAGGCCTGCTGCCGCTTCCCCTGCACAGTCCCCATACCGTCCCCTCGTCAGAACTGCCTGCCTCCGACCACGGCCCGGCCGCGCCGAGCTTGCTGCCGGCCGTACGTGACGCGGCGTCAGGCGCCAGTGCCAGCACCTGATCCGCCGTCCAGCGCACCCCCTGCTGAGTCATGTCATCGAAGGTAGGTCCCGCCACTGACAATCGACCTTCGCGAGAGCATTTGCGCAGGTCAGAGCGCATTGTCAGTGGCGTGGTGCACGGTGGAACCAGATCCGAACCGGCCGAGCCGGAGGGGGAGCGAGCCATGTCTGTGCGCGTTGAGTCCGTTGAGTCCGTTGAACCGACGACCGTCCGTCCGCCCGTGAGCGAGGGCCTGGGCGAAGGTGTGAGCGCAAGCGTGAGCGAGAGTGCGGGCGAGGCGCTGCGACCACATGCCGAGCACGCCTTCGCCGCCGAACTCGCCGCGCTGGCCGCGCAGGACGACCGGCCGCGGCCCGCCCGCTGGCGGATGTCGCCATGGGCGGTGGCGACCTATCTGCTGGGTGGCACGCTGCCGGACGGCACGGTGATCACACCGAAGTACGTGGGACCGCGCCGCATCGTCGAGGTCGCCGTCACCACGCTCGCCACCGACCGCGCCCTGCTTCTGCTCGGCGTGCCCGGCACCGCGAAGACCTGGGTGTCCGAGCACCTGGCCGCGGCGGTCAGCGGCGACTCGACCCTGCTGGTGCAGGGCACAGCCGGCACACCGGAGGAGGCGATCCGGTACGGCTGGAACTACGCGCAGCTGCTGGCCCACGGCCCCAGCCGCGACGCGCTCGTGCCGAGCCCGGTCATGCGCGCCATGGCCGAGGGCATGACGGCCAGGGTGGAGGAGCTGACCCGCATCCCGGCGGACGTGCAGGACACGTTGATCACGATCCTGTCGGAAAAGGTCCTGCCGATACCGGAGTTGGGCCAGGAGGTGCAGGCCGTCCGCGGCTTCAACCTGATCGCCACCGCCAACGACCGCGACCGCGGGGTGAACGAGCTGTCCAGCGCCCTGCGCCGCCGCTTCAACACGGTGGTGCTGCCCCTGCCGGAGAGCGCGGACGCCGAGGTCGACATCGTCTCGCGGCGCGTGGACCAGATCGGCCGCTCCCTCGACCTGCCCGCCGTGCCCGAGGGCATCGACGAGATCCGCCGTGTCGTCACCGTCTTCCGTGAGCTGCGCGACGGGGTCACGGCCGACGGGCGGACAAAGCTGAAGTCGCCCAGCGGCACGCTGTCCACCGCCGAGGCGATCTCGGTCGTCACAGGCGGCCTGGCCCTCGCCGCCCACTTCGGCGACGGCATCCTGCGCGCGTCCGACGTGGCGGCCGGCATCCTCGGCGCCGTCGTCCGTGATCCGGCCGCCGACCGGGTCATCTGGCAGGAGTACCTGGAGGCGGTCGTCCGCGAGCGGGACGGCTGGAAGGACTTCTACCGGGCCTGCCGGGAGGTGAGCGCATGACGACCTTCACGGCGGGGCCGTTGCTGCTGGGGGTGCGGCATCACGGCCCGGGGTCGGCCCGCGCCGTGCGGGCCGCGCTGGAGGCGGCGACGCCCGAAGTCGTACTGATCGAGGGACCCCCGGAGGCGGACGCGCTCATCCCGCTCGCCGCCGAGAAGGACATGCGTCCTCCCGTCGCACTCCTCGCCCATGTCATGGACGAGCCCGGCCACTCCGCCTTCTGGCCGCTCGCCGAGTTCTCCCCCGAGTGGGTGGCGATCCGGTGGGCCCTGGAGCACGGGGTCCAGGCCCGCTTCATCGACCTCCCGGCGACCCACACGCTGGCGTGGGGGAGGGAAGAGGAGAAGGAGGCGGCGGAGGAGGAGAAGAGGCAAGGAGGGCAAGGAGGGAAAGGGGAGAAGGGGGAGAAGAGGGAAAGGGGGGAGAAGGGGGAGCGGGAGGCCGGTGTATCCGACCGTTCCGTCGTTGCGGACGTGCGGATCGACCCCCTCGCGGTCCTCGCGGAGACGGCCGGTTACGACGATCCCGAGCGCTGGTGGGAGGACGTGGTCGAGCACCGGGGCGGGGCGGGGAGCGGGGCCGACCCGTTCGCGCCGTTCACCGTGCTGGAGGAGGCGATGGGGGCACTGAGGGAGGCCTACGGAGTCGGGGGACACGACCGGGACCTGGTGCGCGAGGCGTACATGCGGCTCCAGATGCGGGCGGCGCAGCGGGAGTTCGGGGACGAGGTGGCCGTGGTGTGCGGGGCCTGGCACGTGCCCGCGCTGCGGCAGAAGACGACCGTGGCCGCCGATCGGGCGCTGCTCAAGGGGCTCCCCAGGGCCAAGGCCGACATGACGTGGGTGCCGTGGACGCACCGGAGGCTGTCGCGGGTCAGCGGGTACGGCGCGGGCATCGACTCGCCGGGTTGGTACGGGCATCTGTTCGCCGCCCCGGACCGTCCCGTCGAGCGCTGGATGACGAAGGTGGCGAGACTGCTGCGCGACGAGGACCGGATGGTGTCGTCCGCGCACGTCATCGAGGCGGTACGGCTGGCCGACACGCTCGCCGCCATGCGCGGTCGCCCACTGCCCGGGCTGACCGAGACCACCGATGCCGTACGGGCGGTGATGTGTGAGGGCTCGGACGTGCCGCTGGGGCTCGTGCACGACCGGCTCGTGGTCGGCGATGTGCTGGGCGAGGTGCCTCAGTCCGCTCCCGCGGTGCCGTTGCAGCGCGACCTCGCGCGTGCGCAGAAGCGGTTGCGGCTCAAACCCGAGCCGATGGAGCGGGAGTTGGAGCTGGATCTGCGGGGGGAGACCGACGCCGGGCGGAGCAGACTCCTGCACCGGCTGCGGCTGCTCGGTATCGCGTGGGGGGAGCCCACCGCCACGCGCGGCAGCACCGGCACCTTCCGGGAGACCTGGCGGCTGCGCTGGGAGCCGGAGCTGTCCGTGCGGGTCGCCGAGGCCGGGGTCTGGGGCACGACGGTGCTGTCGGCGGCGACCGGCAAGGCCGAGGCGGACGCCGTCGCCGCGCACGCCCTGGCCGACGTCACGGCACTGGCCGAGCGCTGTCTGCTCGCCGAACTCCCGGACGCGCTGCCCGTGGTGATGCGGGTCCTCGCCGACCGGGCCGCGCTGGACGCGGATGTCGGCCACCTCGCCCAGGCTCTGCCCGCGCTGGTCCGCTCCCTGCGGTACGGCGATGTGCGCGGCACGGACACACACGCCCTCACGGACGTCGCCGTGGGCCTCGCCGAGCGGATCTTCGTCGGGCTCCCACCGGCCTGCACGGCCCTCGACGCCGAGGCCGCCGAGCACATGCGACGCCATGTGGACGCGGTCCACGGCGCGGTGGGATTGCTGGGGGAGCCCGGCACGCCGGCCTCCGGCGGGATGCGTGAGCGCTGGCACTCAGTGCTCCGGGTGCTGGCCGGGCGGGACACCGTGCCGGGGGTGATCCGTGGGCGAGCGGTACGACTGCTGCTGGACGAAGGGGAGTTGGGGCAGGACGAGGCCGCGCGGCTCATGGGTCTCGTGCTGTCGCCGGGTACGGAGCCGGGGGACGCGGCCGCGTGGATCGAGGGGTTCGTCGGCGGTGGCTCCGGGGGCGGGATGCTGCTCGTGCACGACGAGCGGCTGCTCGGTCTGGTGGACGCGTGGCTGACCGGGGTGCCGGCGGCGGCGTTCACCGATGTGCTGCCGCTGCTGCGGCGCACGTTCTCGGCGTACGAGGCAGGAGTGCGCAGAACGCTGGGTGAGCTGGTCCGGCGCGGCCCGGGGGCGCGGGGGAGCGCCGAGGCCGCCGCGTCCGGCATACCCGGGTTCGCCCCCGACCTCGACCCCGAGCGCGCCGACGCGGTCCTGCCGGTGCTGAGCCTGCTGCTGGGGCTGGACGTGTCCTACGACGACGACTTTGCGGGGGTGGCCCGATGACAGCGGCACCTGAGGAAGCGACCGGCTCGAACGGGCCGGCCGGGTCGCCCGGACCCGCCGAAGTCGCCGAAGTCGCGGAAGTCGCCGGCGAGCGGCTGCGGCGGTGGCGGCTTGTGCTCGGGGGTGAGGAGGCGGACGGCACCGGATGCGTGCTCGCGGGGCAGGACGCGGCGATGGACGGGGCGCTCACCGCGTTGTACGGGAAGGGCGGCAAGGGGCGGTCCGGGCGGGACCGTTCGGCGGGGCTCGGGGCGTCGGCGCCGTCGGTCGCGCGCTGGCTCGGGGACATCCGGACGTACTTCCCCTCGTCCGTCGTGCAGGTCATGCAGCGGGACGCCATCGACCGGCTCGGGCTGTCCACCCTCCTGTTGGAGCCCGAGATGCTGGAAGCGGTCGAGGCCGATGTGCACCTGGTCGGCACGCTGCTCTCCCTCAACAAGGCCATGCCGGAGACGACGAAGGAAACGGCGCGGGCCGTCGTGCGCAAGGTCGTAGAGGATCTCGAGAAGCGGCTCGCGAGCCGCACGCGGGCGACTCTCACCGGTGCCCTCGACCGCAGTACGCGTATCAGCAGACCCCGTCACCAGGACATCGACTGGAACCGCACGATCGCGGCGAACCTGAAGCACTACCTGCCCGAGTACCGCACGATCGTGCCCGAACGGCTGATCGGCTACGGGCGTGCCTCGCAGTCCGTGAAGAAGGAGGTCATCCTCTGCATCGACCAGTCGGGATCCATGGCGGCGTCCGTCGTCTACGCCTCCGTGTTCGGCGCCGTCCTCGCGTCGATGCGGTCCATCGCCACCCGGCTCGTCGTCTTCGACACGGCCGTCGTCGATCTGACCGACCAGCTCGACGACCCGGTCGACGTCCTCTTCGGCACCCAGCTGGGCGGCGGTACGGACATCAACAGGGCGCTCGCGTACTGCCAGTCGCAGATCACCCGGCCCGCCGACACGGTGGTCGTGCTCATCAGTGACCTCTACGAAGGAGGCATACGCGACGAGATGCTCAAGCGGGTAGCGGCGATGAAGGCGTCGGGGGTGCAGTTCGTGACGCTGCTGGCGTTGTCCGACGAAGGGGCGCCCGCGTACGACCGTGAGCACGCGGCAGCGCTCGCGGCGCTGGGCGCACCAGCGTTCGCCTGTACGCCCGACCTGTTTCCCGAGGTGATGGCGGCGGCGATCGAGAAGCGCCCGCTCCCGATACCGGACACCGCGTGAGGAGAGGTGAGGAGACGTGAGGAGAGGTGAGGAAATGTGAGGGGACGTGAGGAGTGTGGGAAAGCGGACATGACTACCCATCGGTAGCAGTGGCGACAGGGGGCTTGCGCGACCTCAGGAGACCCGTGCGAGGATCGACGCCTCTTCCCGCCGCATGAAGGATCGCCCCGTCTTGACCCCGCCCGCCGCCGAACTGCCCTTCGCCGGTGCCGCTCTGCGCCTGACGCGCACGGCGGCCGGGCGGCGTGCGCTGCAACTGGCACTGCTGGTGGCCGGGTTGTTCGCACTCGGGCTCCTCTGCGGGGAGCGGGCGCATGCGGCGGACGGGGCGGGCGGGTTGGTGCCGACGGTTCCGGCGAGTTCGTCGGTACGGGTGGTGAAACCGGCTGCTCCGCTCCTGGTGGCGCACTCGGCGGCCCCGGCCGTCACTCACGTCACGGACAGCGTCACTCACGTCACGGACACCGTCACTCACGCGCACGTCACAGACACCGTCGCTCAGGTCGGCGGCACCGTCACCCGCGTGACCGACACCGTCCGGCACGTCGTAGGGCCGGTTGCCGACAGCGTCGTACGGCCGGTCGGTGATCTCGTGGAGACGGTGAACGGCGAGTTGGGCCAGGCGCCGCCGAAGACCCTGCCGACCCTTCCCTCGTTGCCCTCCAGGTCCTCTCTGCCTTCCCTGCCGGAGCTGCCCGGTCCGCCCGGTCCGCCCGCGCTTCCGGGTGCGGGGGGTCAGGTTCCGTCCGCCGGTGCGAGGCCCCATCAATCGGGTGCGGGTGCCGTGTCCTCGTCGTCGCACGCGGTGGTGCGGCATGCGGACGCCGGGCCCGTCGGCCCGACGTACTACGGCCCCACCCGCCTCGGTACGGACACCGACGGTGTCGCCGTGCGTGGCGAGCACCTAGGCGTGGCGCCGGGGCCCGACCGTCAGGCACCCCCCGGCGACCCCACGGGCGCGCTGGGCGGTCAGTCTGCCGTCGACAACGGCACGCCGCGCCACGGCGATCCTCATGCCGTCACTCCGAGCCACCGGGCGCCGCTACGGCTCGTGCCCGGCGTTCCCGCGGCGGTGACCGCGGCCGGAACCCGGGACAGGCACCGGGACATTCCAGTCTTCCCCGGCTAGGGCAGTCCTTCCCCCGCTGTCGACCTGCCGCGCGGGGGCGGAACAGGTCTGCCCGCCGTCCGGACCCTCTCCGGTCCCTGTCGGGACCCTCTCCGGTCCCTGTCGGGACCCTCTCCGGTCCCCGGACGGAAGCCCAGGACTCTCGGAAACCCGAAGGATCTGACGTACACATGAACAAGAACATCCGCCGTTCCCTCGTCATAGCCGCCGGTGTCACCGGCGCGTGGGCGCTCGGCTCCGCCGTCGCCAGCGCCGATGAGCTGCCCTCTTCGCCGGTGTCGCTGCCCGACGCGACCGTGGGCGACACAGGTACCGCCGCCACGGACACCGCCGCCACGGACACCGCCGCCACGGACACCGCCGCCACGGACACCGTCGGCACGGTGACCGGCGAGGTCGGCGACACCGCCGCCAAGACGGTGTCCACGGTCGAGGACACCGCCCGGACCGCCGTCACCCACCAGACCAAGAAGACCGCCCCCACGGTCACCCACCTTTCGGCCCCGCAGGACGAGGTCGACTACCTCTTCGGCCCGCTCTCGGCCTTCGCGCCGCAGCTGGACCGGAGCTCCGTCGACGAGACCACGTCGGCCGCCCTGCCGCCGGTCGCGGCCGACGCCGTACAGGGCGTCACCCCGGTTGTGCACCACGCCGTCGCGCAGGTCGCCGACGACACCGCCGCCTCCGTTCTGCCGCCCGTCGCCGCCACCGCCGTGCACGGCGTGGTCCCGGTCGCCGGGCAGGCGGTCGGGGACGCGGGCGCTCTGGCGTCCGGAGCGGTGGGCGGTGTGCGGCCGCTCGCGGGCGGGGTCGTGGCCGACGCGGGCACCCTCGCGCACGGCGTCACCGGCCAGGTGGACCCCTTCGCCCAGGGTGTCGTCGGCGCCGTACAGCCGGTCGCCGACCTCGTGCGGCCGGTCGTGGCGGGCATCGAGGGCAGCGCCACCGGTCTGGCCTATGGCGTCCAAGGGAATGTCGGCGGCTTCGCGGGGGGCGTCGTGGACGACGTGCGGCCGTTCGCCGGCGGCGTGGTCGGCCAGGCCGGCCCGCTCGCGGGACACGCGGTCACCGGTGTCCAGGGCGTGGCCGAGTCCGTCACACCGAGCTATCTGCACCACGCCCAGTACGGCGGCACCTACAGCGTCTGACCGCCCCTCCCGCTGTACCGCTGTCGCTGTACTGCTGTACCGCTGTACCCACCGACCGACTCCGCGGGGCCACGGTCCCGGACGGCCGAAATCCGTCGGCTGTGTCCGACCGGAATCCCGCGGATGGGGAGGGTGGTCCCCATTGGGGTGAGGACCACCCTCCCCGGGCCCCTCAGGGGCTGTTCGAGGGGCCTCACCAGGCAAACCCCAGCCTGGTGAGGCCCTGTCCCGGCCAGATCTGTGACAGGTATCACCGCTCAGGTGTGACCTGCGATTTAGGGACCCACGTCCTGCGGCGATAACCTGCGAGACGGACATGCCGCGCGCTCGGACATCGTGTGCGCCACCCTTGTGACAGCGGACGTCACGTTGCCCTTCGCGGCACGCCCACGCAGACAACGAACCGCGAGATCACTGATAGGGACGGACGCGCGTGGACCTGTTCGAGTACCAGGCGAGGGACCTCTTCGCCAAGCACGGTGTACCGGTGCTGGCCGGTGAAGTCATTGACACGCCTGAGGCAGCCCGCGAGGCGACCGAGCGTCTTGGCGGCAAGTCCGTCGTCAAGGCCCAGGTGAAGGTCGGTGGCCGAGGCAAGGCCGGCGGCGTCAAGCTCGCCGCCACCCCGGACGAGGCCGTCGCCCGCGCGACGGACATCCTCGGCATGGACATCAAGGGCCACACGGTCCACAAGGTGATGATCGCCGAGACCGCGCCCGAGATCGCCGAGGAGTACTACGTCTCGTACCTCCTCGACCGCACCAACCGCACCTTCCTCGCCATGGCGTCCGTCCAGGGCGGCGTGGAGATCGAGGTCGTCGCGGAGGAGAACCCCGAGGCCCTCGCGAAGGTCCCGGTCGACGCCAACGAGGGCGTCTCGATCGAGAAGGCCCGTGAGATCGTCGCCCAGGCGAAGTTCCCGGCCGAGGTCGCCGAGCAGGTCGCCGAGATCCTGGTGACGCTGTGGGACACCTTCATCAAGGAGGACGCCCTCCTCGTCGAGGTCAACCCGCTCGCCAAGGTCGCCGACGGCCGCGTCATCGCGCTCGACGGCAAGGTGTCCCTGGACGAGAACGCCGAGTTCCGTCAGCCGGAGCACGAGGCGCTGGTCGACCACGCCGCCGCCAACCCGCTCGAGGCGGCGGCCAAGGCCAAGAACCTCAACTACGTCAAGCTCGACGGCGAGGTCGGCATCATCGGCAACGGCGCGGGTCTCGTCATGAGCACCCTCGACGTCGTCGCCTACGCCGGTGAGAACCACGGCGGCGTCAAGCCCGCCAACTTCCTCGACATCGGCGGCGGCGCCTCCGCCGCGGTCATGGCGAACGGCCTGGAGATCATCCTCGGCGACCCGGACGTCAAGTCCGTCTTCGTCAACGTCTTCGGTGGCATCACCGCCTGTGACGAGGTCGCCAACGGCATCGTCCAGGCGCTCCAGCTGCTCAAGGACAAGGGCGAGGAAGTCACCAAGCCGCTGGTCGTGCGTCTGGACGGCAACAACGCCGAGCTGGGCCGCAAGATCCTGTCGGACGCCAACCACCCGCTGGTCCAGCGCGTGGACACCATGGACGGCGCGGCCGACAAGGCCGCCGAGCTCGCGGCTGCGAAGTAAGGGACGAGGGAAACAACCGCCATGGCTATCTTCCTCAACAAGGACAGCAAGGTCATCGTCCAGGGCATGACTGGTGCCACGGGCATGAAGCACACCAAGCTCATGCTGGCCGACGGCACGAACATCGTCGGTGGCGTGAACCCGCGCAAGGCGGGCACGTCCGTCGACATCGACGGCACCGAGATCCCGGTCTTCGGCACGGTCGCCGAGGCCATCGAGAAGACGGGCGCCAACGTCTCCGTCCTCTTCGTGCCGCCGGCCTTCGCCAAGGCCGCCGTCGTCGAGGCGATCGACGCGGAGATCCCCCTCGCGGTCGTCATCACCGAGGGCATCGCCGTCCACGACTCCGCCGCCTTCTGGGCGTACGCGAAGTCGAAGGGCAACAAGACCCGCATCATCGGCCCGAACTGTCCCGGTCTCATCACCCCGGGCCAGTCGAACGCCGGCATCATCCCGGGCGACATCACGAAGCCGGGCCGCATCGGCCTGGTCTCGAAGTCCGGCACGCTGACGTACCAGATGATGTACGAGCTCCGTGACATCGGCTTCTCGTCCGCCGTCGGTATCGGTGGCGACCCGATCATCGGTACGACGCACATCGACGCGCTCGCCGCGTTCGAGGCCGACCCCGACACCGACCTGATCGTCATGATCGGTGAGATCGGCGGCGACGCCGAGGAGCGTGCGGCGGACTTCATCGCCAAGAACGTGACGAAGCCGGTCGTCGGCTACGTCGCCGGCTTCACCGCGCCCGAGGGCAAGACCATGGGCCACGCCGGCGCCATCGTCTCCGGCTCCTCCGGTACGGCCGCCGCGAAGAAGGAGGCCCTCGAGGCCGCCGGCGTCAAGGTCGGCAAGACGCCGACCGAGACGGCGAAGCTGGCCCGCGAGATCCTCGCCGGCTGACCTTCTCCAGGCTGGACCTTCTCCAGACTGAACGGGCTCGCATCCCCACGGGGGTGCGGGCCCGTCGTCGTACCCGGCTCAGCCCGTCGTCGTACCCCGCTCAGCCTGGCTCCGGAACCCGCTCGGCCTGGTTGCGGAACCAGCTCAGCCTGGTTCCGGAACCAGCCGCTCCGGCCCGCTGACCGTCTCCCCCTTGAGCTTGGCGCGCAGGGCCAGCTCCTCCGCGGACAGCGGCCCGGGCGCGACCCGGGGGGGCACCCCGTGCACCGTGGCGCCGGGCGCCAGCGGCGGTTCGTAGTGGTCCGGGGCCGTACGGAGCGTCAGCGTCGTGGCGCCGATGAGGACGACCGTGAAGGCGATGGCGGCGCGGGTCCAGTGCCGGGCGCGCTGCTCTCCGCCCCAGCGGACCGTGGTGGGCTTCGCGGCGCGCAGCCGCTCGGCGGAAGCGACCTCGGCGAGTCGCCGGTGCAACGCCTTCGGCTCCGCCAGCTCCGGCAGCCGCTTGGCCACGGCCTCGCGCGCGTGCAGCAGCCGGTTGGCCGCCGCGGGCGTGCTCGCCTCCGTCTCGGCCGCGGTCTCCGGCAGATCGAGCCCGACCCCGTCGTAGAGCAGCAGGGTCCGCCGGTACACGGGCGGCAGCTGCAGGAGTACGTCGAGCAGAGCGCGGTCCGCGGGGGCGGTGGGCGGCGGCTCCGGGTTGCGGTGCCGGGGGCGCAGCCTGTGCCAGGGCGAGAGCGCGAACTCGTACGCCGTCGCCCGCACCCACCCCGCCGGATCGCGGTCCATGGCCACCTCGGGCCAGCGGTGCCAGGCCAGCTGGAAGGCGCGCTCCACCGACTCGCGCGCCAGTTCGCGCCGCCCGGTGAGCAGGTAGGTCTGCCGTACGAGGGCGGGGGCGCAGAACGCGTAGAGGGCGTCGAAGGCCTGATCGGGCGTCAGGGGGGCCGAAAGGGGTTCGAGTTCGGCTTCGGGATCGGGGGCGAGTTCGGGTTTGGGTTCGGGGCCGAGCTCGGAGGCGGGTGGGGTTTCGGAGGGCGGCTCGGGGGTGGTTTCGGCGTGGTCGGGGGACGCTTGTACGGGGCCGGTGGCGGAGCCGACGAGCGCGGGAGCCGGATTCTCCTGATGGGTGGTCACCTCCTCAGCGCCCGTCAGCAGCCGTGCGTACGCGTCCCGTTTGCTGCCGCACGGCGTCGTACGGCCGTTCTCCCACGAGCGCACCGTCGCACGGGTGACGCCCACCGCGGCCGCGACGTCGGCCTGGCTCAGCGACTGGGCCTCGCGCAGGCGGCGGCGCTCCTGGGGGGAGGGCAGCGGGGTCTCAGGGGTGCGTGTCATGTCGGACCCCATAGGGTGCCCCTTAGTACGAAAAAGTACATAGCTGCATATTGAGCGACACATCCAAGGTTCGCCTGTTACGACGAGAAAGCGCGTGTCGTTGGGAGCATGGCGGACGTGACCCAAATGACCGACCGCAGACTGTCGTTGTCGCCCCTGCTCACCCGGATGCGCCACCGTTCACCCGGACTGGGCGCCAGCCTCCTGGGTGGCGCCCTCGCGGCGGGGCTCGGACTCGGTTCGTTCGCCGTCCTCGTCATGATGCTGTGGATCAGCTCGCCCTATCCGGACAGCGGGCCGAGCGGATCGCTGCACGTGGCCGCCGCGTTGTGGCTGCTCTCGCACGGCGTGGAGCTGATCCGCACCGAGACCCTGTCGGGCCAGCCCATGCCGGTGGGTGTGACACCGCTGCTGCTGGTCGTCCTGCCCGTGTGGCTGCTGTACCGGGCGGCGCGCGGCGTGGCGGACGCCGAGGCCGAGGCGGAGCCGGGCACGGTGTGGACGGGGGTCGTCGGGGGCTATCTGACGGTTGGAATTGCGGCCGCGCTGTACTGCTCGGGCGGGGAGTTGCGGCCGTCGTGGGTGTGGACCGCCGGATGCCTGCCGTTGCTCGCCGGGAGTGCGACGGGCGTGGGGGTGTGGGCGGCGTACGGACGCGCCGACTTCCCCGTGACCGCGCGGGTCCGGCGGTTGCTCGCTGTGTTGCCCGCCGGCGTACGCCGTTGCTCGCCCGAATTCCTCGGGGCCTCCGCGCGGGCGGCCGGGGCCGGGGCGGCGGTGCTTGTCGGGGGTGGCTCGCTCTTGGTCGCGGCGTCGCTGGTGTGGCACGGCGATGCCGTCCGGGACTCGTTCGCGCAGCTCACCGAGGTGTGGTCGGGGCGGTTCGCGGTACTGCTGCTCTGTCTGGCGCTCGTGCCGAACGCTGCGGTGTGGGGGGCCGCGTACGGGCTCGGGCCCGGGGTCGTGCTGGGGGCCGGGCATGTCGCGGGGCCGTTGTCCGCGGCGGGGCCGGGGCCGTTGTTGCCGGCGTTTCCGCTGCTGGCGGCGGTGCCGGTGCCGGTGCCGATGCCGGGGGCGGCGTGGAGTGAGGTGGGGATGGGGGTGCCGGTGGCGGCGGGGATGACGGTGGCGTGGTTCCTGGTGACCGCGGGGGCGCCGGGGGAGGGGCGTGAGGCCTGGTCGTGGGGGCGGGTCGTGGTGGGGGTGGGGGTCGCGGCCGTGATGTGCGGGCTGGTGATGGCGGTGCTTGCCGGGGTGGCGGGTGGGCCGTTGGGGGTGGCGGCGTTGGCTCACTTCGGGCCGGTGTGGTGGCAGGTGGGGGGAGCGGTGGTGGCTTGGACGGTGGGGGTGGGGGTTCCTGTGGGGGTGGTGTTGTGGGGGTGGGAGCTTCGGCGGCGGGTTTCTTGGCCCTCGTGGTTCTCGTGGGGGTCGTGCCGGTTGTGGTTCTCGTGGGGGTTCTGGGCGGGGCGGTCGCGGGGGGACGGAGGTCAGGTGGGGGTGACTCCGTCGGCGGGGACGGCTCCGGCTCCGGCTTCTGTCCCTGCTGCTGCCGCTGTCCCTGCTGCTGCCGCTGCCACTGCTGCCCCGGCTTCCGGGCCGGCTTCGGATCCGAGTTTGGAGCCGTACGACTTGCTGCCCTCCGATGGTGGGGAGGCGACGTCCTTGGCGGCGCCACCTGAACGGGGTGAGTGAGGAGCCCTCGGTTTCCTCGCCCCCGCCGCCCCAGCCCTCCCCCCAAGCTCTCGGCTTCGCTCGAGCAGGGGGACCCCCCATCATCCCCTGGGGCTGCGCCCCTGACGGGGCGCGTTCGAGCTAGCTGTGCGTTCCCAGGACGCCCCTCAGGTCCTTCGGGAGGAGGTCGTTGCAGGACTGTTTGGCGGCGTTGGTGAGGGCGTCGTTCGTGCAGGAGTAGTAGTCGCTGTACACGAGCTGCGCGGTGAAGGTCGCGGCGACCATGACGATGGCCAGGGACGCGGTGACGAGGCCGCTCACCGCGGCGGTCGTCTGGGGGCGGGTGTTCGCTTCGGGGGCCGGGGTGTCCGGATCCGGCGTGCGGGGCTTGGCGCGCAGGGCACTGCCGCCCCAGTACAGGGCGAGCGCACCGAGCAGCAGTGCCACGTACGGCCAGCTGAACAGGGCGAAGAAGAACGCCCACATTCCGGAGAGCAGCGCGTAGCGCGCGCGGCGCTGGGCGGGGTCCGTCGGGTCCCAGCGCATTCCGGCGCCCGGCCCACCGCCGGGACCTTCCGGGCCGCCCTGACCCTGCGGAGCCCCGGGACGGTCGCCGAAACCGCCGCCGGACGAACGCCCCGGCTGGCGGTCGCTCCACTGACTGCCCCAAGGGGACTGTCCGGGGTCGGAACCGTCGTTCTCGTTCGGGCCATGGCCGGACGCGGGACGTCGAGGCTGCCAGGGGCGGTCGGGCGTGCCCTCCGGCGGCGGAGCGAAGGGATTGTCGTCGGAGCCGGAGCCGGAGCCGGAGCCGGAGCCGGAGCCGGAGCCGGAGCCGGAGCCCGTGCTGGAGTCTGTGTCCGGGCCGCGTCCGCTCGCGGAACCGTTCCCACCCGCGGGCGTGTCCCCGCTCTCCCGCGGCGGGGTAGGCGAAGGGCGCCGCTCGCGCAGCAGCAGCGGAGGGAGTCGGAGACTGCGGTCCGGCATCAGGTGTGCGTCTTCCCCTTGGTGGTTCTGGCGGGCGGCGTGTCCACACGGCATCGTGCTCGCGACGCGCACCCCGAGCGTCCTGCCCGGAGCTCGCACCCCGGGCGTTCGTTTCCAGGATCAGGACCCGGGATTCGCACCCCGGGTACCGCTCCACGGAGTCCCTGCCCCGGGTTTTCCGTCCGAGGCCCGCGCCCAGGACGATCGCCCCCGGGGCTCGTACCCCGAACGTTCTACCCGTCCCAGGTCAACGTCCCAAGCGCACAGGGCGTTCCCCGTGCTGAACGGTGTTCCCGGGAGGATCCACCGCAGACGCTACCTTCCGGCCACGCCCCCGTCCCGTGGGGGCCGCCCGGTGTGCCGGTATCGTTGCTGACGGTCGGCCGCTTTGTAGACTTCCCCGTATCCAGGGGCGCGAAGCATTCGTACGACCGTACAAACGCTCCCCCGAGAAAGGGCCCCGTCGTGGCCAAGACCAAGCGCCTCGTCGTGCTGGTCTCCGGATCAGGCACGAATCTGCAGGCACTGCTCGACGGCATCGCCGCGGGCGGGCCGGAGGCCTACGGGGCCGAGATCGTGGCCGTGGGCGCCGACCGCGACGGCATCGAGGGGCTGGCCCGGGCTGAGCGGGCCGGGATCCCGACCTTCGTCCGCCGCGTCAAGGACTACGACACCCGGGACGAGTGGGACCACGCGCTCGCCGAGGCCGTCTCCGACCACGAGCCCGACCTCGTGGTCTCCGCGGGGTTCATGAAGATCGTGGGGAAGGAATTCCTCGCGCGGTTCGGTGGGCGGTTCGTCAACACGCATCCCGCCCTGCTGCCGAGTTTCCCGGGGGCCCACGGCGTACGCGACGCGCTCGCGTACGGCGCGAGGGTCACCGGCTGCACCGTCCACTTCGTCGACGACGGCGTCGACACCGGACCGATCATCGCTCAGGGCGTGGTGGAGGTCCGGGACGAGGACGACGAGAGCGCTCTGCACGAGCGCATCAAGGAAGTCGAGCGAAGACTGCTCGTCGATGTCGTGGGGCGGCTCGCCCGCAACGGCTATCGCATTGAGGGACGAAAGGTAGTTATCCAGTGACCGCCGACAGCACAGTCACGGCCGAGAGCACCGAGGGCACCAAGCGGGTCATCCGGCGCGCGCTCGTCAGCGTCTACGACAAGACCGGGCTCGAAGAGCTTGCCCGCGGGCTCCACGAGGCCGGTGTCGAGCTCGTCTCCACCGGCTCCACCGCCGCCAAGATCGCCGCGGCCGGGGTCCCCGTCGTCAAGGTCGAGGACCTGACCGGCTTCCCCGAGTGCCTCGACGGCCGCGTCAAGACCCTGCACCCCAAGGTCCACGCCGGCATCCTCGCCGACCTGCGTCTGCCCGACCACCAGCGGCAGCTGGAAGAGCTGGGCGTCAAGCCGTTCGACCTCGTCGTCGTCAACCTCTACCCCTTCCGCGAGACCGTCGCCTCGGGCGCGACGCCCGACGAGTGCGTCGAGCAGATCGACATCGGCGGGCCTTCGATGGTCCGAGCCGCCGCCAAGAACCACCCGTCCGTGGCCGTCGTCACCAGCCCCGACCGTTACGGCGACGTCCTCGCCGCCGTCAAGAGGGGTGGCTTCGACCTCACCACCCGTAAGCGGCTCGCGGCCGAGGCCTTCCAGCACACGGCCGCGTACGACGTCGCCGTCGCCTCCTGGTTCGCCTCCGAGTACGCCCCCGTCGACGCCTCCGGGCTCCCCGACTTCCTGGGCGCCACCTGGGAGCGCGCGCACACCCTGCGCTACGGCGAGAACCCGCACCAGCCCGCCGCCCTCTACACCTCGGGCGCCGGCGGTCTCGCGGAGGCCGAGCAGCTGCACGGCAAGGAGATGTCGTACAACAACTACACGGACACGGACGCCGCGCGCCGTGCCGCGTACGACCACGAGGACCCCTGCGTCGCGATCATCAAGCACGCCAATCCGTGCGGCATCGCGATCGCCTCGAACGTCGCCGAGGCGCACCGCAAGGCGCACGCCTGTGACCCGCTGTCCGCGTTCGGCGGGGTGATCGCGGTCAACCGGCCGGTGACGAAGGAGATGGCGGAGCAGGTCGCCGAGATCTTCACCGAGGTCATCGTGGCGCCCGAGTATGAGGACGGCGCCCTCGAAGCCCTCACCAAGAAGAAGAACATCCGCGTGCTGCGCGCCCACCGTGCGCCCGCGAACCCGGCCGAGCTCAAGCCGATCGACGGCGGCGCGCTGCTCCAGGTCACCGACCGCCTCCAGGCCGACGGCGACAACCCGGCGAGCTGGACCCTGGCGACCGGTGACGCCCTGAACGAGGGCGAGCTCGACGAACTGGCCTTCGCCTGGCGAGCCTGCCGCGCGGTGAAGTCCAACGCGATCCTGCTCGCCAAGGACGGCGCCTCGGTCGGCGTCGGCATGGGCCAGGTCAACCGCGTCGACTCCGCGAAGCTCGCGGTCGAGCGGGCGGGCGCCGAGCGGGCCCGCGGGTCGTACGCGGCCTCGGACGCGTTCTTCCCGTTCCCCGACGGTCTGGAGATCCTCGCCGAGGCGGGCGTCAGGGCCGTGGTCCAGCCCGGCGGTTCGGTCCGTGACGAGCTGGTGGTCGAGGCCGCGAAGAAGGCGGGCATCACCATGTACTTCACGGGGACGCGGCACTTCTTCCACTGATCCGCGGCAGGTCGGTGCGTGTGCGGCGGTCCACCGGGGTTCCGGTGGGCCGCCGCTACCGTGCGGGCGCGGTGGTGGTGGCGCCCTTGACCGCGCGCTCGCAGTTCGGCCAGTCGTGGAAGTCGCGCTGCTTGCTCCACAGGCGCCTGGCCGCCCTGATGTTCCACTCCGGGTCCAGCGCCTGACGCGGGGTCCCGCCCAGCTCGCGCAGGCGCAGGTCGGAGATCTGGAACAGACCCCAGTTACGGGTGCCGTTGGTGTTGGGCAGGATGTGCAGCGGGTCGAGGAACGACTGGCAGTCCGCGATGGCGACCGCCGCTTCGGGTGCGTCGGTGAAGACCGCGCGGATGTGCGCCCGTACCTTCGCCGGCGGCCAGACGGTCATGCGTATGTTCGAGGTGTAGAGCGCCTTCTTGGTGGCGTCCCCGACGACTCCGTTGGGCTGGAGACCGGTGAACACCTGGAAGGCGGTGACCCGGCGCAGCGTCTGCGGGCCGAAGTCCGAGTCGACGTCGATGTCCGCGCCCTTGGCGTGCAGCAGCCGTTGTACCTCGCCCACGCACGCGTCGTGCTGGCCCATGGCCACCACGGGCTGACAGGCGGCCGAGAAGAGCAGACGGCCGTCCGCCGCGGAGCCGTCGCCGCTGCCGGACGACGGGTGATCGGTCGTCAGGGCCCAGGCGGAGACACCGAGCGTCAGGACCACGGCCCCGATCACGACGACACGGAAGCGGCCCTGCCGGAACTGGTCAAGACGGAAACGGCCCTGACGGACCGGCGGAACGGGCCCGACCTCCACCGCCCCCGACTCCTTGTCACCGTCACCGTCACCGTCGTCACTGTCCACGAGATCAGTGGCGACAACGGCATCTGCGGGATCCACCGCGTCTCCTGCGGCCTCCGTCGCCGTCGCCGTCGCCGTCTCCGTCTCCGCCTCCGTCCCCGTCTCCGTCCGGGCGGCGTCGGCCAGGGCCCACTGCCGGTGCAGCGTCCGCAGTTCGTCCGGGGTCGCGCCGCAGGCGATGGCGAACCGGTGCACGCTTCCGTAGTCCTGGGGCACCGAAGTGCCGCGGCAGTAGCGGTGCAGTGTGGACCCGGCGGTGCCGGTCTTCTTGGCGAGGGCCTCGTAACTCAGACCTGACCGGTTCTTCAGCGAACGCAACAACGCGGCGAACCGTTCGGTTTCCCGGCACGCGGGCATCGCTCTTCCCCCCTGGCACTTACGGCACGCTGGTCAGACGTTCCAGTGGCTGGACACAGTAGCCGTCCCACGGCCGTCCCAAGGGTTAGAGAACGCGCCAAGTAGCGGGCGTCCGGCCGTCCCGGCGTCCCAGCCAGCCCGGTCTCCTTGCCCGGCCGGGACGCGCGTTGCCACCTTCTGGCTGTCCGACCACCAGCAGCCGCATCGCAAGGAGAAACAGACCCATGAACCTTTCCGTACGTCGTCCGCGCCGCCTCTCCCCGCTGCTCGCGACCCTCGCCGTCAGCGCGGCCGCCGCCACCACGCTGGCCCTGCCCGCCTCCGCGTCGGCGGCACCCGCCTCGGCCGCCGCCGTGGACTGCGCGTCGGGTGACGTCTGCTTCTGGACCGGTTTCAACTTCACCGGCAGCAAGTGCTCGTGGAGCGTCGCCGACCCCGACTGGCAGAGCGGCGCCATCAAGTGTTCCTGGGCCGCCACGACGAACGTGAAGTCGGTGTGGAACGCCGGCACCGGGTCGTACAGCGGTGTCGCCTTCTACGCGAACACCAACTACAACGGCCGGATCGGCTGCACCCGGCAGCAGCAGGGCGGCAACCTCGCCGGTACGTACAAGGTGCGGTCCCACCAGTGGATCACCGGTAACTGCGGCTGAGCCCTGGCGCACGTGCGCGGCGGTGGCTTTCGGCCCCTCGGGGGAGGGCCGGAAGCCACCGCCGCAATTCTTTGCGCGTCAACGGCCTCTACCTCACATGGCCGGAAGTCGCCCCGGAGGTCGGCCTCGTGGCAGCCGTGCCGCCGGTGGCCTCAGACCGAGTACTTCGGACGGTCGAACCAGGCGGCGCCGTCCGCCTTGCCGACGAACACCGCGATCAGGATGGCGAGCACGGTGTGCACCAGACCGATGACGATGAACGGGTAGATACCGAGGACCGCGGTGAGGATGCCGAACACCAGCGCGGCGATGCGGACGCCGCTGCCGCCGTTCGCGCACTTGACGCCGAGCCAGATCGCGAAGACGCCCCACGCCAGGACCGCGACCGTGATGCCCCACAGGACGCCGGCCGAGTAGTCCGCGAGCTGCTGGAACTGGACGTCGTTCTTGAGGTCCGCGTTGTTCTTCGCGGCGGAGACGGCGAGCGCCGAGATCGCGATCAGGATGGCGCCGAGCACCTGGAGACCGCCGATGACGAACAGCATCACGCGCGCGGCCTTGACCGTGCCGGGCATCTCCATCGGGCCGCCGGGGTAGCCGCCGTACGGCTGCTGGCCGAGCGACGGGGCCTGCGGGTAGCCGTAACCGGGCTGCTGCGGGGCGCCCTGGGGGTAGCCGTAGCCGGGCTGGCCCTGGGGCGGGTAGCCGGCCGGCTGGCCCTGCGGGGGACCGTAGGGGTTGTTCGGGTCGCCGAAACTCATGGCGGGTCTTCCTCCGTTGCCTGGTGCGGGGACGCGCGGCAAGGTGCGGAGGAGAGTTCTACAGAGCGGTCCGTCCCCCCGGTACTGTCCGCGGCACTGTGATGTTCATCGTTCTAAATGCCTTACCTATTTGTCCAGGGCCCTTCCGATTGTGTTGTGCAGGTGTTGTGCAAGCGCAACATCGCTGATCACGGCTGATCGCGGCTGGTGGCAGAGGGAAAGGGGCGCCCGGATTGGAACCGGGAGCGGGTCATCCGCGAGGATGGGGCCATGACCGCCCAGATTCTCGATGGCAAGGCCACCGCAGCCGCGATCAAGTCCGATCTGACCGTCCGCGTGGCGGCCCTCAAGGAGAAGGGCGTCACGCCCGGCCTGGGGACCGTCCTGGTCGGCGACGACCCCGGCAGCCAGAAGTACGTCGCGGGCAAGCACCGCGACTGCGCCCAGGTCGGTATCGCGTCCATCCAGCGTGAACTGCCCGCGACCGCCACGCAGGAGGAGATCGAGGCGGTGGTGCGCGAACTCAACGAAGATCCCACCTGCACCGGCTACATCGTCCAGCTCCCGCTCCCCAAGGGCATCGACGAGAACCGCATCCTCGAACTGATGGACCCGGACAAGGACGCCGACGGCCTGCACCCGATGAACCTCGGGCGGCTGGTCCTCAACGAGCCGGCCCCGCTGCCGTGCACCCCCAACGGCGTCCTCACCCTGCTGCGCCGCTACGGCGTGGAGATCAAGGGCGCCGAGGTCGTGGTCGTCGGCCGCGGGGTGACCATCGGGCGTCCGATGCCGCTGCTGCTGACGCGGCGCAGCGAGAACGCCACGGTCACCCAGTGTCACACCGGCACCCGTGATCTCTCCGCGCACCTGAAGCGCGCCGACATCATCGTCGCCGCGGCCGGATCCGCCCACCTCATCCGCGCCGAGGACGTGAAGCCGGGCGCCGCCGTCCTCGATGTCGGTGTCTCGCGCAGCGCCGAGGGCAAGATCGTCGGCGACGTCCACCCGGACGTCGCCGAGGTTGCCGCCTGGATCTCCCCGAACCCCGGCGGCGTGGGCCCGATGACCCGCGCCCAGCTGCTCGTCAACGTGGTGGAGGCGGCGGAGCGCAGTGTCGGCTGACGGCGGGCCCGAGGACGCCGCGGCCCGCGACACCGACACCGACGCCGAGTCGGCAGTGCGGGAGGCCGCGTCCGCGAACGGCGGGTCGGCCGTGCGGAGGGCGAGGGCGGTGAAGGGCGAGTCCGTCGTGCGGAAGGCGGTGTCCGCGAGTGGTGAGGCCGGTCCTCGGAAGGCGGGGTCCGTGAACGGTGAGGCCGGTCGTCGGAAGGCGGGGTCCGTGAACGGTGAAGCCGGTTCGGGGAAGGCGGGGTCCGTGAACGGTGTGGCGGGTGTGCGGGAGGCGGAGGGCGCCGAGGGCGAGCCGGGTGCGCCCGACGCCGTGAGCGCGCCCGACGCAGAGGGGAAGCCGCGCCGCACCACACGGCGCTTCCCCCTGTTCACGCGGGACACCGCGCGACCCGAGGGCGGCGGCCGGGCGGCGGGCGGCGACGCCTCGGCCCCGGCCCGCCAGTGGCCGATCCTCGCCGTGCTGTCGTCCGTCGGACTCGGCCTGCTGCTGACCGCCCTCGACGTGTTCCGGCTCGGCACGGTCCTGATCGGCGCCGCGCTGCTGGCCGGCGCCGTGATGCGCTGGATGCTGCCCGACGTGGGCATGCTCGCGGTCCGCTCCCGCTTCACGGACATGCTCACGTACGGCGTGCTGGGCGTCGCCATCGTGCTGCTCTCGCTGATGGCACAGCCCCACCCGTGGCTGGTCATTCCGTTCCTGGACGACACGCTGCACTTCACCGTCCGCTGAGACCAGACCCCCGCGCATGCCCTGAAGCAGGGCGCGGCCCGTCCCCTCCCCCGAGTAAGGACGGGCCGCGGCCGGGCGGCCGGACCGCCCGGGTCAACCCTTCTGTACAGGCACCGCCTGTTCAACAGCCGTCAGTTCCCTGTGGCACGGAAGTGACCATTCCGCCACGGTGTCCGGGTCGTGTCACGGGAACCGTCCACCGCCCGGCGTCGTCAATCGCTCACGGGGAACGACACGGGAGCGCCTGGGAAGCGCTGCGGGAGGTGGGTGAGCGATGGGTGCCTGGCAGCCGCTGCCGGAGGAGCTTCCGGCGGAGGTACGGCACTTCGTCGAGCAGTTGCGGCTGCTCAAGGACCGCACCGGGATGAGCCTGGTCGCGCTGGGCACGCGTACCGCGTACAGCAAGTCCTCCTGGCAGCGCTACCTCAACGCGAGCCAGCCGCCGCCCCGGCAGGCGGTCGTCGCCCTGTGCCGGGTCGCGGGTGTCGCGGGCGAGGAGACCGAACGTTTCGGGGTGCGCTGGGAACTGGCGGTGCGGGCCTGGCCGCGCGAGCCCGTGCCACCCGTGCCGCCCGTACGGGTACCGGCGGGCGGTCCCGTCCCCGGCTCCGTCTCCGTCCCCGGCGGTGAACCTGCTCCCGGCGCCGAAGCCGCCGTCCCCGCCGCGTACGCCGTGCCCGCCGCGCGCGGCCGTGACGGCTACGAGGAGGACCCCACGCTCCCGTGGTGGGACCTGCTCGACGAGGAGTCGTCCCGGCAGCCTCCCGCGTCCCGTACGCCCCGCCTCCTCCTCTACGCGGCCCTGCTCGCCGTCGTCCTCCTCCTCGCCGCCGTCGTGGGCGCCGTCACCCTCGGGTGAGCTGAGCGTTCTCGTGACGGGTGAGGTCGCGCCTGTGTTCCCGTTGTGTCGATGTCTTGACAAGTTCAAGGATTTACCCTGATCCATCCCAACAACCCGGATAGCGTGGCCAATCGGGACGGTAGCGGACGTCCTGTTGCGGAGGACGAGGGTCCGATTGGCGGCCATGACGTCGATGGGACAATGGGCCGCAGCCCGCGGGGCGTGCAACGGTGCATGCCCGGGCCCGAATGCTCCCGTGCGCCCCCATCCCGGGAACTGAGATCCTGACCGATCGCATCCCTGTGGGTAGCCAGAACGGGGACCGTCGGGGGCCGGGGGGACTCGGCGCAGGGGTGCCGAACACGCGGGGGAACAGTCAGGCACGTACGGGGGGAAAGAAGCAGGGGGGAGCAGTAATGCCTCGTTGGAGGGACTTGCCGGATGAACTCGATCCGCAGGTCAGGGAGTTCGCCAGCCAGCTGCGTCGGCTGGTCGACCGGAGCGGGCTGGGCATCGCCGCGGTGGCCGACCGTACGGGCTACAGCAAGACGTCCTGGGAGCGGTACCTCAACGGTCGGCTCCTCGCGCCCAAGGGCGCGATCGTCGCCCTGGCCGAGGTGACCGGGACCAATCCCATCCATCTGACGACCATGTGGGAGCTGGCCGAGCGTGCGTGGAGCCGCTCGGAGATGCGCCACGACATGACCATGGAAGCGATCCGGATCTCCCAGGCGCGCGCCGCGCTCGGGGAGTTCGGGGCGCCCCCGGCGAAGGGGAGCAACGGCAAGCAGGCCCGCAAGGGCGGCAGCGCGACCGCGACGCCCGGCATCGCGCCGGGGATCGCCGGGCCCGCGGGGGTGTCGCCGACAGTGCCGCCGCAGCCGTCCGCCACGGAGGTGGAGGACTCGTCGTACGGCTCTTCCTCGTCGCTCGGGGGTGGGGCGCGCGGGGGTGCCGGGTACGGCGGGTCCTCTTCGGGCGGGCCTTCGGGTGGACCTTCGTCCGGTGGGGGTTCGCGTGGCGGGGGCTGGGGGGTCGTCGCCACGCCGTCCGGTGACGGGGGACGGTACGGGCTGTCGACTCCGGCGGGGGCTGCGGGACCGGCGGGGGCTGCGGGACCGGGGGGTTCTGCGGGTCCGGGCGGTTCCGTGGGTCCGGCCGGGCCTGTCGGTACCGGTGGGCCGGGTGCGCCCGTGGGGGGACCTGCGGGCGCGGCGGCGCGGCGTAAGCGGCGGCTGACGATGTTCCTCGCGGGGGTTGTGGGTGCGCTCGTGGTGATAGCCGCGGCCGTGTACTTCACCGGGGGCGGCGACAGCAAGAAGGCGCAGAGCGCGCCCAAGACGCCCTCGACGTCCGCCGCGGCCAATCCCGATCTGCCGGCGGGGGTGAAGTGCAGTGGCGCCGGCTGCACGGGCAAGGACCCGGAGAACATGGGGTGCGGTGGGCAACTGGCGACGACCAGCACCAGCATCACCGTCGGTACCACCCTCGTCGAGGTGCGCTACAGCAAGACCTGTGCCGCGGCCTGGGCCCGCATCACCCAGGCCGTGATCGGTGACTCGGTGCAGGTGACGGCCGGTACCGCTGCCAAGCAGACCGGGACCGTCGACAATGCCACCGATGCGTACACCCCGATGATCGCCGTCAAGGACGCCGCCGAGGCGAAGGCGTGCGTCACGTTGAAATCGGGCCAGAAGGGCTGCACGAAGTGAAGTAGCGGGGGGACTCGGCTGGGGTGGGTGGGCACGCGCAACACGGTCCCTCACCCCCGCCAGGGGCGCTGCGCCCCCTGGACCCCCGCATCGGCCTGAACGGCCTCGTCCTCAAACGCCGGACGGGCTGGAGATGTGGACCGGGGTGGGTAGGGTTCGGCCTTCGGCCGCGTCCTCGAACGCCGGTCGAGCCGAGGCTCCTAGGGGCGCGGGGAACTGCGGGCCCAGCCCCCACCGTCCCGCAGTCGAGGAAACCCCCGAGGGGCCGTGCGAGCAAGAGCCCCCCACCAACCGTCGGTCAACAAGAGCCCCCCACCAACCGTCGGCCAACAAGAGCCCCCACCAACCGTCGGCCAAAAGACAACAGGCGGCCGGGATTTCGGGGCGCAGCCCCGTCCTCAGGGGCGCGAGGAACTGCGCGAGCAACCCCCGCTCACCTGCAGCCGAAGAAACCCACCCCCGAAAACCGAGCCCCAGGAATGTTCCGGCGCCGTTGGGGCAGGCGCACCGTACCCCCACGGGATCCGGCCCCGGCCGGTCACCCCGACGGCGGCCGTCGTGTCAACCTCTCCCGGACCGACGGCCGCCCCGCCGGGGGGTTGTGGGCTGGGCCACACGGGACCCGGCCGTCCGGGATCCTGGATGCGCGATAGCCTGACGGCGGATCTCTCTTGACGCCGAGAGATCGATCATCGGTTCCTTTGATCGATCATTGCGGTGGACGCAGGGGACGATCCTGCACCCCGGGGCAGGGACGCCCCACCGCCTGCTGTCATACGGAGAACGCCATGACCCGCACTCCCGTGAACGTCACCGTCACCGGCGCGGCCGGCCAGATCGGTTACGCCCTGCTCTTCCGCATCGCCTCCGGCCAGCTGCTCGGCGCGGACGTGCCGGTCAAGCTGCGCCTCCTGGAGATCACGCCGGCGCTGAAGGCCGCCGAGGGCACCGCGATGGAGCTCGACGACTGCGCCTTCCCGCTGCTCGCGGGCATCGACATCACTGACGACCCGAACGTCGCCTTCGACGGCACCAACGTCGGTCTGCTCGTCGGCGCCCGCCCCCGTACCAAGGGCATGGAGCGCGGTGACCTGCTCTCCGCCAACGGTGGCATCTTCAAGCCGCAGGGCAAGGCCATCAACGACAACGCCGCGGACGACATCAAGGTCCTCGTCGTGGGCAACCCGGCCAACACCAACGCCCTCATCGCCCAGGCCGCCGCCCCGGACGTACCGGCCGAGCGCTTCACCGCGATGACCCGCCTGGACCACAACCGCGCGCTGACCCAGCTCGCGAAGAAGACCGGCACCACGGTCGCGGACATCAAGCGCCTCACCATCTGGGGCAACCACTCCGCCACCCAGTACCCGGACATCTTCCACGCCACGGTCGCCGGCAAGAACGCCGCCGAGGTCGTGAACGACGAGAAGTGGCTCGCCGAGGACTTCATCCCGACCGTCGCCAAGCGCGGTGCCGCGATCATCGAGGCCCGTGGCGCGTCCTCCGCCGCCTCCGCCGCCAACGCCGCCATCGACCACGTGTACACCTGGGTCAACGGCACCGCCGACGGTGACTGGACCTCCATGGGTATCCCGTCGGACGGTTCCTACGGCGTGCCCGAGGGGATCATCTCCTCCTTCCCCGTCACCACCAAGGACGGGCAGTACGAGATCGTCCAGGGCCTGGACATCAACGAGTTCTCCCGCGCCCGTATCGACGCCTCCGTCAAGGAGCTCGAGGAGGAGCGCGACGCGGTCCGCGGTCTCGGTCTGATCTGACGTACCCGACTCACCTGAGTCACTCGCAACTCATCGGCCCCGTCCGGGAAGTGTCCCGGACGGGGCCGACGCATGCGTACAGAAAGTACGCATCGAACGTACGTGCTTTCTCGCTGTATGCGGGGGTACACGGGGAGTAACTCTCGCTATCGTCGTGACGTACGGTCCGGTAGGGGAGCGCAGGGCTGCTCAAGAGAGCTGGGGCGCGGCCGGGGGAGACACACGGGGGTGGTCCCAGTGACGGAATCGGAGAGACGGTACGCACACAGCGAGGCGACACGGCTGTTGTGTGCCGGAGTGCATCTGGACACCGTGTTCCGGGCACGGGTCATCGACGAACTCATAGGACACGAGGAGCGGCCCGCGGCGCCGTCCCTCGGTGTCGACGTCGTCGCCGTGCTCGCGCACGCGCTGCGGGCGCGCCGCAGGGAGGCCCTGACCGGGCTCGGGCTGCTGGCCATCTGGATCGTGTTCTTCCTGGTGGAGATGGTCCGGGCAGCCACCGGCGTCGCGGACGCGGGGGCCCAGGGCTTCGCGGAGGCGTTCGGCGCCCTCGCGGTGTTCTTCTACGCCGCCGTCTGCTTTCTGCTGTGGTCCGCGCGGGCCGCGTCCGGGTGGGGCATGAGCATGTACGCCGCGAGCCGGGACGAGTCCGCCCGGCTGCGTCTGCCGCGCAGGGCGACCGCCTGGGGGCTCACCTTCATGGCGCGGGCCGCGGAGATCGCCTACTGGGTCTACGCCCTCACCCAGTTGCTGCACGACCCCTTTCTGGTGATCTTCCCGCTCCTGCTCACCTTCGTGATCGGTGCCCACCGCTCCCAGGTGGCCGCGGTCATGAGCGTCGAACTCTCCCGGGACGCCTTCGCCCGTACGTCCGTGGCACTGCCCATGGGCAGCGAGCGTCAGCTCCGGGTCGCGCGGGCCGTCACCTGGGAGCAGCACGCGTCCGTGGCGCTGTACGACGCCCACCGGCCGTTCGTCGGCGCGGGAAAGCCGTACGAGCCCTGGTCGTTCGCGATGGAGATCACCCCCGCCAAGAAGCCGTTCGACGGCCTGAACGGCAAGCTGCCCGAGCAGACCGGCGACGGTTCGGCGAACGGGCACCGGCCCCCGGTGCAGTTGACCAACCGGCAGATCCTCGACCTGGTCGTACCGAAGCTGGAGGCGCTGCGGGAGTCCGCCGCGCGCACCAGCCGGGACCGGCTCAAGGACCTGGAGGTCGAGGAGTTCGTCTACCTGCCGTACGGCGTGGGCCGGAACCAGGGTGTGTACGAGCCGTCGTCGGCCCGGCTGCACCTGGACGGGGCGGTGGACGAGGGCGGTGAGGCGCGCCGTCACTTCCTGCGCGTCAGGGTCGGCGCCTGGGACGAGCAGGTCGTGGTCTCGGTGCTGGTCCGCGTCCACACGCAGGGCGGGATGCTGGTCCTGGAAGTCGTACCGCACGTGCTGGGGCCGATCTTCGAGGAGTACCGGCGCGTCGACTTCATCGCGGCCTCCGGGGAAGGCGCGACGGGGCGCGAGGTGCTGCGGACGGTGCTGTCCGCCCCGTCGACGGGTGTGGTGGCCGGGTTCTCCATGCTGCGCACCCTCGCCCAGTGCCTGCGCACCTGGCTGGCCCGGCCCGAACAGGCCCCGCCGGACGCCCCGTTGGTGTCCGTGCGGGAGATGGGCAGCACCGACCGGCTGTCCCTGTTCCAGGAGATGGACGTCAGCCGTTACATCAAGACCGTCGAGGACCGCATCGCGAGCGGGGTGCGTGAGGCGCTGCGGCGCAGCGGCTGCGAGACGGGCAGCTTCGAGCAGAACATCTTCAACGTGGCCGCGGGCGGCCAGTTCATCGGGCAGATGAGCGGTGGCACCGCGGTGGGCCGGATCAGCAAGAGCGCCGTCTCCATGGGCAGTGGGGGCGCGTCGTACAACGAGGGGAACAGGGATGACTGAGGGCTCGGGCGGGCGGGTCGACCGGATCACGCGCAGTGCGGTGAACTTCGGCGACCACGGCACCGCGAACTATCACGAGGCGCCGCCCGCGGCCGGCGCCGACGAGACGACCGTGGCGCTCCTGGAGGCCGTCCGCACACTGCGTGAGCATCTGCGGCTGCTCACGCAGACCGACGACACGACCGGGATCGACGGCGAACTGGCCGTGGTGCAGGGGGAGATCGAGAGATCGGGCCAGGCGGACCCGGCGCGGCTCGGCCGGCTGCGGATGCGCCTGGAGACCGCCGCCGCGGCCGTGGCGGGGCTGGCGTCGACGGCGGCCGTGGTGCAGGTGATCGCGCAGCTGGCCGGATAGGGCCTGTCGTTTGGAGCAGGTCGTTTTGGGAGACGGGGCTTGATCAGTGCAGATGTGCGTGCCAGACCCCGCGGCCCAGGCCTGATCCAAACGACAGGTCCTGGCGGTCGGCGCGGGATCGGTCTAGTGGGAACGGGGTGACGAGGTGGCGCAACGGTGGGACGAGGACCGCCAGCGGTGGGTCGACGACGACGGTGCGGGCGGGCAGGGCAGGGCAGGGGCCGGCGGTGGCGGGGTGCCGCCGGACGCGGAGCAGCAGTGGTGGGCGTCGGCGACCCAGGCGGGGCCGCCGCGCCCGCCCGAGACGCCTCTGCCGCCACCGTCGTGGTCCGGGCCCGGCGGGAGTCCCGGCGGCGGCCGGGGGCCGGCCCCCGCGGACTCGCGCCGACTGCTGGTGGTGATCGTGGCCGTCGCCGTCCTCGCGGGCGGTGTCGGAGGCGCGGTGTGGGCGCTGACCAGGGGCGACTCGTCCGGGCACACCGGCGCGGACCCGTCGCGCCCGGCGGTGACCGTCACGGCGACCCAGAGCGTTCCTTCCCCGGACACCGGGTACACCTCCGGGAGTCTGGGCACCTACGCCGGCCCCGGCGAGTCCAGCGACCCGGCGACGCAGCCCACGACCCCGGAGCCGGGGCCCGGCTACAGCAGGTCGGTGGATTCGGTCGGCTACACGGTGGACGTGCCGGACGGCTGGGTGCGCGAGGAGGTGCAGGGCAAGCTGGCGCCGGTCGTCACGTACACGGCCCCCGGCGGCAGCAGCAGGCTCATGCTGTTCGAGGTCAAGGAGAGCTCCCTGGCCGAGTCGTCGTCCCAGGCCGAGGAGATCTCGCAGAAGCTCCCGGGGTACCGGCTCATCGAGCGGCAGAACGGGTCCGACTGGACGGAGGTCACCTACCGCTACGACAGCCCGCAGAAGGGCGCCACGCACGTGGTCGACCACCGCTTCCGCGCCGCCGACGGCACGCTCTACGCGATCAACGCGAGCGGTCCCGAGGGCGTGGACATGACCGGCCCGCTCACCACGGCCCTGAACTCGTTCTGCCCCACCGGCGCCAGCTGCGCGAGCGGTACCTAGTGCTGACTGTTGGTGAATCCGATGACGACGGCGCCCCACCAGCAGATCTGAGAGACCAGGGCCGTAGCGGCTCCCCAGATCAGGGTCCGTCTCGCCAGGGATGTCGCCTCGCCGTGCATGCGCTTGCTGAGGAGACCGGCCTGCAGCCCGTTGAGGGTGAGGATCAGGACAAGAACCAGCTTGGTGCGGGTGAGGTCGGAGGCGAGATCGGGATGGAGCATTGCCCCACTGACGACCAGGCCGACGAGCCCCGACCAGATCGGGACGTGCAGTCGTGCAGCGCTCTCCAGAGTCTCGCGCAGGGCGCAGCGCCCCGACATCCACAGCAGCGCGTAGTAGTCCGCGACCAGGACCGCGCCGAACCCAAGGATCAGCGAGGCGAGGTGCACAAAGAGGGCCGCGGTGTGCAGGGCAGGGTCGGCGTGCAGGTGGAGTGAGACCCACGCACAGGCCGACAGCGCCAGACACGCCAGCACAGGATGCGCCCACCGTCCACCAGGAGTCGTTCAGGCTCAACGGCCGTGCCGGGCCGCCCGCGGACAGCGCGGGCGCCGGGTGGCGAGAAGCCGACGACTTCGACGGCATGGCGGACACAGGTACCTCCAACAGAGCCCACAGAAATGAGGGAAGGCTTACCTAGGTATCAACACGCGTCAATGCGACCGTATTCACCACGTGCGCTCGCGAGCGGGTGACCGCGGCACTCAGGAGCCCGGCCGAATTCGCCTCCGTTCAAACCGGGAGGCGCAGCGGATCCACCGGCAAATGGGCCGGCACCGGGGAGTCGCCGACGCCTGCGAGCCGCAGCAGGATGTGACTCACCGCCCGCAGGTGGTTTCTGCCTCCGAGGTGCCTCCGGCTGCGTCTTTCCCGCGCAGTTCGACGCAGCCTGCGTCGGACCGCAGGGCAAGCACGGCGTCGGTGCGCTCGCTTCCCAGGCCGTGCAGATACCCGGCCAGGGAAGCCTGGTTGACCCTGCAGACCAGTTCCGGAGCCTTGGCCGCCAAAGGGTGAAAGGGACAGTTGCGCAGCCACACCAGGGTGGGCGCGGCGCGCTTCGACTCGAATCTGAAGTCCTCGAACATGCGGCGGCGCAAGCCGTTGCCGAGGGCGGCCAGGGTGGTCAGCGCGCTGTGTTCCAGAGCCACTCGGTCAGTACATCGACCATTTTTTAGGTGAAACTCCTTATTCATGCCGGTCTCAGGCCAGTTGTCACCCTCTCCATCTATACGAGTAACGACGCTCGACGGATTGATCAGTGCGGCGTTCGCCCACCCCAAGACGACTGCCGGGCCCGGGAGCGACCCTCGGGCTCGCCGCGCCCCCGCGTAATGACTTCACCAAGCTTGCGTGAAATGGCGCCTCAGGGGTTGTTAGGCAAGGCTTATCTAACCTTTACTCACTCCGCGTCCCCGCACGTCAGACCGGAGTCCCCATGTCCAGCGCGAACATCACCCTGCTCGGCGCCATCGCCGGCTTCACCATCTACCTCGGCCTTCCGATCGGCCGCCTTCGCACACCCACCCCCCGCCTCAGGGCGGGCCTGAACGCCGTGGCCATCGGCATCCTCGTCTTCCTCGTGTGGGACGTGCTGACCCACGCGTGGGAGCCGGTCGATGAGGCACTGAGCAAGCACGAGTGGGGAACGGTCGCTTCCGGGGGCGGCACCCTGGCCGTGGGCCTGACGATCGGTCTGGCCGGTCTCGTGCATTACGACAGCTGGATCAGCCGCCGCCGGACGTCCGCCGACCGCCCGTCGGGACCCGGTGCCGCCGCCACCGCGGAGCTGGCCCCGAAGGTCCGCAGCCAGGCGGGCTCCCTGGCGCTGATGATCGCCACCGGTATCGGCCTGCACAACTTCGCCGAGGGCCTGGCCATCGGAAACTCCGCCGCTCAGGGCGAACTCTCCCTCGCCGTCCTGCTGATCATCGGTTTCGGCCTGCACAACGCCACCGAAGGCTTCGGCATTGTCGCCCCACTGGCAGCGGAAGGTGAACGCCCGTCCTGGCTCACCCTCCTGTGGCTCGGCCTGATCGGCGGCGGCCCCACCTTCCTGGGCACGCTCGTCGGCCAGCACCTGGTCAACGACACCCTGTCGATCGCTTTCCTGGGTCTCGCCGCCGGTTCGATTCTCTACGTGGTCATCGAGTTGCTGGCCGTCGCCCGCAGGACCGGACTGAAGACACTCACCACCTGGTGCATCCTGCTGGGCCTCCTCCTCGGCTTCGCCACGGACGCCGTCGTCACGGCGGCCGGAGCCTGACCCGCTCCGGCGACACAAGCCGATAGATGGATCCGGGTAGCGGTTCCTGAAGAGTTCCACGGCGGCGGTGCCGTGCGGGCCGGGGACCTGGGACATCCAGAACGTCGAGTCCGGCTTCAACCAGACCTGGCCGCCGCGCACGACGATGTCCAGGTGACCCCCGTCGCGACCATCCTCATCGAACCGGCGCAGTTGCCGTCCTGGTCGAGAGCCAGGTCCATTGGGGTCGGCCGGTCCTGCTGGTGGCGGAGTCCGCGGTCTTGTCCGTGAGTTTCAGATGGACCGACTTCGCCTTCTGCATCGCGCCCTGCGAGGAGTCAACGAGTTCCGTCATCTCCGGGGTGCCGATCACTCCCAGCCTGCGTCGTGCGGTTTCTGTTCGTATTTCTGCCTATTTTTCAGTGACGCCGGGCACTTTTGGTCACTGGTTGTGCATGCATTCCGGGTCGAGGGGCAGGCGCTCCCGGTCCCCGAGAGTGACACGCGTGTCACATACGGACACGCAGGGGCACGGAACAGGAACGGAAGGCAACACCGACCATGGCCGGACACCAGGCGCACCAGGCTCAGCAGGCACAACAGACGCTTCACGTGGGTGGAGAGTGGCGGGGGGCCGTCTCCCGTGCCATCCGCGAGATCCTCGACCCCGCGGATGCCAAGCCGTTCGCCGTGGTCGCGGAGGGTGACGAGCGGGACGCGGATGCGGCCGTCGCCGCCGCCCGCCTCGCCTTCGACACGGGGGAGTGGCCCCGCACCCCCGTCGCCGAGCGCGCCGCGCTGCTGCGCCGTGTCGCCGACCTCCTCGTCCGCGACCGCGAGGAGCTGGGACTCCTGGAGAGCCGCGACGCGGGCAAGACCCTCGAAGAGGGACGGGTCGACATCGACTGTGTCGCGGACGCCTTCCGGTACTTCGCCGACCTCGTCGTGGGGGAGGGTGGCGGCCGGGTCGTCGACGCCGGGTCCGACGACATCCACAGCGTCGTCGTGCACGAGCCCGTCGGCGTCTGTGCGCTGATCACGCCCTGGAACTATCCGCTTCTGCAGGCCAGTTGGAAGATCGCGCCCGCCCTCGCGGCCGGGAACGCCTTCGTGGTCAAGCCGAGCGAGATCACCCCGCTGACGACGATCGCGCTGATACGGCTGCTCACCGAGGCCGGACTCCCCGCCGGGGTGGCCAACCTCGTGACCGGCCCGGGGCACACGGTGGGCGCCCGCCTGGCCGAGCACCCCGACGTCGACCTCGTCTCCTTCACCGGCGGCCTGGTCAGCGGCACGAAGGTGGCGCGGGCCGCCGCGGAGAGCGTCAAGAAGGTCGCCCTGGAGCTCGGCGGCAAGAACCCCAACGTCGTCTTCGCCGACGCCTGCGCCACGGACGAGGACTTCGACACCGCCGTCGACCAGGCACTCAACGCCGCCTTCATCCACAGCGGCCAGGTCTGCTCGGCCGGATCCCGGCTCATCGTCGAGGAGTCCGTGCGCGAGCGCTTCGTCGCCGAACTCGCCCGCAGGGCAAGCAGGATCAGGCTCGGCCGCGGCACCGAGGACGGCGTCGAGTGCGGCCCCCTCGTGTCGGAGGGGCAGCGCGAGAAGACCGAGGCGTACGTCGCCTCCGCGCTCGCGGAGGGCGCGGTGCTGCGGGCGGGCGGCCGGCGCCCCGAGCCGTCCGCCGAACGGCCCGCCACCGGGTACTTCTACGAGCCGACCGTCCTCGACCAGTGCCACCGGGAGATGAAGGTGGTCCGCGAGGAGGTCTTCGGGCCCGTCCTGACCGTGGAGACCTTCCGTACCGAGGACGAGGCCGTCGCGCTCGCCAACGACACCGAGTACGGGCTCGCGGGCGCCGTCTGGACCACCGACGCGGGCCGCGCCCGCCGCGTCGCGGGACGGCTGCGGCACGGCACCGTCTGGATCAACGACTTCCACCCCTACCTCCCGCAGGCGGAGTGGGGCGGCTTCGGGAAGAGCGGCGTGGGGCGCGAACTGGGCCCGGCGGGCCTCGCCGAGTACCGCGAGACCAAGCACGTCTACCAGAACCTGGCGCCGAAGCCGGTCCGCTGGTTCGCGGGGCGACCCCAGTGACGTAACCCCGCCACCCACACAGCACTTGGCCCTTGCACCCTGGAGCACCCCCATGCACGAAAGCACGCACGAGAACGCGTCCGAGAACACGTACGACTACGTCGTCATCGGCGGCGGCACGGCAGGCTCCGTCATCGCCTCCCGTCTCACCGAGAACGCCGACGTCACGGTCGCCGTCATCGAGGGCGGTCCCAGTGACGTCGGCCGTGAGGACGTCCTCACCCTGCGCCGCTGGACGGGCCTGCTCGGCGGCGAACTGGACTACGACTACCCGACGACCGTGCAGCCGCGCGGCAACTCGCACATCCGGCACAGCCGGGCCCGCGTCCTCGGCGGCTGTTCGTCCCACAACACGCTGATCGCGTTCAAGCCGCTGCCGTCCGACTGGGACGAGTGGGAGACGGCGGGCGCCAAGGGCTGGGGCGCGGTGCCGATGGAGGCGTACTTCGCGCGGCTCCTCAACAACATCGTCCCGGTCGACGAGAAGGACCGCAACGCCGTCGCCCGCGACTTCGTCGAGGCCGCCCAGGGCGCGCTGGGCGTGCCCCGCGTCGAGGGCTTCAACAAGAAGCCGTTCACCGAGGGCACCGGCTTCTTCGACCTCGCCTACCACCCCGAGAACAACAAGCGCTCCAGCGCGTCGGTCGCGTATCTCCACCCGGTGATGGACGAACGGCCCAACCTCACGCTGCTGCTGGAGACCTGGGCATACCGGCTGGAGCTGGAGGGGACGCGCGCCACGGGCGTGCACGTACGCGCCAAGGACGGCACGGAGAGCCTCGTACGGGCCCGGCGCGAGGTCCTGCTGTGCGCGGGCGCGGTCGACTCGCCGCGGCTGCTGCTGCACTCCGGGATCGGACCCGCCCACGACCTGGCGGAGCTCGGCATACCCGTCGCCCACGACTTGCCCGGCGTCGGCGAGAACCTGCTCGACCACCCCGAGTCGGTCATCGTCTGGGAGACCAACGGACCGATCCCGGAGAACTCGGCGATGGACTCCGACGCGGGCCTGTTCGTGCGCCGCGACCCCGAACAGGCGGGCCCCGACCTGATGTTCCACTTCTACCAGATCCCCTTCACGGACAACCCGGAGCAGCTGGGCTACGAACGCCCGGCGCACGGCGTCTCCATGACCCCCAACATCCCCAAACCGCGCAGCCGCGGCCGGCTCTACCTGACCAGCGCCGATCCATCGGTCAAGCCCGCCCTCGACTTCCGCTACTTCACGGACGAGGACGACTACGACGGCCGCACCCTCGTCGACGGCATCCGCATCGCCCGCCGCATCGCCCGCACCGAGCCGCTCGCCGGCTGGCTCAAGCGCGAGGTGTGCCCCGGGCCCGAGGTCACCGACGACGAGGAGCTGAGCGCGTACGCCCGTCAGGTCGCGCACACCGTCTACCATCCGGCGGGCACCTGCCGGATGGGCGCCATTGATGATCAACTGGCCGTGGTCGACCCCGAGTTGAGGGTGCGCGGCCTCGACGGTCTGCGGATCGCCGACGCGTCCGTGTTCCCGACGATGCCCGCCGTGAACCCGATGATCGGAGTGCTCATGGTCGGGGAGAAATGCGCCGAGCTGATCGGGGGCGGTGCGTGATGAGTACTGAATCCGTCTTCTCCGTCGACGGCCTGTGGAAGGTGTTCGGGCCGAAGGCCGAGCGCGTCCCCACCGACCCCGAGCTCGCCGCCCTCACCCCCGCCGAACTCCGCTCCCGCACCGGCTGCACGGCCGCCGTCCGGGACGTGAGCTTCGACGTCCGCAAGGGCGAGGTATTCGTCGTCATGGGCCTGTCCGGCTCCGGCAAGTCCACGCTGGTCCGCTGTCTCACCCGGCTGATCGAGCCGACCGCGGGCGGGATCGTCATGGACGGCGAGGACGTACGCGCCATGGACAAGAACCGGCTGCGGGAACTGCGCCGCCACCGCGCCGCGATGGTCTTCCAGCACTTCGGCCTGCTCCCGCACCGCTCGGTGCTCGACAACGTGGCGTACGGCCTGGAGATCCAGGGTGTCGGCAAGGCCGAGCGCCGGAAGCGAGCCGCCGAGGTCGTCGCCAAGGTCGGCCTGGAGGGCATGGAACAGCGCAGGCCCGGCCAGCTGTCCGGCGGCCAGCAGCAGCGCGTCGGCCTCGCCCGCGCGCTCGCCGTCGACCCCGAAGTCCTGCTCTTCGACGAGCCGTTCAGCGCGCTCGACCCGCTGATCCGGCGCGACATGCAGGAGGAGGTCATCCGGCTGCACCACGACGAGGGCCGCACGATGGTCTTCATCACCCACGACCTGGGCGAGGCGCTGCGCCTCGGCGACCGCATCGCGCTCATGCGCGACGGCCGTGTCGTCCAGCTCGGCACCCCCGAGGAGATCGTCGGCTCGCCCGCCGACGACTACGTCCGCGAGTTCGTCCGGGACGTACCGCGCGAACAGGTCATGACCGTCCGTACGGCCATGCGGGCCGCGTCCGCCGCGGAGGCCGCCCGGGGCCCGGCGCTCGCTCCCGACGCGACCGTCTCCGAGGCCATCGAGGCGGTGGCCCGCTCGGGCGACCCCGCCCGCGTGATGGACCAGGGACGCTGCGTCGGCGTCGTGGACCCGGCGGCGCTGCTCGGCGTGGTGGCAGGCGCGGACCGGCCCGCCGCCGGGGCGCCGGACGGCCCCCGTGGGGAGGCCGCCTGATGGCCACCGTCACCGCGACCGTCGGTCACTCCGGCGTCGCCGCGCTGCTCAAGAACCTCGGCAGACACCGGGCCGTCGGCAAGCTGCTGCTGCTGGCCGTCGCGGCGGCCGTGATCGTCCCGGTCCTCGACTCCCACTGGGCGAGCGGCACCTGGCCGGGCGCCCTCACCGTCGACCTCTCCGCACCCCTCGGCCGAGCCAGCGAGTGGATCATCGACAACCGGGACAGCCACCCCCTGTTCCTGTACTTCTTCGGGTACGTCAGCAGCGCCGTCGTCCTCTCCGTGCGCGCCGTCTACGTGGTGCTGCTCGCGGCGGGCTGGGCCGGTGTGACAGCCGTCGCGGCACTCGTCGCCTGGCGTACGGCGGGCGTACGGCTCGCGCTCGGCACGGCCGCCGCGTTCCTCGCCTGCGGACTGCTCGGCATGTGGGTGCCGACCATGCAGACCCTCGCGCTCATGGTGGTCGCCGTCCTCGCGTCCGTCCTGCTGGGCGCGGTGCTCGGCCTCGCCGCCGGGCTCTCCGACCGCACCTACCGCGCGCTGCGCCCCGTCCTCGACACCATGCAGGTGCTCCCGGCGTTCGCGTACCTCCTCCCCGTCGTCCTCGTCTTCGGCATCGGCGTCCCGGCCGCCGTCCTCGCCACCGTCGTGTACGCCGCCCCGCCCATGGCCCGCCTCACCGCGCTCGGCCTGCGTGACGCCGACGCCGGGGTGATGGAGGCCGTCACCTCGCTCGGCGCCACCGCCCGCCAGCGCCTGCTGACCGCCCGCCTCCCGCTGGCCCGCAAGGAACTCCTCCTCGGCCTCAACCAGACGATCATGATGGCCCTGTCCATGGCGGTCATCGCCTCCGTGATCGGCGCGGGCGGCCTCGGCGACCGCGTCTACCAGGCCCTGGCCTCCGTCGACGTGGGCGCCGCACTCGCCGCCGGTATCCCGATCGTGCTGCTCGCGGTCGTCCTGGACCGGGTGACCGCAGCGGCCGGGGAGCGGCTCGGCTCGGACTCCGGGGCGACGGCACTGCGCTGGGTGTACGCCGCTGCCGCGGCCCTCGTCGTGGCGCTGGCCGGACACCTCACCGGCCGCCTCGACTGGCCCGCCTCCTGGACCCTCTCCATCGCCGAGCCCGTGAACCGCGTCGTCGACTGGATGACCAACCACCTCTACTCCGGCGTCCCCTACATCGGCGGCACCGCCGACTGGGCGGGCCACTTCACCACCTGGGTCCTGGACCCCGTCCGGGACGGCCTCCAGTGGCTGCCCTGGTGGTCGGTCCTGCTGATCGTCGCCGCCCTGGCCTGGCTGATCGGCACCTGGCGCACGGCCCTCACCGCGGTCCTCGCGATGGCCGCGATCGGGGTGCTCGGTGTGTGGAAGCCGTCCCTGGACACGCTGTCGCAGGTCCTCGCGGCGGTCGCCGTGACCCTCGTGCTCGGCTTCGCGACCGGCATCGCGGCGGCGCGCAGCGAGCGCGTCGAGCGGCTGCTGCGGCCGGTCCTCGACGTCTTCCAGACGATGCCGCAGTTCGTCTACCTGATCCCGGTGGTGGCGCTGTTCGGCGTGGGCCGCGCGCCCGCCGTGGCCGCCGCGGTCGTCTACGCGCTGCCCGCCGTCGTCCGCATCACCACCCAGGGCCTGCGCGCCGTCGACCCGGCCGCGCTGGAGTCGGCCCGCTCGCTCGGCGCCACCGGCGCCCAGCAGCTGCGCCAGGTCCAGTTGCCGCTGGCCCGCCAGTCGCTGCTGCTCGCCGTGAACCAGGGCGTCGTGCTCGTCCTCGCCGTCGTCATCATCGGCGGTCTGGTCGGCGGTGGCGCGCTCGGTTACGACGTCGTGTTCGGCCTCGCGCAGGGCGACCTGGCGACCGGCCTCGTCGCCGGCGCGGCGATCGTCTGCCTCGGCCTGATGCTCGACCGGGTGACCCAGCCGACCGCGCGGACCACGAAGAAGGGAGCGTGACATGCGCCTTCGTACGACTTCGGTGATGGCCGGTGCGGCCGCGCTGCTGACGCTGACCGGTTGCGGCGCCGTCGACATGACCAAGCAGGCCTCGCCCTTCGCGAACGCGCGGGGCTCGAAGAGCCTGACCCTTTCCGTCCAGTCCTGGGTGGGCGCGCAGGCCAACGTGGCCGTCGCGCAGTACCTGCTGGAGCACGAGCTCGGCTATCGCGTCGACACCGTCCAGGTCGACGAGGTCCCCGCGTGGGACGCGCTCAGCCAGGGCCGGGTCGACGCCATCCTGGAGGACTGGGGCCACCCCGACCAGGAGAAGCGGTACGTCGAGGACAAGAAGACGATCGCCCCCGGCGGGGACCTGGGCGTCACCGGGCACATCGGCTGGTACGTCCCGACGTACTTCGCCAAGCAGCACCCCGACGTGACCGACTGGAAGAACCTCGACAAGTACGCCGGCCAAATGCGCACCGCGGAGAGCGGCGGCAAGGGCCAGCTCATGGACGGCTCACCCTCCTACGTCACCAACGACAAGGCCCTGGTGACCAACCTGAAGCTGAACTACCAGGTGGTGTTCGCCGGTTCGGAGGCCGCGCAGATCACCCAGATGAAACAGTTCGCCAAGGAGAAGAAGCCCTTCCTCACCTACTGGTACTCGCCCCAGTGGCTCTTCAAGAAGGTACCCATGACGGAGGTGAAGCTGCCCGCGTACAAGGAGGGCTGCGACGCCGACGCGGCCAAGGTCGCCTGCGCCTACCCGCACACACCGCTCCAGAAGTACCTGAACGCCGACTTCGCGAAGAGCGGTGGCAAGGCGGCCGCCTTCCTGAAGAAGTTCAAGTGGACCACCGAGGACCAGAACGAGGTCTCCCTGATGATCGCGAACGACAAGCTGTCGCCGCAGGACGCGGCGAAGAAGTGGGTCGACAGCCACGCGTCGACGTGGCGCGCGTGGCTGTCGTGACCCCGGCTACCTCAGGTGCGCGGCGATCTCCCGCAGCGCCCCGGTCGCACGGCGCTGGAGGCCCGGCCCGAAGGTGATCCGGGTGGCCCCCAGCTCGCCGAGTTCGGCGGCCCGGGGGCCGTCGAGCCGCGCGAACACGTTGATCGGACCCTGGATCCCCGCCCGCAGCAGCGGCAGTACGCCGACGGGGGCGCCGATCGGATACACGCAGTCGGCGCCCGCCGCGACGTACAGCGCGGCCCGCTCGATCGCCCGCTGCGGATCACCGTCCCCGCGGGCGAAGGTGTCGACGCGGGCGTTGACGAAGAGCCGGTCGCCCGCGGCGGAGCGCACCTCGGCCAGCCAGTCGGCGTGCCGGACCGGGTCCTTGAGGGTTCCGCCGTGGGAGTCCTCAAGGTTGCAACCCACAGCCCCCGCCTCCAGCAGGCGTTCCACCAGCTCCTTCGGCGCGAGCCCGTACCCGTCCTCGACGTCCGCCGACACCGGCACCTCCACGGCCCGCGCGATCCGCGCGACCGCCGCGAACATCTCGGCGGCGGGCGTGGCCCCGTCCTCGTACCCGAGCGAGGCGGCGATCCCCGCGCTGGGCGTGGCGAGCGCGGGGAACCCGGCGTCCACGCACACCCGCGCGGAGACGGCGTCCCAGGGGCCGGGCAGGACGAGGGGATCCTCGGGGAGGCGATGGCGATGCAGTGCCCGTAAGACCTCGACCCCGCTCACGGCGCGTATCCCCCCGGCGGGATCCGACGGCTCACCATCACCCGGTTCCAGCCGTTGATCGCGGTGATCAGGGCGATGAGGTGGGCGAGCCGGACGTCGTCGAAGTGCTCGGCCGCCCGCGCGTACACCTCGTCCGGCACGAAGCCCTGCGTCAGGACGGTCACCGCCTCCGTCAGCGCCAGCGCCGCCCGCTCGCGCTCGTTGTAGAGGTCCTCCGCTTCCTCCCAGGCGTTGAGGAGTTGGACGCGGTCCTCGGACTCGCCGTTCTTGCGGGCCAGTTCGAGGTGCATGTCGAGGCAGAAAGCGCAGTGGTTGAGCTGGGAGGCGCGGATCATGACGAGTTCGGCGAGCGCGGGCTCGCCGAGCCCCTTCTTCGCGGCGGCGCTCAACGCGGACAGGGCCCGCCCGACCGCCGGGTCGAGCACCTTCGTGCGCTCCCTCGTGGGTTCGACGCGCTCCGTCACTGGTGCTGGCCCGCCTCGTAGTGGCCCGGGACCATCCGCGTGCTCACGCCGAACCGGTTCCACGCGTTGATCACCGTGATCGCGGCGATCAGCTGCGCCAGCTCGGCCTCCTCGAAGTGCTGTGCCGCCTTCTCGTACACCTCGTCCGGTACGAATCCGTCGGTGATGACGGTGACGGCCTCGGTCAGCTCGATCGCCGCGAGTTCCTTCTCCGTGTAGAAGTGCTTCGACTCCTCCCACGCGCTGAGCTGGACGATCCGCTGCACGCTCTCCCCGGCGGCCAGCGCGTCCTTGGTGTGCATGTCGAGGCAGAACGCGCAGTGGTTGAGCTGCGAGGCACGGATCTTCACCAGCTCGCGCAGCTTCGGCTCCAGCCCCTGCTGCGCGGCCGTCTCCAGCCGGAGCATGGCCTTGTAGACCTCGGGGGCGTGCTTGGCCCAGTGCAGGCGGGGGCTGTGCTCGGGGGCGTGATCGGCGGTGGTGGCGGTCGTGGCAGTTGTGTCGGTCGGCTCGGTGGTGGCGTCGTTCGTCGTCATGTTCTCGACCCTACGAGCGAAGCAGCCCAGGAGTATGGTCCATTTACATGGCGAAATCTTGGGCCACTTTCGGGGTCGACCTGCACGTGGAGCCGACCGGACCCGGTGTCCGCAGAGGTCTGACGGAAGCCCTCCGCGAGGCGGTCCGCAGCGGCCGTCTCGCCCCCGGCACCCGGCTGCCCTCCTCCCGCTCCCTCGCCGCCGACCTGGGCATCGCCCGCAACACGGTCGCGGAGGCGTACGCGGACCTGGTGGCGGAGGGCTGGCTCACCGCCCGCCAGGGCTCGGGCACGAGCGTCGCACGCCGCCCGGTGCAGGCCCCCTCCACCACCTCCGCGCCCGGCCGCCCGGCCCACACCCGCCCGGCGTACGACCTGGTCCCCGGCACCCCCGACCTGTCCTCCTTCCCCCGCGCGGCCTGGCTGAAGGCCTCACGCCGCGCCCTGGCCGTCGCCCCGCACGAGGCCCTCGACTACGGCGACCCGCGCGGCCGGGTGGAACTGCGCACCGCCCTGGCCGGATATCTGGCCCGTGCCCGGGGCGTCCGCACGGACCCGGAGCACATCGTCATCTGCTCCGGCTTCGTGCACGGCCTGATGCTGCTCGGCCAGGTGCTGCGCGGGCGGGGACTGACCTCGCTGGCCGTGGAGTCGTACGGGCTCGACGTCCACTGGCGGCTGCTGGAGCGGGCCGGGCTGCGGACGGTGCCGCTCGGATTCGACGAACTCGGCACGCGTACGGAGGAGTTGGCGGCCGGACCACAGGGCGGGGATGCGCTGGGAGGCGTACGGGCGGTGCTGATGACACCCGCCCACCAGTTCCCGATGGGCGTACCGCTGCACCCCGACCGGCGGGCGCAGGTGGTGGACTGGGCGCGGCGTGGCGGCGGTCTGATCCTGGAGGACGACTACGACGGGGAGTTCCGCTACGACCGTCAGCCGGTCGGCGCACTCCAGGGCCTCGACCCCGACCACGTGGTCCATGTGGGCACGGCCAGCAAGTCCCTGGCCCCCGGTCTGCGGCTGGGCTGGCTGGTGCTGCCGCCGTCGCTCGCCCCGGAGGTGGTCGCGGCGAAGGGCGGGGTGGACTGGTCGTGCGGGGTGCTGGACCAGCTCACCCTGGCGGAGTTCATCACGTCGGGCGCCTACGACCGCCACGTCCGCGCGTCCCGGCTGCGTTACCGGCGCCGTCGGGACGCCCTGGTGGCGCGGCTCGCCGAACAGGCCCCCGGAGTCCGGGCCACGGGCATCGCGGCGGGCCTGCACGTGGTGCTGCGCCTGCCGCCCGGCACCGAGCAGGAGACGCTGCGGGCGGCGGCCTGGCAGGGGCTCGCGGTGCACGGGCTCGACCGCTACCGCCACCCGGAGTCGCCCGCCGAGCGGACCGACGCGCTGGTGGTGGGGTACGGGACACCGCCGGACCACGGGTGGTCGGGGGCGCTGGACGCATTGTGCGCGGCACTGCCTTTCGACAGTGCTTTCAACGGAACCTTCAACAGCACTTTCGCCGGCACTTTCAACGGTACTTTCCACAACGAGGGAGTCGGCGGCCCTTTCCATGGAATAGAGTCGCCTCATGAGCAATAGTGAAGCCCTGTCCCGTGTGGCCCTGAAGAAGATTACCCCCGAGGTGTCCGGTGCCATGGGCGCCCTGCACGGCGCCGCCGTTTCCGCGGCCCAGGACGCCAAGGTCGAACCGGAACTCCTGGAGCTGATCAGGATTCGCGCCTCGCAGCTCAACGGCTGCGCGTTCTGCCTCGACATGCACACCAAGGACGCCCGTGCCGGGGGTGAGACCGAGCAGCGGATCTACGCCCTGAACGCCTGGCGGGAGACCCCGTTCTTCACCGAACGGGAGCGTGCTGCACTGGCGTTGACCGAGGCGGTGACGCTGGTTCACGACGGACACGTGCCGGACGCGGTCTACGCCGCGGCGGCGGAGGTCTTCGACGAGGCCCAGATCGCGGCGCTGATCTGGGCGGCCACCGTCATCAACGCATACAACCGGATCGCGATCGCGACCCGTATGGTGCCGGGCGCCTATCAGCCCGCCCAGAAGAAAAGCTGAATTCGGGTACGGGGGAGAGCGCCGGGCCGAATTGAATTCGACCCGGCGCTTTTTGTCCCAGTGCTCCCGTCTTTTGTCCCGGTGATCCCGTCCGGAATCCGGGCGACTCCGGAATTCAGTCGACCGGCAGCGGTTCCATGACGTCGTCCAGCCACTGCTGCCATTCCGGGGCGCGCACGGCCGGCGCCGGGCTCATCGGCCGCGCCGTCCAGGCGGTCACCGGCCGGATCCCGTGCAGCGCGTTCACGAGCCACACCTCACGGCCGTCGAGCTCGGCCACGGTCCGTTCGCGGTGGGCGACACGGATCCCGGTCCGGTGGGCCCGCTCCTGGATGAGGCCGGCCGTCACTCCGGCCAGGACGGGCAACTGGGGCGAGGGCGAACACAGGGTGTCGTCCTCCCACCACAGCACGCTGGCCGTGGCCGCCTCAAGCACCACACCGGAGGACGCGATCAGCACCGCCTCCTCCGCGCCCTCCCCGGACGCCCGCCGCCTCACCCGGGCCAGGGTGTCCAGGTCGGGCCCCTTGCGGCGGGGGACGGTCCGTGGATCGCTCTGCCCCGCCGCCCAGACCCGCACGCCCGTGCCGAGCGGCGGCGCATGCCGCAGCAGCAGCCGCAACTGCATGGAGCCCGAGGCGAGTTCGACCCGGGGGAACCACTTCCCGGTGCGCGGCAGCGCGGCGGTCATGTCCCGCCAGAACGCGACGAGCCGGTCCAGCGGTGGGCCGCCGCAGTCGCCGCAGGCCCGCAGGAAGCGTTCCCGGTGCCGGTCGAAGCCGCGCATCCGGCCGTCGCGCAGCAGCCACGAGTCCGCGACGAGCAGCCGCCCGCCCGGCAACGTGCCGGGGGCCGGTCCTGAGGTCAGCCCACGGCCGGGCGACCATGCCAACAGCTCCTCCGCGATGGCCGGTTGTGTCACTGCGTACCCCTCTCGGTCTCAGTACTTGCGGCCCGCGACAGCGGGCGAACCGTTCCGTGGCCCGTACGGCGCGTGCTCCAGCCAGGAACCGCACCACGGCAGTACGGGTGCGAGCGCCGCCGCCGCCCGCTGCTTGACCCGGACGATCCGGCGGTGCGGCCGCAGATGGTCCAGCGCGCTGCCGGCGGCCGCGCTGTTGAACAGGGCCGCCGCCCGCCGGACCTCGGCGAACTCGGCGACCGCGGCGGCCGTCCCGTCGGCGATCGCCCGCGCGGCCGCCGCCGCGTCCGCGATCCCGCTGTTCATCCCGCGCGCGCCGAACGGCGGGAACAGGTGGGCGGCCTCGCCGACGAGCAGCACCCGCCGCTGCGGGTCGCTGAACGAGGCGGCGACCTTGCGCAGGAAGCGGTACGTCGACACCCACAGGACGCGCTCGGCGTACCCGTCGCCCACCACCGTGGGCAGCCATTCCCGTACGGCCTCCTCGGTCCCGTACGCCTCCTGCGTGTCGTCGTCACGGCACTGCAGGTCGACCTGGAAGCCCCCGGTGAACGGCACCCGCATCACACTGCGGCCGCCCACCCCCGGATGCTCGTAGTGGAAGACCCGCTCCAACGGCAGCTCGGCGCCCGGCAGGTCGGCGACGTCCACGACGACGTGGAAGCCGTCCGCGCGCGTCCCCTCCATCGGGATGCCCAGCTCGCCCCGGACCGCCGAGCGTGCCCCGTCCGCGGCGACGGCGTACGTGCCGGTCCAGACACGGCCGTCCGCGCCGGTGAGCACGACCTCCGTCGGTGCGACGCGCACCCCCGTCACCCGCGCCCCCCACGCGAACTCCACTCCGGCCGACTCGCACGCGGTGCGCAGGAAGCGCTCGGTGTCCACCTGACGCAGGCTGGTGAAGGGCGGGAGGCCGGGCGTGGACGACGGCGGGAAGGTGCGGGCGTACACCTCACGGCCCCGGTACAGGGTCCGTCTGGTGTGCCAGGTGCGCCCGTACGCCGTGATCTCGGCGGCCAGCCCCGGGCGCATCCCGTCGAGCAGCCGCAGGGTCTCCCGGTGTACGAACAGGGCGCGGCTGCCCGGGCGCTCGCGCTCCTCGGGGTCCGCCTCCAGGAGCACGACCGGCAGCCCGTGCGCGCGCAGCGCGAGCGCCGCCGACAGCCCCACGGGCCCGGCACCCACCACGAGAACCGGATGGCCCCAGGCGCCGCTCACGTGCGCGCGCCCTCGGCCAGCATGCGGGTGATCTCCACCCGCTTCACCTTCCAGGTCGCGGTCATCGGCAGCTCCTCGAAGCGCCACTGCCGGGGCTCGGCCAGGGACGGCAGATCGGCCGTGGCCTCCCGCCAGCGCGCCGGGTCCAGCGGCTGTTCGCCCCGTACGCACACCACCGGCACCGGTTCCCGGTCCGCGCCGGGCACGATGACCACCTCACGGAGCTCTTCCAGCCGGTCCATCAGCGCGTCCTCGACCTCCAGATTGCTGTGCACCGAGTCGATCTGATCGATCTCACGGTCGATCAGATACAGCCCGCCCAGCCGTCCCTGGTACCCCATGTCGCCCATCTGCCACCAGCCGCCGCCGTCGAGCTGGCGCAGGTACTGCTCCCGGGCGCCGAGGTAGGTGAGGATCCGCCCCCGGGTGCGGGCCTCGATGCGGCCGGGCGTGCCGGGCCTGGCCCGCCCGCCGGAGTCGTCCGTGACCCGGACCCGGGTGAAGCCGGGGATCCCGATCCCGACCCGGCGCCCGTCCGCGCGGGCGGCGCTGCGCCGGGTGAACCACTGGAAGGCCACCGGACCCGTCTCGCTCTGCCCGTACAGCTGGATCAGCCAGGGCGTGCGCCGCTTCGAGGCGTCCAGCAGCCGCCGTACGGTGCGCGGATGGATCGCGTCGAACGTGGAGCCGTACGAACGGACCCGGGACAGCGGCGCTCCGGGCGCGTCGGCCAGCTCCTCCCACAGCACGAAGGTGTTGGGGTGGGTCTCGACGATGCCGGGGCGGTGCCGGGTCAGCAGCGGTCCCACCGTGGCCGGGTCCGGGTCGGTGATGAGCACGAGCGGGCTGCCGAAGTGCAGCAGGACGCCGAGCAGATGGTAGAAGCGCGAGTGCACGAACGACATGTGCAGCGCGGCGGTCTCGCCGCGGGTGGGCCAGCCCATCGCCTTCTGCGGGACGAGCCGGTTCCACATGGTGTTCGCGCAGTGCACGGCGAGCTTGGGTAGGCCGGTGGTGCCCGAACTGTGGGTGATCAGGGCGGGCTCGCGCGGGTGCAGCCGGACGGGAGAGGGGGTGTCCGCCCCGGCGTACTTCTCCAGGGGCTCGGCCCCGGGCGCGTCGTCCACGCAGAGCGTCCGGCGTACGAGGGCGGAGAGGTCGACGTCCTCCAGCGGGCCCTCCAGCTTGGCTCTGTCGGTGATCAGCCAGGGTTGGTGGAGCCGTTCGAGAAGCCGGCCCACCACCGGACCGGCGAGCGCGGGGGACAGGAGGACCGGAACGGCCCCGATACGGGAGACGGCACAGGTCAGCAGGACGATGTCGACGTTGTCCGTCTTGTGGACGACCACCTCCTCCGAGGGCCGGACCCCGGCCTCCCACAGCCGTCCGGAGAGCTCCTCGACCACTTCGGCCAGCACCGGATAGCTGAGGTCGACCCCGAGGCCGGGACTGACGTCGAGCGGCCGGTCCAGGGTGACGAAGACGGCTCCGTGGCGGTCTGCCGCGTGCCGGAACATCGGGCCCAGGTAGAAACCGCGGTCGGCGAGCAGGGGCTGCTGCTGTCGCATGTGCCCGTTCCCTTCTGTCCTGTGGTCTGTGGCTGTGGTCTGTGGTCGTGGTGCCGCGGTGGTCACCAGGCGCCCTGGCGGACGAGGTGGCGGCGGAGTTTTCCGGTCGAGGTGCGGGGCAGGGACGGGACGAAGCTGATGGCTCTGGGGACCTTGAACGCGGCGAGGTGCTCGCGCGCCAGGCCCACGAGTTCGGTCTCTAGACCGGACGGCCCGGACAGTCCGGAGAGGCCGGGCGGCAGGGGTGAGACGGGGACGACGAAGGCCCGCAGCCGACTGAAGCCGCGCCAGTCGGTCATGGCCGCGACCGCGACCTCCTTCACCGCCGGATGGGCCCGCAGCACGGCCTCCACCTCCAGCGGGGAGATGGTGATCCCGCCGACCATCTCCAGGTCGTCGGTGCGTCCCAGGTGCCGGTAGCTGCCGTCCTGCTCCCGGCGCGCCCGGTCGTGGGTGGCCAGCCAGCCGCCGACCAGGGTGCGTTCCGACTCCTCGGGCCGGTTCAGATAGCCGGGCGTCAGCGTCGGCCCGCGTACCCAGAGTTCGCCCTCCGCGCCGTCCTCCACCGGCGCGCCGGCCTCGTCGCGCAGCTCCACCTCGAAGCCGGGGACCGGGCGGCCGACCGTGCCCGGGTGGTTGTGCTCGAAGCTGTTGGCGCAGAACGCGTGACCGGCCTCCGTGGAGCCGATCTGCTCCAGGACCGGCGCGCCCAGCAGATCGGCGACCTGCTTTTCGAGCCCCTCGGGCAGGCCCTCCCCGGCCGACACGGCGGCGCGTACGGAGGCGAAGCAGGCCGCGTGACCGCTGCCCCGGTCGGCGACGAGGGCGGCGTACGCGGAGGGCACGGAGTAGAGCAGGGTGACCCGGTGCCGGGCGACGAGCTCGTCCACGGCGGCCGGGTTCGGACGCCGGTCCACCAGGACGGCGGAGGAGCCGGAGAAGAGCGGGAAGACGAAGGCGTTGCCGAAGCCGTACGCGAAGTACAGCTTCGACACCGACAGGGTGACGTCGTCCGGGGTGATCCGCAGCAGCCGCCGGCCGATGAGGTCGTGGTACGTCTTCGGGTCGCCGTGACAGTGCACGACACCCTTGGGCCGGCCCGTGGTGCCGGAGGTGTACTGGACGTAGAGCGGGGTGTGCGCGTCGACCGGGTGCGCGGCGGCCGGCTCGGCGTCGGCGGTGAGCGCCATCAGATGGTCGGCGCCGAGACGCATGCGGTCGGTGAAGCGGTCCTCCAGGCCCGGTCCGGTCACGCAGAGCACGGCCTTGGCGTCCTCGGCCATGAACGCGTGCTCGGCCGGGGGCAGTTCGGGGTTGACCAGGACCGCGACGGCTCCCAGCCGGGCGGTGGCGAGGAAGGCCGCCACCCAGGCGATGCCGTCGGGCAGCGCGAGCAGCACCCGGTCGCCCGCACCCACGCCGTGCCCGCGGAGCACACCGGCCGTGCGGCCCGCGAGGTCGTGCACCTCGCCGTGCGTCCAGGCCCGGTGGCCCTGGTGGAAGGCGACCCGGTCGTCCCAGCCGCGCCGCTCGGCGAGCGCGGCGAGATGGGTGGCGAGGTTGCCCGGGGCGTGGGCGTCGGCGTGGGTGCCGGTCGGCGACTGCGGAGTCGGCGTGGACGTGGGGATCGTCACCGGGCGGGCTCCTCTACGGCGGCGCGGCGGGGGGTGTCCGCCCGACGGGCGCTCACCCCTGCCGGGGTGGCTTCCTGGTGCTCCCGCAGGGCCCGCATCTGTGCCGCCGTCTTCAGCAGCATCTCGTCGTACTCCGCGACCGGATCGGAGTCGAGGACGATCGCGCCGCCCGCGCCCAGGTGCATCAGCCCGTCCGCGAGTACGGCGGTACGGATGACGATGCTGAGGTCGGCGCCGCCGCTGCACCCCAGGTAGCCGAGGGCCCCGGAGTACACCCCGCGCGCCTCGGTCTCCAGCGTCTCGATGATCTCCATGGTGCGCAGCTTCGGCGCGCCGGTCATCGAGCCGCCGGGGAAGCAGGCGCGCACGCAGTCCACCGCTTCCGTGTCCGGGCGCAGCCGGCCCTCGACGGTGGAGACGAGCTGGTGCACGGTGGCGTAGGTCTCGGTGGCCATGAGCCGGGAGACGCGTACCGTCCCGGTCCGGCAGACCCGGCCCAGGTCGTTGCGGAGCAGGTCGACGATCATCAGGTTCTCGGCGCGGGTCTTGGCGTCGGCGGCGAGCGCGTCCCGCAGGCGCGCGTCCTCCTCCGGGGTGTCGCCCCGGGGCGCGGTGCCCTTGATGGGCCGGGCCTCGGCGACACCGCCGCGGGTGATCCGCAGGAAGCGCTCGGGGGAGGCGCTCGCCACGTCGAGGTCGCCGAACCGCAGGAAGGCCGCGTACGGCGCCGGGTTGACGCGGCGCAGCACCCGGTAGAAGTCGTACGCGTCGGGCGGCGCGGGCAGCCGGGCGGCGTTGGTCAGACAGATCTCGTAGCTGGTGCCCGCGCGCAGTTCACGTGCGCAGGCCTCGATGTCCGCGAGGTAGGTGGCGCGGTCGCGGACGAGCCACGGCTCGGCGGCGCCGAGGTCGGGCTCGGCCGACACGGGGGCGGGCGGTAACGGCTGCGGGTCGGCGCCGACGAAGGTGAGCTGGGCGAGTGCGCCGTCGAGCCAGTCGGTGGCCTCCCGGGTGGCCTGGGGGGTGTCCTCGGCCACACAGACGGCGTAGGTGAAGCCCTCCTGGTGGTCCACCGCGATCAGCCGGTCGGCGAACAGCCAGCAGGCGTCGGGGGTTTCGGCCCGGTGGCGGTTCGGGGAGCCGCAGTCGGCCTTGGTCTCGTACCCGAAGTAGCCGACGTATCCGCCGGTGAAGTCGAAGGGCAGCCCGGTGGCGTCCACGCGCCGGTTCGCCAACTGCCGCTTGAGGTAGTCGAAGACGCTCGCCCGGACCTTGCGCGGCGGCCGTCCGGCCCGCTCGATCTCGCAGCGGCCGGTCGTGACGTCGTACCGGACGAACTCCGACAGCGGCCCGGAGCCGTCACCGAAGAACGAGAACCGCGACCGCCCCTCCTCGACCCGCGCGCTGTCCAGCCAGAACGCCCGCGGGGAGGTGGCGTACATCCGGGTGAAGGCGGCCTCCGCGTCGATGGCGGTGGCGATGCGGCGGGTGTGCAGCCGGTGGGCGGGGCGGACGGTCCGCGTGGGGCGGGAGGGCGCGGCCGGGGCGGGGATGGCCGCCGCGGACGGGGTGACCGCGGTGTTCTTCGTACGGGTCTTGCGGGCGCGTTGCGCGGTGAGGTTGCGGAAGTTCACGAGCATCCGGTGGCCGTACTCGGTGAGGACGGACTCCGGGTGGAACTGCACGCCCCACAGTGGCCGGGTGCGGTGCCGCAGTCCCATCAGGACGCCGTCCTCGGACCAGGCCGTGGCTTCCAGCGTCTCGGGCAGCGGCTCGCGCACGGACAGCGAGTGGTAGCGGATCGCGGCGAAGTGCTGAGGCAGCCCCTGGAACAGGTCCCGCTCGTCGTGCCGGATTCTCGACAGATGCCCGTGCCGGGGCTCCGGGGCGGGCAGTACCCGGCCCCGCTCCCCGAGCGCGATGCCCTGGTGGCCCAGGCAGACACCGAGCACCGGGATCGTGGACTCCGCGAGCACTCTGGCGCTGATCCCGAAGTCACGGGATTCGGCCGGGTGCCCCGGTCCGGGCGACACCACCACATTGTCGAATTCCGAGAGATCCGGAATTCTTCCGCCTGTTCCGTCGGGGGCGGCGTCGTTGAGGATCACCACCGGCTCCTCGCCGTTGACCTCGGCGATCAGCTGGAACAGGTTGTACGTGTACGAGTCGTAATTGTCGATGAGCAGGGTCTTCACCCGCCCACCTCCCTTTGATCGTTCTCGGGCCTACGCGGTCCGTCTTTTGTGACGTCCGCGGAGCGCCTGGAGCGGTGGGTACAGCCATTTCTTGAAGAATCGCTGAAGTCGCGGCATGAGAATCCAGGTGACGAGGGCCGTCACACACAGACACAGCAGCAGCGTACGGATCAGTGGGTTGAGACCGCCGAGATACGGAATCACGAGCAGATTGAATAAGAGAACCGGTGGGAAGACCGCGCTCATATTCACGAACCAAAGCTTCCATTTCGCGGGTGGGAGCGGTGCGGCCGGCGGTTTCGGCGCGCCGGTCTGGGCGTCGAACCAGCTCTTGGAGCCCCGCACGCTCCGCCGGCCCGTCTCCCGGGCGAACGGGTCCGCCCGGGTGGCCCATTGCGCCCGGATGATCGAGTCTTCCCAGGCCAGGGCCGACCCCTCGCTGTCGAAGCGGTAGACCACATGCCACTCCGCCTCTCCGTCGGCAAGTACACCACCCCCCAGGAAGCCCGGTTCGCGCGAGCTCGCCCGCAGCACGGCCCACCCCCAGGAGTGGAAGTCGGTCTCGCGGCCCGGGATCACGTGATACGCCACGGTGACGGTTACGGGATTCCTGGTCACGCTACCGAGTACGGAAAGCGCATACAGCGCGTTCAAATCTTCAACGAAGTTTTTCGAGTGTCCGGATCGTGACCTTTTGTTTACCTTTCGGTTATCTTGACATCTTCTGTCGATCGATACGCCTGGTAACTCCCCCGTAATTTCCGAAAGTGCTTGCGGGGTCCGTCGATAAAGCTGCACGATCGCCATCCGCCGCAAAGTCGGCCCCCTCATCTGCCCCCATCTGTCCCCAAGAAGGAGATCCCATGTCCAGGTACGACTGGAATATGAACCACGAGGGAATCGAACGGGCGCGTTCCGTGATCGAACCCGCTCGGAAAGAGGTCACCACCCACCCGATTTACCAGCGGATAAGCAGCCGGGAGGACATGGCGACGTTCATGGCGCACCATGTGTTCGCGGTATGGGACTTCATGTCGCTCCTGAAGTCCCTTCAACGCGAACTGACCTGCGTCGACGTCCCCTGGGTGCCGCGCGGCACGGAGGTCGGCCGGCGCCTGATCAACGACATCGTCCTGGTCGAGGAGAGCGACGAACTGAACGGCGGCTTCACCAGTCACTTCGAGCTGTACCGCGCGGGCATGACCGAGGCGGACGCCGACGCGACCAGGATCGACACCTTCCTCGCTCTGATCGCCGAGGGCCACGACGTGCCCTCGGCACTCCGGGTCGCCCAAGTCCCCGGCCCCGCCGCCGAGTTCGTCCGCACCACCTTCGAGGTCATCTCGGACCGGCCCCTGCACTGCCGGGCGGCCGCGTTCGCCTTCTCCCGGGAGGACCTCATCCCCGACATGTTCGACCAGGTCATCAAGAAGGAGGGCACCGACCGCTTCCCGCTCTTCTGTGACTACCTGGCCCGACATATCGAGGTCGACGGCGAGGAACACACCCCCATGGCCATGCAGATGGTGGCCGACCTCTGCGGCACGGACGACACGCGCTGGCAGGAGGCGGTCGAGACGGCGACGCTGGCCCTTGAGGCGAGGGTCCGGTTGTGGGACGGGATCGTGGAGGCGATGGCCTGAGGTCCCGGACAACGGTGGTCCCCCGACCGGGGGCGGGGGCGCAGGTGGAGGGGCGGGGGCGTCGGCGGTCGCACGCGGTCCCCGGAACCTGGCGAGTGCCCCGAGAGCCTTCTGAATGGCTGACGCCAGGTCAAGACGCCTCTGTTACAGGGCTGTTGATGATCTCCCCGTACTGTGGTGATCATCACGGCGCCCGTCAGCGCCCCTCATGCAACGGAGAAGAACCACCATGCGCCTGTTCCACGCCGCCACCGCACTCGCCGCCACGTCCGCGCTGGCCCTGACGCTCACCGCCTGCGGGAACGGCAGCGGCAACGACGCCTCGGGCGACCAGTCGTCCACACCGACGTCCTCGTCCTCGGCCACTGCGGCCGGCGGCACCCCGGCCCAGAACGCGGATGCCACCAAGGGCGCGGGCAGCAGCACGGGCGGCGGCGGTACGGGCACCAGCACCGGCGGCACCGGCACCGGCAGCAGTGGCGGCAGTGGCGGCACCGGCGCGAGCCGCTGCCACACCGCCGGGCTGGGCTTCTCGTTCGGCGCCGGCGACGGCAAGGTCAGCAGCTCGGACGACCAGCAGCAGCTGGCCGTGGTGCTGAAGAACAAGACGTCCGCCGCGTGCACCATCCAGGGCTTCCCCGGGGTCGACCTGAAGTCCTCCGGCGGCAGCTGGTCGCTGACCCGCAGCGGCGCGACGCCCAAGAAGGTCACCCTGGCCGCGGGCAGCAGCACGACGTTCACCATCACCTTCCTGCCGTGGAACCAGGGCAGCGGCACCGAGTTCAAGGCCACCTCGGTCGTCGTCACCCCGCCGAACGAGACCACCTCGACCACCCTGGCCTGGCCCGGCGGCAGCGTCCTGCTCCAGGACGGCGCCACCCACCCCGGCACCTACACCGGCCCCGTCGGCGGCTGACGGCCTGTCTCCGCGTCCGCTGCCGGGACGGGCTCAGTGTGAACCGGGGGCCGCGCAGCTCCTCGCGCCGCTAGGCCCTGTCGTCACATTCCCGTCTGCCCTGCGACGTCATGCACGTACTCTCGCCGCACCGGGCACAGACCCAAGTACGTCCAGTACGAGGGCCTGTGCCCGGCACGCCGAGAGCACGCTCCCCCAAGCTCTCGACTCCGC